>CALJVH010000040.1 GCA_937974645.1 uncultured archaeon | reverse complement strand
CTTCCTGGCCTCGACCCCTATCACGGACTGGAAATCTCGGACTATCATTGGATACGGATGTGGGCCGACGCACGATCCAAGCAAGTAATATGTCATCTCGACATTCGTTACCCAGTCCCTTATCGCCTCGTTTATCGCGTCCTTCAGCGTCTTTGATCCGGATGATACCGGATGGACCTCGGCTCCGAGGAGCCTCATCCTCTGCACGTTCATCCTTTGTCTCTCCATGTCTATCTCTCCCATGTAGACCTCGCATCTCAGCCCTAAGACCGCGCAAGCCATCGCAGTCGCAACCCCGTGCTGCCCAGCGCCGGTCTCCGCTATTACCCTCTTCTTTCCCATGCGCCTGGCGAGCAACCCTTGCCCCAGCGTATTGTTTATCTTGTGAGCCCCTCCATGAAGCAGGTCTTCGCGCTTCAAGTAGATCTTCGCGCCGCCCACTATCCTGGTCAAGTTCTCAGCAAGGTAGAGGGGCGTCGGCCTACCGGCATACTCCCGGAGCATGTAGTCAAGCTCGCGCCTGAAGTCCGGGTTATCCCTCAGCCTGAGATAATTTTCTTCAAGCTCACTCAACGCTTCCATTAGGGTCTCCGGCACGTATCGCCCGCCGAACCTCCCGAACCTCCCATCGCTTGTCGGGAGACTATACTTCATCCAATTCCACCTCCCTAACTCTCTTAACAAACTCTCTTATCATGTGCGCGTCTTTTATCCCCGGAGATGACTCGACACCGCTTGAGACATCGACCCCATAGGGCTTGACTATCCTGATCGCATCTTGAACGTTCTCAGGGTTGAGGCCGCCGGCCAAGATTATGGGAAGCCTGACCCTCTCGCCAAGCTTTTTACAAACGTCCCAGTCAGGCGTCAGCCCCCTCCCCGTGCTGCTATCAAGCAGTATCGCGTCAAAGCCTTCACAATCAAGTTTGGCATCCGCTCTCACTTGGATAGGCTTGATAATCCATTTAATGCCGAGCTCTTTCAGAATATTTGGATCGATATCCCCATACGCTTGGACCGCGTCTGGCTCTATTTCTTGGACCGCCTTAATCAGCGTGTCACTATCCCGCCCATCAATTACTAGGACTATGTCGAGGAATGGTGGTGCCATTCTCCTGAGAACTCTCGCCCTCTCAATGGTGAGGTTTCTCGGCGATGTTGGGAAGCCAACTATGAGCCCCACGGCGTCGGCACCGCATATGGCAGCAGCCATGAGGTCCTCCTCGCGCATTATTCCGCAGACCTTCACCCTAACCATCGCCCAATGCCCCCTTAAGCTCTCTCACCTTCGACATTATGTCTCTCGACCGCATTATCGAAGTGCCCACTAGGAACTTGTTCACGCCGAGCTTAGCGAAACGCCTTATCTCTGATGCTGAAGTGATCCCGCTCTCAAGGATTATCCGATCATCACGGCCGCCAAGCGCCGCTATTATCTCGTAGGCGCGGTCGAGGCTGAGGTCGAGCGTGTCCAAGTTCCTAGAGTTCACACCTAACAGGTCTACGTCATAGCGTAGTGAGGCATTAAAATCATCTGCCGTATAAGACTCTAGAAGAACCTCTAGGCTCATGCTGTGGGCAAGTTCTATTGCATCTCTCAGGCTAACCTCGGCATAACCCCTCGAAAAGACGGGGTGAATTAGGAGGACCGCGGATGCTCCAGCTCTATAGGCGGCCGCTATCTGGGCTTCCGATACGATGAAGTCCTTCATGAGCGTTGGAAGGCTCGTGATTCTCGAAGCTCTCGCGAGGTAATGTATTGAGCCCGAGAAGTTGTCTGGATCCGTAATGATCGAAATCGCGTCTGCTCCGGCGCGCTCCATCTCCTTCACGAGGTTGATTGGATCCCGCTCCTCTCTGATAGTGCCCGTCGACGGTGATCGGAGCTTTAGCTCGCATATCAACGAGACTCCCGGCCTGTCAAGAGCGTTAAGCATGTTTGGCCTCTTCTCTGGTGTCTCATAGCCCTCTAGATTATAGTATCCCTTCACAACCTTCTTTTTCGCCTGAATGCAGGCCCTCTCAAGAAAGCTCATTCTATCACCTTCATCCAAGACTCGGATTTCGCTTGGTCGCCGCCGGTCTCCTTCACAAGATCTCTTAGTAACTTGACCGGCTTCCCGGATTCTATCACGCGCCAAGCTAGTTCGACACCCTCTTTAAGATCATCAACTAAGCCCGCGATCACGAGTGATAGCGAGGAGTTCACTAGGAGGAGCCTTGTTAATGGATGGTTTCTCCCAAGAGCTCCCGCGAGAGCTTCTAAGGTCTTTCTGACGCACTCCTCCCTGCTTCTCACAATTACTTCTTCGATCCCCGCCCCCTCGAGCCCAAAGCTCTCCGGTCTGAGGATTGCCGGCTCAACTTTGCCATTCCTTATCCAGATGATCTCTGTTTCGGAGAATATGGACACCTCATCTATCCCGCCGACCCCATGCACTATTGCGGCCTCCTCCCTTCCGAGGAGCCTCAGGGCCTCGGCCAAGCGCCCCATGAACTCCCGGGAGAAGGTCCCCAGAACTTGAGCATTTACCGGGGCGGGGTTGGTTAGGGGGCCAAGCAGATTAAAGACGGTCCTTATCCCGATTTCCCTTCTCACGGGCATAACATTCTTCATCGATTGATGATATCTCGGGGCATAAATGAAACCGAAGCCTAGGGACTCGATGCACCTCGAGACAACATCCGGATCCAGGTCTATCCTCACCCCAAGACTCTCGAGAAAGTCGGCGCTTCCGCAGTGCCCAGTGAATGACCTGTTACCATGTTTAGCGACATGGCATCCCGCCGCCGCAGCCACGAGGCCTGATGCCGTGCTGACGTTAATAGTCTTGACCGCGTCGCCCCCAGTCCCGCATGTATCAATGAGCCTGCCCTTTCTAAGGTTTACTCGTATCGGGACCGCAAATCTCCTCATGACCTCCGACATGGCGGCTATGATTCTTGGATCCTCACCGCGCATACGGAGTGCTGTGAGGAAGGCGGCGGCCTGAGCCTGGGTCGCCTCGCCCCTCATCATCTCCTCCATGCACCTCGCCGCAAGC
>CALJVH010000039.1 GCA_937974645.1 uncultured archaeon | reverse complement strand
GACGCGATAAACGAGGCGATAAGGGACTGGGTAACGAATGTCGAGATGACATATTACTTGCTTGGATCGTGCGTCGGCCCACATCCGTATCCAATGATAGTCCGAGATTTCCAGTCCGTGATAGGGGTCGAGGCCAGGAAGCAGATCCTCGAAAAGGAGGGAAGGCTCCCGGACTACATCGTGGCATGTGTCGGCGGCGGGAGCAACGCAATAGGAATCTTCTATCCCTTCATTCAAGATGAGGATGCTAAGCTAGTAGGGATCGAAGCTGGTGGCGAGGGAGCAGATCTTGGAAAGCACTCAGCATCCCTGGTAAGAGGTTCAGAGGGAGTTCTACATGGCACATTAACATACGTCCTTCAAGATGAGAATGGGCAGATAGCTGGAACGCATAGTATAGCGGCCGGTTTAGATTACCCCGCGGTCGGACCGGAACATGCTTACCTCAAGGAGACCGGGAGAGCAGAGTATTTTACGGTGACGGATGAAGAGGTGCTTCAAGCATTCTTAACACTCTCAAGGACGGAGGGGATTCTGCCAGCCCTCGAGTCTGCTCATGCCCTTGCTTATGCCATCAGGCTCGCCGAGAACCTCAGTAGGGATGAGATAATCATTGTGAACCTCTCGGGCAGGGGCGACAAAGATCTAGAGGTGGTCCTAAGGAGGCTTGGGAAATGAATCGACTTGAGGAGAGATTTAAACGGGCGAAGAATGATGGCCGCGCGCTCTTTGTGCCATATATCACGGGCGGATACCCTGACATAGAGGCGTGTAAAAGGATCCTTCGAGCGATGGCTGAGGCTGGCGCCGAGATAATCGAACTCGGAGTACCATTCTCTGACCCGATAGCTGATGGTGTTACCATTCAGGAGGCAACTTTCAGGGCACTTCAGGCCGGAGCAACTCCTAAGAGCGTTCTAGAGCTCGCTGGCGAAATCTCGGCATCGCGTGATGTCTCGCTCGTGATCCTAACCTACCTCAACCCAGTTTACCGGATGGGTTTGAGGAGATTCATGGAAGAAGCTTCGAGGCGCGGGGTTGAGGGCATCATAATACCTGATCTACCGCTCGAGGAGGCCGGCCCTGTGAGGAAGATCGCTATGAAGCACGGCATCTCGTTGGTTCTCCTCGCCGCGCCGACAACGAGCGATGAGAGGCTCGCAAGGATCCTTGAAGAGACGATGGGCTTCGCATATCTCGTATCCCTAAAGGGGACGACTGGCGAGAGGGATATGCTGCCGCCGACCGCGATCCAACTCCTCCAAAGAAGTAAGAGGCTAAATTCCAATAAGCCCGTAGCAGTCGGCTTTGGCGTCTCAAAGCCGGGCCAAGCAGTTGAACTCGTAAGGCTTGGCGCTGAGGGTGTGATAGCGGGGAGCAGGATAATCACGGAGATAAAGAGGAACTTTAAGAACCCGGAGAAAGCAGTTAGGAGGCTTGTGAGAGAGTTTGTGAAAGCTCTTAGCAACCATGGCCAATAATGATGGATCTCCATCGCAGGCAAAATCAGTTACGGTTAAAAAGCGTTTTTGAAAGATATGTCAGAAGAATCCTTATAACGACATCGACATCTATGAGGTAAGGGCTTCGTGGCCCAGGTCCCGCGTAGAAAAGCTCCGGAAAAGCTTTGGAGGGTCTCGGAAGATAGGCGGAGCAGGCTCATACTCGCCCTCGATCTCCATGATAGCTTGGCGGAGAAAAACCTCCTTCTCAGGAGATGCATGGACCTCCTTGACGGACTTCGTGACCTCATAGTTGGCGTGAAGATCGGGTTGCCTCTAAGCCTCTCCATAGACTTCGACGGCATATCCGAGATCCTAAACCGGTTTAGGGAAGAATTCTACATGATCGCGGACTTCAAGCTCTCCGACATACCTGAGATAATCCAAGTCGTACTAGAGGACTTCAAGAGAATGGGGTTCGATGCTGCGATAGCCCACTTATTCCAAGGAGGGCTCAGCGAGGTGAAGCGAGGAATAGACCTATTCGGTGTCGTCGCAATGAGCCATTCACAGGCTTGGCTCTTCCAGAAGAGCTTTCATAGATTGTTGAGGGAGGCTAAAGCAGCAGGTGTTGAGGGTGTGGTGGTCGGAGCGACACGGGGAGACCTGATCTCGGAGGCGAGAAACATTCTTCCGGGAAAGGTAATTCTCTCACCTGGGGTAATAACTCAGGGGGCAAGACCAGCCCACGCACTCAGAATGGGAGGGGACTTCGAGATAGTCGGTAGGGCAATAACGGTAGCGGAGAAGCCTTTCGAGGCAGCCCGCATGATAGTGGAGGCTGAGAGAAATGTCCTATATGAATGAGATTGCGGAGATCCTTAGAAGGGCCAATTGCGTGAAGATTGGGAGATTCATCCTCAGCTCCGGAGGCGAGAGCACGATCTACATAGACTTGAGAGCCATCCTATCACATCCGGTGGAATTCAAGACATTAGCAGAGCTATGCGCTCAAAGCGTCAAGGGAATAGACTTCGAGATAGTGGCAGGCGTCGAATCGAGCGGGATACCGCTGGCGACGGCCCTAGCGCTAATTATGGAGAAGCCGATGATGTATGTCAGGAAGGAGGCGAAATTCCATGGCACACAAAAACTGATCGAGGGAGACTTCTTGCCAGGTCTGAGAGCGCTTGTCTTGGATGACGTCGCGACGACGGGATCATCGCTGGAAAGAGCGGTCTCAGCATTGAGGTCCGAGGGTCTCGTTATCGAGGATGCGTTCGTTGTTGTTGATAGAGAGGAGGGCGCGCGGGAGAGGCTGGCGAGGCTCGGTGTCAGGTTAACCTCGATGATAACCCTGAGCCAGCTGATCTCGATCTTGGGAAGGCTCGAGGGAGGTGATGCTGGATGCTGAGGGGAAGGGACATAATATCCGTGAATGATCTGAGTAGGCGGGACTTTGAGAAGATATTCGAGGCGGCTGATGAAATCCTCAAGGCGCCCGAAAGGTGGTCAGCCGTCCTCAAGGGGAGAATAATGGCTACAGCATTCTTCGAACCGAGCACGAGGACTAGACTCAGCTTTCACACAGCGATGCTGAGGCTCGGCGGAGAGGTGATAGATCTCGGTGAGACAGAGAAGAGCTCAATAGCGAAGGGTGAAAACCTTTCGGACACGATAAGGATGCTTGACTCATACTCAGACGTAATCGTGATACGGCATAGGCTGGAGGGCGCGGCCAAGCTCGCCGCGGAGATCGCCGAGAAGCCCGTGATAAATGCTGGCGATGGGAGCAGAAACCACCCAACACAAGCCATGATAGACCTTTACGCGATAAGGAGATTCCACGAAAGGATAGACGGGTTAACGATAGGCGTTCTAGGAGACCTGAAATACGGCAGGGCGACGAATTCGTTTATAGCTGCCCTGACGAAGTTTAGGATAGAAAGGCTCTACTTGATTTCGCCGCCGCAACTGAGGGTCAGGGATGATACCCGCGAACTGCTAGTGGAGGCCGGGGTGGAGTTCAGGGAGGTCGAGAGGTTAGAGGGGGTAATGGGAGAGCTCGACGTCCTATACGCCAGCAGGATCCAGAGGGAGAGGTTTCCAGATCCAAGCGAATACGAGATGGTAAGGGGAAGCTACGTGATAACGGGTGAGAGCCTCAGGAGCGCTAAGGATAGCTTGGCGATACTCCATCCTTTGCCAAGGGTGGACGAGATAAGCTTTGAGGTGGACTCAACATCATATGCCAAATACTTCGAGCAGGCGGCGCTCGGCGTTCCCGTGAGGATGGCCCTCCTCAAACTAATCTTGATGGGGTGAAGGCGCGATGGCGGAGAAACCCCTGCTCGTGGCGAAGATAAGAAATGGGACCATCATAGATCATATTCCCGCCGGCCGGGCGCTCAGCATCCTGAGGCTCATGAGGATAACAGGAAAGGAGGGCTTCACGGTTGCCTTGGTAATGAATGTCGAAAGCGGGAAGTTAGGCAGAAAGGACATAATTAAGGTCGAGGGATTGGCGCTTAGGCCTGAGGACACGGATAAGATCGCGCTCCTGGCGCCGATGGCGACGATAAATGTCGTAAAGGACTACGAAGTGGTCGAGAAGAGGAAGGCGGTTCCGCCCAAGATCGTCGAGGGGTTCCTCAGGTGCAAGAACCCGAGCTGTGTCACGAATCAGCGGAATGAGCCGGTGAAGCCGAGGTTCAGAACAGTGAGCTATGAGCCGCTCAAGCTAGTCTGCGAGTACTGCGGCCTAGCCCTAACATTCGATGACATCGCGCGGCAGCTGGAGTCGAGGACATGAGTTACAGGGTCGGGAAAATCACGAACATAAGAAGCCCGACTAATAGCATCAAGGAGTACGAGATAATTCTAGAAGATCCCATCGAGCCGGAGCCGGGCCAGTTCGCGATGCTTTGGATACCCCGCGTCGGCGAGATACCACTGAGCTTTGCAGACGCGGAGGGCGAGTACATCAAGTTCATAGTGGCGAGGGTCGGAAAGGTCACGAGCCGCATGCATGATGGGCTCGCGATCGACGATAGAGTCTTCATCCGCGGACCATTGGGAAGAGGATTCAGGCAGGTCTCGGGTGGCCGCGTGCTGCTGGTTGCCGGCGGATATGGCCTCGCGCCGCTATACTTCTTGGCGAAGAGGCTGAAGGCGGATGGATGCGGCGTGAAGGCGCTCTTAGGCTTCAAGTCCGATGAGGATATCTTCCACCAGGAAGAGTTCGGAAGGTTCGGAGAAGTTGAGGTCTCAGTCGAGCATGGATTATCTGGCTACAGGGGAACGGTTCTCGACCTCTTCAGAGGAATGGTTCGAAGCGGGAGTTTTGATAAGGTCTATGTCTGCGGAAAGGAGGAGCTGAACCTAGCCGTGAGCCGAGAATGCTTGAGGGTGGGCGTGCCGGTTGAGGCATCCTTCGAGAGAATCATAAAATGCGGCGCAGGAATATGCGGCTCATGTTCCATCGAGCCGCTAGGGCTTAGAGTTTGCAAGGATGGTCCGATCCTTGGTGGGGAGGCAATCGCGCCGATCTTAGAGGCCGATGAGTCTTGAGGGCCGATCTGGTCATTGAGGGAAGGGCCTACGTGGGCGGCAGGCTAATCGAGACCGCCGTCGCAATAAACGATGGCTTAATAATCTCGGTGTCTAACCCAGCTCTCACGCCCGAAGCCGAGGAGAGGGTCGTGCTCGGCCTCGGTCAGCTCATGCTCCCAGGCATGGTGGATATGCACGTCCACATGAGAGATTTCAACCAAGCCCATAAGGAGGATTGGTACACTGGGACACTTGCAGCCCTGAGGGGAGGCGTGACCTTAGTCGTCGACATGCCGAACAACGATCCATTTGTAGATTCTTTGGCGGTGCTGAGGGAGAAGCTCGAGATTGCAAGGAGTAAGACCCTCGTAGACTTCGCCCTCTACTGCGGAGCGCCCAGAAACCCACACGAAATACCAGAGATCAAGAAGATCGCGTGCGGCTTCAAGATCTATCCGGAGGACTATGATAAGTTGCCCGGGCTCCTCAAATATCTTGAGGAAAACCTGATCGTGATCCACCCCGAAGACCCGGAGATTATAGCGCGGGAGAGAAGTGCGATCGTCCGACCGAGGATCGAGGACCATTGTAAAATCAGGCCTAAGCTGGCGGAGATCAAGGCCGTAGAGAGGATTCTGGAGATTGCCAGGAATAAGCGCCTAAGGCTGCACTTCACGCACTTGACAACCAACGACTCAATATTAAGAATCGCATCGTCAAAGCTCTGCGGGGCAAGCATTTCATGCGACGTGACGCTCCATCACGCTCTCCTATCATCGGATGTTATGATGATGCTCAGAGGAGTGGCGAAGGTGAACCCGCCTCTTAGGAGTAAGGGTGATGCCGAGGCGATGCTGAACGCTGTGAGATCCGGGCTCGTGGACGCGATAGCATCGGACCACGCACCGCACCTGCTCGAGGAAAAGCTCCGCGAAGACTACGATGAGGTTCCGCCGGGCTTCCCAGGCCTAGAGATCTACCTGCCGATAATCTTGACCCAGATATTGAATGGCGACATGCCACCGAGAGTCCTAGATCTCTATTCTCGTAGGCCAGCGGAGATCCTTGGCGCGCGGAAGGGCTCGCTTGCCCCGGGAATGGACGGAGACGTGGTGATCGTGGAGCTGGGGAAGGAGCATGTGATAGATCCATCGGAGTTCGCATCAAAGGCGAAATACTCTCCCTTTGGCGGCTGGATTGTCAAGGCTGAGGTAAAGAGAGTATATCTGCGCGGGATCTTGGCGCTGGAGGATGGTGAGCCCCGCGTTGGGATGGGAGTTGGAAGGCATGTCGCTGGATCTTGAGGTCGAGCTCGCTGGCCTCCGGCTGAGAAACCCGACGGTCCTTGCATCGGGAATCCTCGGATCCTCTTATAGCTTGATGAAGAGGGTTGAGGAGGCTGGCGCAGGAGCAATAACTACCAAGACTATCACTTGGGAGCCGAGGGAGGGCTACCAGAACCCGGTTTTCGTGGACCTCGGCTTCGGCTATCTCAATGCGATGGGGCTTCCGAATCCGGGGATGGCGGCCTTTAAGACTGAGCTGAAGAAGGCGGCGGAAAACATCAGGACACCGATGATAGCGAGCATAGGTGGAGGAGATGAAGGCGAATTTATGAAGGTCGCCGAGCACGCTCTGGAAGCCGGATGCGATGGGCTTGAGCTCAACCTTTCATGCCCCCACGTCAGCGGCTATGGGCTGGAGATAGGCTCAGACCTCCAGCTAACATGCAGGATAATCGGGGCTGTTAGGAGCGTATCCTCTAAGCCCGTCTTCGCGAAGATCTCAATCCATCAGGCCAGGCCGGACGTAGTCTCCCGCTACCTTGGCTCGGGCGCCGACGGCATAACAGCGATAAACACTATTCGCGCGGCGGCAATAAGCCCGGAGTCCATGACCCCGATACTATCCAACATTTTCGGAGGACTCTCGGGCCCATGTATCAGGCCCATAACGGTCGCCGTAGTCTACGAGATTAGGCGAGAGTTTCCCGATGCGCCGATAATCGGTATGGGCGGCGTGGATGGCTGGAGGGCGGCTCTAGAGCTGATCTTGGCAGGAGCTAATGCGGTTGGAGTAGGCTCGGCAATAGCTAGGAGGGATCTTGATATATTCGGAGAGATCATCGAGGGATTAAGAAGGTTTCTCACCGGGAAAGACTTCAAATCTATCAAAGAGTTGGTGGGTTATGCGCAAAGGCTGTAAGAAAATGCTTTGGTCTGAGGCTTTCACACCGCGTGAGGGAGTGGATTAAATGATGAATAGATCGGACACGAGGTTTATCTTCATCACCGGCGGGGTCTTGAGCGGACTCGGAAAGGGAGTCGTGACAGCCTCGATAGGGAAGCTTCTCCAATTCAGGGGCTACACAGTTGATGCCGTGAAGATAGACCCGTACCTAAACGTCGATCCTGGAACGCTTAACCCGGTGGAGCACGGTGAAGTCTTTGTCTGCGAGGATGTCTGGGAGTTCGAGGCGGCCCCGGGCTACAGGTTCAGGATAGCCGAGATAGATCAGGACTTCGGGACCTATGAGCGGTTCCTCGAGATAAATATGCATCCATCGAATAACATCACGTCCGGCCAGGTTTACCTGAGCGTAATCCTGAAGGAGAGGGTCGGCGAGTTCCTCGGCAAAACGATACAAGTCATACCCCACATAACCGATGAGATAAAGCGGAGGATCCTGAGGGCATCGCAGAGGCTTAAGCCGGACGTCTTGCTCGTTGAAATCGGCGGGACCGTCGGAGACATTGAGGTCATGCCATTCCTCGAGGCACTGAGACAACTCATACTCGAGCTCGGCAAGGAGGTGGTAATCCTAGTTCACGTCACTCTCATCCCTTCCCTAGAAACTGTTGGCCAGCTCAAGACGAAGCCGACCCAGCACAGTGTGAGGCTACTCCAGAGCATGGGTCTCCAGCCCGATATAATAGTAGGCAGGAGTAAGGTCGAGCTCCCAGACGAGGTCAAGGAGAAGATAAGTCTCTTCTGCAACGTGCCGAAGCACGCTGTGGCCTCTGACCCGGATCTTGAGACGCCCTACGAATTACCGATGATCTTCGAGAAACAGGGGCTCGGGGACCTCATATGTGACCTCTTAAAGCTTCCGCGAAGAAAGCCGGATTATCGGAGTCTAAATGAGTGGGGTGAGTTGATTAAGAGGTTTAAGGAGCCCGCGGATCGCGTCAGAATAGCGATTCCCGGGAAGTACTGCATGATCTATGATAGTTATATTAGCATAATTGAGGCGCTCAGAGCATCGGCCGCTTGGCTCAATCTCAAGGCCGACCTCATCCTGATAGAAACTGAAGAGTTTGAGCGTGACCCCGGGAAGCTTGAGATGCTGAATCATGTTGATGGGATACTCCTTACCCCGGGCTTCGGCGCAAGGGGTGTGGAGGGAATGATAATGGTTGCTGAGCAAGCGATAAAGGAGCGGATACCGCTTCTCGGAATATGCTTCGGAGCACAGCTACTCTTTGTCGCATTCTCAAGGTACGTGCTAGGGTTGAGGAATGCTCACTCAACTGAAGTCGATCCAAATACGCTGCACCCGGTCGTGGATCTTCTTAGTGAGCAGCGCGAGATCGGCCTCAAGGGAGGGACAATGAAGCTCGGTGGGAGACTGGTGAAGCTTGTTAAGGGAACAAAGCTCCATGAAGCATATAAGTCAGAGAGGATAATTGAGAGGTTCAGGCATAGATATCACATAAACCAAAGATATGCAGAGCTAGCGGCAGAGAAGGGCCTCATAATCTCAGCATACGATGAGCTGGATGGAACAATATGCGGCATAGAGCTCAAGGATGCTTGGATACTCGGAGTGCAGTTTCACCCAGAGTTCAGGAGCAGGCCGAGAACACCCTCACCGCTCTTCCTAGAATTCGTGAAAAAATCATACAAAATCAGGAAAAAGAAAGGATAAATGAGGCCCTGCTATCTTTTTCCGGGCTGGTTACCGAGTTGGCCTGGTGGGGTTGTTGACGGCCTTTTCCCACCCGGCTGAGGTCCTCCTCTTGGCGGAGCTATGGGCGGCATGGTCTCGCTTATTTTCTTGGTCGCCTTTTCTATCAAATTCTCAGCGCGCTTGATTAATCCTTTGGCCGAGGCCATCGCGCTGACTATATCGCCCAAGCTCTGGTTGCCCGAAGCTACTCTGTCCTTAAGCGCCTCGAGATTAGCAGCTTCCCTCTCTATCTCCTCCGCGAGGCCCGTTAGGTTCAGCTCCACCGCCTTATCCCTGAGCTCCCGAAGCCTGCCGAGATATTCCTCGATTGTCTCATTAAGCTTCTCCGCCCTCTCCCTTAGGATCGATCCCAGCTCCTCTCTAGCCCTCTCTTGCGTAGCATTTCCAAGCGGGTGATCCGTGGACACCCTCTCAATCAACTGCCTCAGGATCTCTCTCGCTGATGTTATCTTCTCCATAGCATGCTCTATCGCCTCTACCGCGGCCTCTGATGCATTAACCTCTATGAGCCTCTCCTTAACCCTTCCGAGGACCGCGAGGACCTTGCTCGACGCGTTCAAGGCGTTTGTCAGGCCAAAGAGCACGCCGGACTCGGCTGCCTTCTCTGAGTAATTCATCGCCCCCTCTGAGAATCTCATGACCCATCTATGCCTCAGCACCTCCCTGATACCCTTCAGGAGGTGGGCGACATCTCTGACCGTCAGGTTCTCTCCAGCTCTCTCCCTAACCCACTCCCTAATCCTCTCTCTTATCTGCTCTGCCTCGCTCGGAGTCATGTTAATCTTCGCAAACGTCAGGTTCAGCCTCTCCCTAATCCTCTCCAGAAGCCTCATGGCAACGCGCTCCTGACTCAGCGTTACATTGTACTCGCGCCTCAGAGACTCTCTTATCTCGGCTAAAAGTGACTCAGCCTCGGCGATGAACCTCTTAAGTTCATCCTCGGAGAGCGCTGAAACGTTCATGGAGATCAGAGCCTCGGCTTCACTTCTTAAAGGCTCGGATATGTTCGCCGCATCTATCGCCCTCTCCAAGATCATCTGCAGGATGGAAGCGCGCAGCCTCAGCCTTTGAAGGTCTCTACTGGAATCAGAATCCACGTAGCCCGCAGCCTGACCATACACCGCCATTACCGGAGATGCTATCAGCGGGAGGAGAAGCGTAATGGCGATTACTTGGAGGCTTAACCTCATCTTCATCATCGCACAACCACCGAATATGGTATTAAGTGGTGCTGATTTTAGGGAATCCTAGGAATCCCGGTTCCAAATGGTTTCAAAGCTAGGAATTCGGCCGAAACTCTTTAACCGGCTTCCTGAGAAGTATAAGCCTGTTTAACGCCCCCTCTTTCACGATCTGTATGTATCCGAGCTTCCCGAGCTTCTTAACATGCCTCCAGAGCGTGGTTTTCGGCAGGCCGAGGGCGGCTTGAAGCTCTCCCTGAAGGATCGAGCCGCCCGCGTTCTCGATAGCCTCTAGGATCATCCTATCAAGCTTGGTTAAGCCCTGAGCCTCGGCCAAGACCCCCCTCCTCTTAGATCTGGAGTAAATCACGGCCGCGGAGATCGCGCCAGCCAATAAGGCGATCACGCCCATCATGATTGCATGATCCATGAGCCGGACTCCGGAACTCCCAGGAGGCTCGAATGTCCGCGTGCCGGTCATTTGAGTCTCCGTGGTGAAAATCTCTATGCTCGCCGTCGTTGTCACACCAGTTCTCACGGCATACTCTATCTCCTCCGGTCCATAGAACTCTATCACTAGATCACCCTCAACATACTCCATTCCCTCGATGTTCTTCGGAACTGTTAGCAGAATTATCTGGGGAGACACTCTCAATCGCGTCAAGTTCCCCTCACTAATGCTGAAGCTAAAAATGCCATTCCTCGCTGATATATTGACCAAATAAGTTATCTCCGCCTCCTCCCCTACTGGCGAGAAAAAGTAGAGCATCCCGTCCTCGTATATCGCGACAGCATACTCGCCGCCAACCCTGACCTCGATCGTCTCTGGGATAGGCTCAGCCGGCAGCCTCACCTCATTCAACCCATCAAACGTTTTCAGGCTCAGATAAGCCTCGACAACCCCGCTCGGGTCTATCGTGATGAGCATCATGGACGGCTGAGAAGCCAGCAATAAGACCGCAAGTAGCGGAAGAAACTTCAAGCCCTCCTTCAAGGAGCCGCCGGATGCTTGCAAGTATTAAGCTTAGCGCTCTTCAAGATTAAGGGAAAAATGTTCATTAAGCCTAACCATGGTTTATGACGTTGAATGCAGAGAGCCTGCCCGAACTGCGGAGCGTTCATGGCGATTGAGAAAATATTCTGCATTAGATGCGGCGAAAGAGTAGTTCAGTTGACGAAACATGATTTAGAGGCATTAGACTTTGTATACCCACCGGATCGAGACGCGATGGAAAGCTTGAAGAACTTTGAAGCGCTCTCGCCGCTATTCGACGAGCTCATAGTTAAGCATCACATTAGATCAGCCCTATCCAGACTCGAAGAATGTTCTAGCAAGATCGACTTCTCATCCAAGCTTGGTTCAATTGTTAGGGAATGTGGTGTAATCTTGGGACTTTCCAGACTTCCAAAAGCCTACCTGCTGGAATCAGACGCGCCGACAGCATTCACGTTCGGAATGAAGGATCAGTATTTCTTAGTGATAAGCTTCGGGCTTCTCGGAATTCTTGACGAGGGTGAGGTTAAGGCGGCCATCGGCCATGAGTGCGGCCACATAAAATGCCATCATATTAAATACCACACAATAGCCGAGTTGCTACTGAGGGGCGCAGAATTCTCCCTCGAGTTTATGGGAGGGTTATTAAACGTAATTTCGCCGGTTCTCAGGTTGATGCTCTTCTCATGGCATAGGGAGTCGGAGATCTCGGCAGATAGGGCCGCGCTGATAGTCTCGGATGATCCGGCGAAGCCCATAAGCCTTCTCAAGAAGCTGGCGAAGAATGCGCCGGTGTCTGAGAACCCAGCCTTTGAGCCGCTTAGCACACATCCAGTTTATAAGGAGAGGATTAGCCACATACTGAATTATTATCGAAGCCCGGAATATAGGGCAGTTAGGGAGAAGGTTGGGTGGAGGTTAGCGATCTCGAAGGCACTCGCGCCATTCTGCAGGTTCTGTGGGGGCGCAAAGCCCGTGGCGGGCTTATTCTGCCCTAGATGCGGCAGAAGCCAGGTCTAGAATGGTAAAAATTATAGTCTTGGTCTAAT
>CALJVH010000038.1 GCA_937974645.1 uncultured archaeon | reverse complement strand
AGGTTCTCCCTGACGAACCATACTCCTATCGGTAGGAAGAATCCCTCGTATATCTCGCGGATCAGGATGGCCGTCCCTTGCCTCCTAGTTCTCAGCATGAACTCGGCCGTGGCAAGCCTGGCGGCATAATAGCATCCGCCGAGCGAGGCGTACGTCGTCCTGCCCCTATAATCCTCCCAGTCTCCCTCAACCTCAACCTCAACTCCGGGGTTCCAGGTGGTGTATGGGAACCATGCCTCGATCCACTCATAGCTCCAAGCATGCGGCGCGATCACCGCAATGAAGGTGTTCCTCGCAACCCTCCTCTCGAAGAAGAGATATGAGTCGGTGACCGGGAGCCTCTTCACCTCCTCGATCAACTTCTTGGAAATTAACGAGTCGACGGCTGTTATTGACCACCTAGTCGGCACGATCCTCCTCAAGCCCTCAACGCCGAGGCCTCCGACCGAGAAGATCCTCTGTATTCGGGATACTGGGATGCCGCTGGAGTAAAGTTGGAGAACAGCCTCAGATGCCTTCAGATCATTATCTGAGAGAACTCTCCTAATAGGCTTTTCTATCCTCGGCTCATCCACAATCCTGAGCTTCTCCACTATTCCCGCAGGTCCGAGCGGCGGTGAGTTTATGTCGAACTTTACTTCAGGCTTCGGAGGCTTTGCGAACTTCAGCTCAAGGTCAACAGATCTCACTGAGGATGCGATAAGCTTTAGATCCTCGATCAGCATGTGCTTTCTGACATCGATTGTCATATAGCCTCTCACGAGGCTAAGCCTCATCCTGAGAATCTCGTCCATGCTTAGGTCAAGCCATTTTTCAGGCGCATCATATATCCATGCATCACCATCGCCCACTGAGACTGAGGGTGCGATCCTGACCTTTGGGTAGCCAGTCCAGCCCACGAAGACTGAGGGAGGTGAGGGGGCCTCAAGAAGGCTACTATTAGGGATCTTGATCTTCTCCGCCACACGCCAGACGGAATAGAGGGGGCATGGGCTCTCGCCACACAGCCCCCTAGCCCCCCTACAAAGCAGACAGGGCTTCACGAAGCTACCCGGCATCCACTAACATAAGCTATCTAGTAAGCCCCTCTTAAAGCATATCATCCGGGCGCCACCCATATTATCAGGCTCAGGCTCAAATTCTTACGCATTTGGAATTTCATCGCTTCCGCAAAAGTCTCGATCCGATACTGGGGTCTCCAATTCTCATTCTCAGGATCATGTGGCGGGGGCTTCCTGCTGACGCCATGCGTCTATAAATTCACGGAGTAAGATGACCCGCCCGGGATACAGTGGTTTGGATTTCAAATTCCGAGTGCATCGCCAGGAATTATTTCTGCAATTGTACATATCATGCTTTAATGAGTGTTTTTATTCTGCCAAGCTCAACAAAGTTATTCATAATTAGTTAGTATGTGTTTCGCTAATCAAGCCGAAATTCAACTTTCTGAAAACCCTGCAGTTGCGGCTCCTATGCAGTCTGCGCGTACTTTGTCCCCCAGATGATTCGAATCGGCCTGTTCGTCTTTAAACCTCTTACCAATCTTCATCTAGGGAAACTTTTATCACACAATTTAAGACCACAGTCCATGCTTGCAGTCTCGCGCCTAACAGCTTCATGCTAAGGGCGATAAGCTCAAACCTCTTCTTTTAAACTTCGCGGTCAAAGGTATATAAAAACCGAAAACCAAATAGTTGCTGAGGGAAAAGAGCGGGGTAGGGCAGCCAGGTTAGCCCGCCGGGCTCATAACCCGGAGGTCGGAGGTTCAAATCCTCCCCCCGCTACATTCCGCTAAAGCCCGCATTGCAAGCGTGAAATGAATCGAGGAAGAAAGAAGGGTTGGGGAGGGTTGGTTGGGCGGCAGTAGTCCGGTTTTTTGAGGTATTCCTCGAGCCGCCGCTGTTTCCTCTTGATCGTGAATCCCAGGAGCCGGTAGAACTTTAGCCTGCCCGACGCCCTGATGCGGAGAATGTAAACATTCTTCTTCGTTGTGTATGCCTTTCCACTCTTCTTGTCGTGGATGGGGGTTCCCTTCTTTACTTGTAGATGTGGGCCCGTCGCCTCGATCCCTAGACCATGTAAGAGCCTCTGAACATGTTTGAGGGGGGCGCTTATCCGAGTTGTAGCATATAATGTCTCCATCGCCTCTACCCACAGATCCCTCGCTGTCGAAGAACCCTCGCAGGAAGTTCCTCACACAATCCTCGGAACACTCGACGAATCTCCTTATCCTCTTTATGTCAATGGGCTTCCTAAGTAACTCGTAGAGGGCTCTCGACACAACCCTTACCTCAAGTAATCCTTTCTTCGCTGGCGTCGGCTTCGGCGGATCTCTATTAAGAACGCTTCCCAAACATTTGGCGAACTCTTCAGCGAACTCCCTGTCTTTTACCATCGCCTTTATTCTGTATTCATTGTTCTCAATTTTTCTAGTTCTACATGCTGATCCATCCCCCGCTACAACGTCTATAACGTATGCGAGCTCTGGGGATGGCTTTAGAGAGTCTACTGTTGGGATGCGCATCCCGCCGAGGGGCGAGTGAATCCTTCTGCACCAGTAGCTGATCATAGCGAGGCTCAGCCGGATTCCATAGATCTCCTCGACCCTACTCCTTATCTTCTTGTATCTAAGCCCTTGTTTTCTCAGTTCCAGAACTTTCTTGTATAACTTAATCCTCAGCTTCAACGGACGATGATGTCTTCCACGCCCCCTCACCCTTTCGAGGAGGGTCTTGTAAAACCAATATCTAACAGCCCTCCTCGAAACCTCAAAGCCATCCTCCCTCAGCATCCTCCAGATCCTCGCATACCCGTAACCCATCTCAACACCCACCCTCAATGCCTCCAAGATCCTCCCCCTCATCTCTGGCGGCGGTCTTCCAGATCCAATACTCATCCTCTCACATCACCTCCCCCAATTCCACCCGCCGCATCTCGGGGTGTATTACACGTGGCCGGGTGGGTGCAAGCCGCGAACACCATTAAAAACAATCCAGCTAGGCAGCATATAAGGGGGAGGGGTTGGATGAAAGTGAAGGGGTGGTGCCGGGATGGCCTCGTTTTTATCGATTCTACCGTCTTTACATCTTGAACTGTGTGTAGTGGCAGCTTCCGCAGTAGTATCTGTCTCCGTGGTCCGCCATTGTATACCCTCTTCCACATCTTGGGCAGAATGCTACGTCTGCCACCAGCTTTCCTCCCTCGGCCTTGTATTTTTTCCAGAGCTGTGATTGTTTACCCAGTTTGCTTCACCTCCTCCAGTAGGCCGTGTTTTCTGAGTATGTGCTTCCTCTCATATTTTTTCGCGTACTCGGCTGAACTGTAAATGTGAATATGTGCTCGCGCCTTCTTCGCCCCGAAGAGCGACTCCATCTTCTCAACTATTATCCGCTCTTTCTCCATATTGTATTTTCTGGCCACTTCTTCTCTAACTTCTTCCCGGGTGGGTGTTCTCGACTCGTAGATCACGACAGCCTCGATCTCTCTCCGGTTGAGGAGGGAGTTCATCCGGTCTCCGATTATCTCGAGGTTCATGCGGCCCTCGCCTCCTCCTTGACTGGAATGAGGGCGGCGTTTATTTGGGCCACGGCTTCGCTTATCACATTGCCCCTAACGGTTCTTCTTCTTCTCAGACCCTTCTTCTTTCTCCGCTGCCTCTGCTTCTTCTTCCTTGATGGCGGCTTCTCATAACCCTTGAAACCTATTCCAGTTGTGATGAGTATCCTCACCTTTCTCGCTCCGCTGACATCAGGTCTCAGTGGAAAGCCATCCTTATCTGTCCCGCCCGTTATCCTGATTCTATACCCCTTGTAGCCTAGGACTGATCCATCTATCTCGTCTCCGATCTTCTTTCCCATGAAGAGCCTGAATATGCCTGGGTCGAGCGTGATGGTCTTGGCTGTTCCATCCTCAGGGTTTGAGAGGATGAGCTTCGGCGCAGCGGCTTTCTCGGACATCCTTCAAGAGGGCTTCAAGGGCGTCTTAATAACCCTTTATCTCGCGCTCGAACTCCTCCGGCGAAAAGTCCGCCGCCATCAGGCCATAATGCTGCCTAAGGGGGCGATTTAACATTATATCTAAATGATCCCACTTTCACCCAACCCCTCCTCGCTCATATTCCTCCTGACTGGATTGTTTTTGATGGTGGATGCGTCTTGCCCACGCCCCTCCAAGCATCCCTATACCTCTATCTATGCCAGACATCTCTGGACGAGTTCATCACATATCTCCTTGAAGAAGCCGAGGATGAAGAGGGTTGCGGAGAGGCAGCTGAGGCCGATAAACACTCCACCCAACCACCCTCCTTCTCCTTTAGATGAGGGGTCTTCCCCCACTCCGATGGCCCCCGCGATGCGGGGCGTCGATGAAGGTGGGGCAGATTCGACCCGACTGGGGGCGATGACGATGAAGGGCTCCACAGGGGCCCGGAGGAGACGCGACCCCAAGAGCTATAAGCCCCGCACAAAGTTTATAGCTCAGAACCTTTGAAGGTTTAGCCTCCCCAGATGACCTCTGCGGTATCCTCAAGCCCGAGCTCCCTCAGCTTCTTCCTTGTTGGCTTCCCGGCCTTCTTGTCCCATCCGAGGGCCTCGTACGTCTCGTCGAGCATCGCGTCAAGGCTCTCGACCTTCTGGCCTTTCGTGGGCCCTGTCGTGAGGGGCTCCATTAGCCTTCTCGGAAGCCTATCATCCTTCCTGCCGACGCCCTCCCTAACGTTGAAGCAGCGCTTTAGCGTATACGCCCTGTCTGAGATCTTGATGAGATCTTGGGAACTTAATTCCCATCCCGTGAGGGCGGATACGAGACGCGAGAGCCTCGCCGGGGTAAGTATTTCATCCTCACCACCTTGCATGCTGAACCTGCATATTCCGAGTATGCTCGCGAGCTCACCATAAAGCCAGAGGAGCCTGCAGGCCTCACCCCTCCCAACACCAGTCTCCGCAAATCTGCTTGGCGGCGGCCATGGCAATCCAAGCTCTCTGAGACCTAAGCTTGACCTCGAGAAATCCCATACACCGACCCATATCGGCTCAATATGACAGGCCCCCCTCGGATTTCCAATAGCGTACTGGATCGCGAATGACTTCGTGGTTCCGCGGGTATCGTGTGCCGGCACCTCCAATCCTTTAACGTGGCATGCGAAGTCCTTAGCTCCTCTCCCAATCTTTTCTGAGGCGCGCCTAACGCCCTCAGCCAGCAGGTCCCCGATCATTTTTCGCTCGATAATTAGCTCAAGGAGCTTTAGGCAGGCATCAGCATCCCCCCAGCTCAACTTTATTCCACCAGCATCCTCATCGGTTATCAAACCTCTTTCATAAGCCTCAATCGCGAACGCGATCACGTTTCCAGCCGAGATCGTATCAATTCCATAGGTGTTGCAGAGATAACTAGCCTTAATCAGGGGCTCCAGGGACTCCATCATCGGCTGAACGCCTATCATATCCGTCGTCTCGTATTCGGCCCCCTCATGGGGTGGTGTAATATACGGGCCCGAGGGAACCCAGACATATCTACCGCACCCAATCGGGCAACCTGCGCATGCTCTCCGCTTAATCAAGTACCTTCTCGCGAGTTCCTCGCCCGACATCTTCTCCGCCTTCTCGTAATAACAAGTCTGGAAATTCTTCGTCGGCAGGGCCCCAGATTCGTTCAATCCCCTTAAACCGCCTACTGTGCCGAATTGCCCTAGACTAATCCTCTGTCTACCTACGACACTAATTGCTTCCTTTGCGGCCTCATAAAACTCGTCAGGCTTGGCAATTTCTATTTCATGATCACCATTCACCACAATTGCCTTCAGTTTCTTTGATCCCATCACGGTGCCCCCGCCGCATCTGCCCGCAGCCCGATCATAATCCACCATTATACTAGCATATTTGATCAGCTTCTCGCCGCCTGGCCCGATGCAGGCGGCGGCCGCATTTAGATCACCAATCTCCTCGAGCAGTATATCGGTTGCCTCGTGAACTGTCTTGCCCCATAGATGTGATGCGTCCCGGATTTCGGCGGAGCCATCTATGATACTCAGGTAAACGGGCTTCTCTGATGCGCCCTCGATGATTATGAAATCGTAGCCGGCATACTTTAACTTGGGCCCGAAGCTTCCGCCCGCCCTGCTCTGGCCGAAGATCCCGGTTAATGGAGACTTGAAAGCGAACTCGACGCTCCCAGAACACGGTGTTAAGGTGCCTGTAAGAGGCCCGGTACAAGCTATTAGGATGTTCTCGGGGCTTAGTGGATCTATCCCCCTCTCGAGCCCGTCCCAGAGGATCCTCGCGGCGTATCCTGTTCCGCCTAGATACAGCTTCAGAAGATCCAGCCTCAACTTCTCTTCCACAATCTTCCTCTTTGAGAGATTAACGCGGAGGATTTTTCCAGCGTAACCATGTGGTTTCTCATCTAACGTAATCCATCACCTCGCATCTGGCTTTAGGGGAGTAATTTCCTTGCGCTGAAGCCTCGAGAAGGCTATCCGCTTATATTCGGCCGCGTCATCAGAGTCAAGGTAAAGGAGCACGCCCTCCGGACATATCTTGACGCACTCGGGGTCGCCATCACAGAGATCGCAGATAAGGGCTTTATGAGATTCAGGATCCCTAGAGGCGGCCCCATACGGGCAGACATGAATGCACATCCCACATCCCGTGCACTTCTCGAAATCCACCTTAACAGCACCGGTCCTAAGATCCCTAGAGAGGGCGCTGAAGGGGCACGCGCCAATGCATAGGCCGCATTGGATGCAGTAGATCGGCGAGTCCACGGGCCCATGGGGCAGTCTCACGACCCTGATCCTCGACCTCGCGGGGTTAAATACCTTGAAGTGCCTGTAGGAGCACGCGAGCTCGCATATCCTGCATCCCGTGCACTTGTCCGGGTTTGTTACGAGCGACCTCGGCATGGTGGAGCCTAAAAGTCCCTCGAGCCCTTTTAAGCATTATCCACGAGGCGCCGTGGAATTAGGCTTAAAAGGCCGCGATCCGGATCTAAATCGCCACCTTCTTGACACTAATTGATCGCTATGGTAGGCCGGTCAAAGGGCTCAGGATCTCGGTCACCCCAGCCTGTGATCTAAAATGCTTCTTCTGCCATGGTGAGGGCCTCGGCTCGAGATCTGATACCCTGATGTCCCCCGAGGAGATCGAGCACGTCGTCAGGATAGCCATGGAGCTGGGCGTGGACTCAGTTAAGCTCACGGGTGGGGAGCCGATGATGAGGCCCGACATACTGGAGATAGTCTTGCGTCTCGGCCGCCTCGGGCTAAGAGACCTATCGATGACGACCAACGGCTTCAGGTTTGCCGAGATGGCTCGAGATCTCAGGAGATTCGGGTTGAAGCGGGTTAACATAAGCTTGCATTCGACTAGACCCGAGAGCTACGCCAAGATAGCTGGATTAAATCCCGCAGATGCCGGGAGGAGACATGCGCGTGTCGTTGAGGCTGTTAAGGCGGCGGTCGAGGCCGGATTCAACCCGGTTAAGCTCAACGCGGTCATGGCTCGTGGGGTGAACGATAACGAACTTGATGACTTGCTCAGGTTTGCCGAGGATCTCGGTTCGCCGGGAGAGATCGTGATCCAGCTCATCGAGCTGGTTGGATGCGGCCTCGCCTCAGGCTCGCCGATGACGCAATATTATCTCCCACTATCAGATCTCGAGAGAGATGTTACTCAGAGAGCGGTCGTGAGGATCGTGAGGAGCCTTCACTATAGGAGCAGGTATCTGCTACCGAGCGGCGTGTGGGTCGAGTTCGTTAAGCCAACTGGGAACTACCTCTTCTGCATGAATGACACGAGGCTCAGGATAACCCATGATGGAAAGTTCAAGCCGTGTCTGATGAGGAGTGATAATGAGGTCGAGTTCCTCTCGACGCTAAGGTCGGGCGCATCAGATGAAGAATTGAAGAAATCATTCCTAAAAGCCGTCGAGCTCAGGGAGCCATATTGGAAGCCCCCAAAAAGCTGAAGAGGACAATACTGTACCCACGTAGCATTCAGCGTAAGATCTCGCAGATAATGTCAGTGCACTCACGGTAACATTATCGAGGTGTTCAATTATGCATGAAGCGGGTTCGACTCAGGCTCCTGCTATAGTGAATTTCCGGCCCCGTATCTTCCTTAGAGACTTAAGGGAATACAGTTTTTAGGGTGAGCGGATTAGCTAAAGCATGGTGAAGGCCTCTGTCCAGGCTGAGAGCGCCGATAGTCGCGGTATTAGGCCACGTTGATCACGGCAAGACAACACTGCTAGACAAGATGAGAGGGACTCTGGTAGCGGCGAGGGAGGCGGGCGGAATAACACAGCACATCGGGGCGAGCATGTTCCCGCTCGACGCGATAATCGAGACGTGCAAGGCGCTCTTGGGCGAGGTCAAGGTCAAGAAACTTGAGATACCGGGCCTACTCTTCATAGACACTCCGGGCCACGCCGCCTTCGCGAACCTCAGGAGGAGGGGTGGATCGCTGGCGGACCTCGCGATTCTCGTCATAGACATAAACGAGGGCGTCCAAGAGCAGACGCGGGAGAGCATAGAGCTTCTTAGGGCCAGGAGGACGCCGTTCGTGATCGCGGCGACGAAAATAGATATGATGCCGGGCTGGAGGCCGCAGGGGATAACGCCTCTCCTCAAAGCCCTTCAAGCACAGTCGGAACCTGTTAGGGAGGAGCTCCAGAAAAGGGTATACGCGCTCATGGGCCAGCTATCCTTCCATGGATTCAACTCAGACCTCTATTACAAGATCACGGACTTCACGAGGACGCTCGCGATAATCCCGGTCAGCGGAAAGACCGGCGAGGGCGTCCCAGACCTACTCCTAGTCCTTCTCGGCCTCGCACAGACATTCATGAAGGAGCAGCTAATGGTCGGCGACGGGCCCGCCGAGGGAGCAGTCCTCGAGGTCCTAGAGGAAGAGGGTCTCGGAACGACGATAAACGCGATAATTAGTGAGGGAATCCTAAGGATAGGGGACACCATAGCTTTGATGGGCGTGAACGGCCCATTCACGGCAAAGATCCGGGCACTTCTCGTCCCGAAGCCCCTTGACGAGATGAGGGACCCGAGGGACAGATTCAACCGCGTCGAGGAGGTTAAGGCTGCGGCCGGGGTAAAGCTAGTCGCGGAGGGGCTGGAGGAAGCCGTAGCCGGGTCGCCCATCTACGTGATAGACTCTCCTGAGCGGGAGCATGAAATCCTCGAGAAGATCAGGGCAGAAGTCGGCGAGATAATCCTCAGCACGGATAAGGTTGGTGTAGTCATAAAGGCCGACACGCTTGGAACGCTGGAGGCTGCGGTCCTCGCGCTGAGGAACAGGGGGATACCGGTGAGGAGAGCCGGAATAGGAGACGTCTCGAAGAGGGATGTGGTGGAAGCTGAGGTTGTGAGGATGAAGGATGAGCTCAGGGGAGCAATCCTCGCATTCAACGTCAAGATTGATCATGAGTTGGAGGTCGACGCGAACAGTAGGGGCGTCAGGGTATTCAAGGAGAGGATACTCTTCAGGCTCATTGAAAATTACTTGAGCTGGGTCGAGGAGGAGACGAGGAAGCGGAGGCTAAGAGCATTCGAGAGCTTGATAAAGCCCGGGAAGATAAAGATACTCGAGGGCTACGTCTTCAGGAGAAGTGAGCCGGCGATAGTCGGCGTTGAGGTTCAGGCCGGGCTGATAAAGCCAAAGTACCCCATGATGAATGATGATGGAAAGATCGTCGGGGCAATAGCCCAGATACAGGATAAAGGGCAGAGCATACCCGAGGCAAGGGCCGGTATGAGGGTCGCCATCTCCATGAGGGAGCCGGTCATCGGCAGGCACATCCGGGAAGGCGAGGTCCTCTATGTCGCAGTACCAGAAAACGATGCAAGGTTACTCCTAAAAGAGTATTATGATATGCTTGACGAAGGCTCGAGAAAGGCCTTGGGGGAGGCCGTCGAGATAAGGAGGAAGCTTGATCCACTCTGGGCGAGATAGGTTCTGAACTAATAAGCCTGCACAAGGCTTATTAGTTCTTGGGGTCGCGTCTCCTCCGGGCCCCTGTGGAGCCCTTCATCGTCATCGCCCCCTGTCGGGTCGAGCCTACCCTTATCGTCGCCCCGCATCGCGGAGCACCATCAGATTGGGGAAAGCCCCTCATCCAAAGAGGGAGAGGGAAGGTAGCTGGGTGGAGCGCCTATCAGCCTCAGCTGCCTCTCCACGATGCTCCGCAGCCTCGGGCTCCACAGGGGCCCGGAGGAGACGCGACCCCAAGAGCTATAAGCCCGCACAAAGTTTATAGCTCAGAACCTTTGATGGTTTAGCCTCCCCAGATGACCTCTGCGGCATCCTCAAGCCCGAGCTCCCTCAGCTTCTTCCTCGTTGGCTTCCCGGCCTTCTTGTCCCATCCGAGGGCCTCGTACGTCTCGTCGAGCATCGCGTCAAGGCTCTCGACCTTCTGGCCTTTCGTGGGCCCTGTCGTGAGGGGCTCCATTAGCCT
>CALJVH010000037.1 GCA_937974645.1 uncultured archaeon | reverse complement strand
GAATTTCGGCCTCAACCCACCGAGTTTTCTTAGTCTCGCGTATTCGTTGAGTTTCTTGTATATTGCTGAGTGCGGTGCGCCATTTATCAGGTCTATTATTGCTTCCTCGGCGGCCTTCACGTCCTCGTCCTCTCCTATGATGGAGACTGTGTCGCCGTAGATGGAGACATAGGTGTTCGTCGTCTCCTCGATTATCCTCCGTGTCTTGCCCTCCCTCCCGATGAGCCTAGCCTTGACCCTAATGAGATTATTCCTGCTCGGCTTCACGTAATCCGCAATGTCTATCACGCTCAGGACAACGCCGTCCTCGAAGAGCCTGAAAGCCCTCTCCGGCGAAAACCCTCTACTGATGGCCTGAATCACGTCCCTGGCCTTGAATAGGGCTACGGGATCTCCTCCCTCTTCAGGCCTCTTAGCAAGCCTAATCCTGACCGAGCCGCTCCCGCTATCGATCTCGAGGAAGACGCCAAGAGCCTCCTCAATCCTCCTCCTCACCGAGCCCTGAGGCCCAATCAGGACGCCGACCCTCTCCCTCGGAATATTTAGTATGAACTCGGGCTCCGGCTGAAACCCCATAGGTCCCTCTCCCAAGAGCCCTTGAAGAGTCATCGCGCTTAAAAATTTAAGGCTGGGCAGGCCTCCCCGTGATCTCCTCGAAGAGCGCCTCCGGCTCCGGAGCCTCGACGCCCATTCTGCCAAAATACCTCGTGATGTTCCTCAGATCTCGCAGGAGGAGCTCGTCGGCGACGGGCTGCTCGACCCTAACGGCCTGCGAGAGGTCTATCAGCACTATATCATTCTTGGGCGTGATGAAGATGTTGTACTCGCTGAGGTCGCTGTGCACGAGCATCGCCCCCTGATAAAGCCTCTTCACCGCCTCAATTGTCTTCGAGTATATCTCGGGATACAATTCTGGCTCCAGCTCCGCCTCCACTAACAATGGATACCTTCTGCCATCCACGCCAATGAACTGCATTCCGAGCACGTTATTCCTGACGAAGTAGGGCCTTGGAACGGGCACGCCAACGTCATGCGCATCCTTCAGGTTCCGGTACTCCCTCCTCGCCCAGAGATAGATGAAGTCCCTGAAATCTCTCGGAACACGCCGAAAACGTGGATCATGGAGCACATACATGGAGCGGGTTCTCCTGAACTCGGCGCTCGTGATCAGGTAGATCTTCACGGCGAGAGTCTCGCCGCTACCGCTCTCCGCGTAATAGATCCTCGATTCCTTACCGGCGCTCACGACCCCGTAGAAGTCCTTGATGAGCCTTCGATTCATCAGCTCGTAGATCGTCATGAGGGTCTGCTGGTCGAAGACCTCCTCCAAGACCTCATCGAGCTCAGACCTCTTCCTGAGATAACGCTGCTCCCGCTCATACCGATACTCCTTGATCCTAAGCTTCTTCTCCAATCTATCCTCTCTAGGCAATCTTTATCCTACACAGCTTTCCCAGCCCAAATAAAAGCTTTGAAAAAGCTATGCGCTGAGCTTCTCCCTGAGGAAATCCGGTAAGACGCCCTTCTCCGCGAGCTTGAGAGCCTGACCCTTCGTAAACCTCCACCAAACATCTCCCCGGCTATCGCTCTGAAAATCCCATGGGCTCACGAGGACGAGATCACCCTCCCTTATCCAGATCCTCCGCCTAAGCTGGCCCCTGATGCGGCAAAGCCTCCGCCTACCATCACTGCACTCGACCATCACGCGATCATTGCCCACAAGCTTAACCACCACGCCATAGACATCCGTCGGACCAGGCTCAGGCATCTCCTCAAGCTCATCGGGCTCCGAGACGATCTTACGCTTGCCCATATCCGAGCGATCCTGACACGATCCACCTAAAAAGGCTTACAAGCAGGCTCAGTTACCCCAGGTGTCTTCACGGGTTCCGGATCCCTGTGCATCATCATAGCCCAGCTGGAGATTTCGGCGCTGCTTCTTAAGAGCTTTCATCAAGCCTTCGTGACATCACGTGATTTCAGGGAGCTTCTGCCGAGCTCAGTCAGCCTGTATCTGTATGGCTTGCCCTCTCTGACTAGTAGGCCGCCTTCGACGAGCCTTTTGAGGATCCTCGCGATATGCTCCCTACTCAACCCGAGAGCCCTGCTCAGATCTCTTGCGCCTTGCGGGCCCTGGGACTCGATTAGCTCCATGATCCTTATCTCGGTCTCCGTGAGGTTGCCTGACCCACGCTCGGGCCAGACTAGCTCGCCGATTACCAAGGGCTGCTCCGCCCTCCTCCGCGCCCTCATTAACAAGTAGCTGAAGACCGCCGTCTGGGCCAAGAAGAGGATCGAGAAGATCGTGGTGAGGGTTTCGAGCTGGCTCACCCGGATCCGGCCTCCTAGCGCGTGATATCACGCGGCGTCACGCTGTTTATTAGATTGGTTGCCTCTTCGACCATGCCCTTCCTGAGGAGGTCGGCTGCCTCGAGGATCGCCGAGACCGCCTCATCACCCAGCACACCGAGGTATCTCAGGAGGAAGAGCGTGTATATACTCCGCTTAATGTTGTCTATCGCCTGCCTCATCGTCCTAGCATAGGCTCCCTTGGTGACTCCGCGGATCCTAGCCTTCTCCCTCATGGTCAATCTTCCTACGAGATTTGTTGAGCCGAGCTCTATCATGAGGGCCTCAAGCTGAGGCTCGGTCAAGTGTGAGAGCTTCAGGAGGGATCTCAAGACATGTTTCTCCGGAACCTGGACTCCGTTCTTCTCGAGAAAGTTTAGGACGGAGCTTCTCATGCATTCCTCCCACATGTTATACGATTTCGTAGACTTTTGAGGATTTACCGTTCCTGAGCCTCGGGGCCGAAGTTATACCAAGGTAATCTTGTGGAGATATTCTCCTCGCCGGCCGGGACGCGGGGCTGAGCAAGCCTATACTTTATCTGATTCCCGGACCTGTATTTTTCGAGATATCCTCTCTCGGCGAGCCTAGCTAAGTACGTTGAGGCCGTGCTCAGGGTTATCGGCTCCCGGTACTCAGTCATATAGGCTTCCACGACATCCCTTGATGTGAAATATCCAAATGGGAAGTATTTCGTGAGGGTTCTCGCGAGCTTGCCCAGCTTACTGTTCTCATAGTACTGCTCCTCTTCTTGCTCTCGGCTCGCCAGCCCTCCATATAGTTCTAGCAGGTCGGCCATCTGCATCAGCTTCTCCCTACTCAGCATGCCCTCGAAAATCAGGACTAGCTTGTCCCCATCGTCATCGACCATCTCCAGCTTGATCTTCTTCTTTCCGCCGCGTCCCGCCATTCCATGCGAGATTCGGCGTCCCCAGATTTATCTCCTTTGAGCACCATAAGGGAGGCTTGGAGTCTCGGTACTACAGTGAGAGTCGGCATGAATTACTCCGATGATGATCTTATCTGCTCGAGGATGGATATGGCCATCCATAGCTGGGTTCGGGTGAAGACGGGTAGGTTCGGGTCATTCATTATGCCCTCGATCATCTCGATTGCGTTCGCGGCTCTGACCGCCGGCTTATATTTTTCATCGAATAGCGCGTCAGCAGCCTCCTTCGCAATCCTTCGGATATTCCTAGGAGTCAAGATGTCATTAGCTATGGACTCGAGAATTTGAACGACATTCTTCCTCTTCTCCTCCCAGCTCTGGGAAGCACTACCGGCCATATTTCACACCCCCGAAATAAGATTCCAGATATTCTGTGAAGCTACTAATCCCCCGTTATCCCTTCTCAAAAAGTTTTTCTTTTTCAGGAATTACCGCGAGCTAACCTAATATTGTTAGGAAAACTCAGTCTTCTAGCTTGCTGGAGCTGTTAAGCCATCCTCTCGTAATGCTCGCCATAGGCTGGATAGCAGCCTATCTCGTGCTAAAATTCGTGGTGAGGTGGAGTCCCGGAAGCGTGAAGCTCTACCCTCTGGGTTTTATCATAAAATCCGAAAGAACCCTATGGACCTTGGATAAGCTCTCCTCGATAGCTCCAAGGCTTCTGAAAATAATGTCGGATATCGGGATAGGCCTAGGTCTCATAATGATGGGCGCCGCGATCTACCTGCTCTCCAATAATCTTGCCACATACCTTTTTGCACCCTCCCAAGTCGGGCCGCAAAACATCGTCATACCGTTAGTCATCGGCGTGACGATAAGATTCGAACATCTACCATACATGCTCCTCGCATTAGGAGTAATACTCGTAACCCATGAAGGGATGCATGGGCTGATAGCGAGGGCTGAGGGGTTGAAGCTCAGGTCCACAGGCCTCTTCCTCTTCTACGTATTCCCCGGAGGATTCGTCGAACCCGATGAGGAAGAGTTCAAGAAAGCTCCTGCAAGGGTTAGGGCGAGGGTCGCTGCGGGCGGAAGCTTCGCAAATCTAATCGTGGGGCTCATCATTCTCCTCCTAATCTTCGGCGCATTCTCCCAGCTGGAGGCCGGAATGATCGTCGCGGGCGTCGAGGAAGGGGCCAAGCTATCCGTAAACGACGTGATCTATAGCGTGAATGGCGTGCCGGTTAACCGCACAACCCTCTATTGGAACATCACGGCTTCAGATGCTATAGTGATTGAGGGCAGTAGGGGGAGGCTGGTATACGGGCTGCGCGAGCCGATAAACATGCCGGTCGCGCACGTGCTCAGGAGCCTCGGCGTCACCCACGTATCTTTCTACTATCCGATGAGGGTAGGCCTCGGAGATCCAATGCTGGAGCACAGCTTATACAGATTCCTATTCTGGATCCAGCTGCTCGGGATAAACGTCGCGATCTTTAACATGCTCCCAGTATACTTCCTCGATGGAAGCCTTCTCATGACAAGCCTTCTGGAGAAATTCATCAGGAGCGAAAAGGCCCTCAAAGGCGTGAACATGGCCTTAACCATTTTCTCACTGGGCCTGATAGCGCTTAATATCGGATTCACGTTCAAGACCTTCGGCCTAGTCCAGATCTAAGTCTTCAGAGCCTCTCTTATACGCTGCTCTAGCTCGCAGGCCCTGCATATCCTCCTGCTGGACGGCTCCCCGCATATCTCGCATACTTGCTCCTCGCCATAGCCGGCCCTCAGAATCAGCCTCTCAAAATTACTCAAGAGTGAGAAGAGCGCTTCAGGCCTATTCGCAGAATACCAGTTCAGGAAGCTTCTAATCCTATCCCTCATGGATGTTCGGGTATAAGGGCATGTGATGACCTGAAAGGGGATGCCTTGGAGATAGGCGTATAGCGCGACCTCGCGTTGAGGCGTGAGCCTGAATGGCGCGACCCTCGGCACCGCGCCCCCGCTTTCCCTCCTAAGACCGACGGCCTTAATGTTCCCCTCACCCTTCAGCAGGTTCAAGAGATATGTCTGAGCCACATCTTCAAGCGTGTGGGCGGTTGCTATCACGGTCGCCCCGAGCCTTCTCGCCGCGGTGACGAGCGCCTTCCTCCTGAGGACTCCGCAGATAGTGCATGGCTGAACTCCGATCCTCCCGGTAGCCCCCGACTCGACAGCCTCGCCTAGACTGAACCCGAAGAGCTCTTCAAAGCTGAGTGACGTGAATGGGATGCCGAGGCTCGAGGAGAACTCCCCCGCGATCTTTACGCACTCGCTCCTATAGCCCTCGATCCCCTCGTCTATTGTGACCGCGTAAAGCCTAGCGTGGGGGAAGTCTCGCTCGATCCTATGCAGTATTTTGAGTAAGCTTAGGCTATCCTTTCCGCCCGAGACGGC
>CALJVH010000036.1 GCA_937974645.1 uncultured archaeon | reverse complement strand
ATCTATTTAGTTGGAATGAGGTCTAATGTGGAGTTGAGGAAGATTCAGGTGACGGGGGGCTCCACGTATATAGTTTCGCTCCCGAAGGATTGGGCTAATAGCCTCGGCTTGAAGCCGGGGGATTATGTCCAGATCGTGAGGCAGCCTGACATGAGCCTGCTCCTTGTTCCGGGGGGCCGGAGGGTTGACAAGCCCGCTGAGGCGCTTATAGATGCCTCCTCGGCGAGCTCGCTCGGGGAAATGATCCGCGAGTTCATATCATATTATCTGGCGGGCTATGATGTCATCAAGGTGAAGTTTGGGCAGAGGGTTGACGAGTACAAGGCGCATCTGAAGGCCTTGATGAGGAGTAAGCTGATAGGATTGGAGACCGTCGAGGAGTCTACGGATTACATGGTCGTTAGGTGCCTGCTGGGCTTCGTCGAGTTCCCGGTCAAGGACGCTATCGCCAGGATGCACTCGATGGTGATCTCGATGTGCAGAGATGCTTTAAAGGCCTTGAAGCTCCGAGATTCATCGCTCGCAAAAGACGTAGCTCAAAGGGATGATGAGGTAGACAGGCTCTATTTCTTCGTTGTAAGAGGCTTGAAGATGGCTGTCGAGAATAGGGTACTGGCAAAGGACATGGGCCTGGTGAATCCGAGGGAGTGCCTTGGATACAGGCTGATAGTGAAGAGCATGGAGAGGGTTGCCGACCACGCGGCGAGAATAGCGAAGCTCTCAACATCCGTTGATCTCGCGAGCGCAGAGAATCTCATCAGCAAGATGTTAGGCGTCGCAGATCTCTCCATAGAGATTTACGAGAGCTCGGTGGACTCGCTATTCAAAATGAACTCAAAGCAGGCAAATGCGACGATCGATGAGGTCGAGAGGTTTCATGAGCTTGAGTCAAGAGCCGTGAACGAGGTTCTATCCTCAAGGCTTGATGCCAGGACATTGACGGCGATGAGGCTCATTTTAGAGAGCGTCAGAAGAATAGCGGAATATGGCGCGGATATAGCGGAAATAGTCATAAACCTTGCTACATTACCATGGCAATACAAGGAACCAGGCCGATCCGCCAGTGATTAAAACAAACCTTAATATTTCACCCAGCTCCCTAACCCTCTTCGATGAAAATCTTTCTTGACACCGCGGAGATCGAAGAGATAAAGTTCGCGGCATCTCTAGGAGTAATCGATGGCGTCACAACAAATCCATCTTTGATAAAGCAGGCTGCTGATAAGCGGAGGGGCTCAATAAACATGGAGGAGTACATCAAAGAGATTTTGAGAACCTCTCCCGGCCCCGTCAGCTTGGAGGTGATAAGCGTCTCCTATGAGGGAATGGTCGAGGAGGCTAAGCGCCTTTATGAGAAGTTCGCGGGATACGGTGAGGTTGTGATAAAGATACCGGTCTGCCCAAGTCTCGATGGGGAGAACAACATCTATGACGGCTTGAGGGCCATAAGGACCTTGAGCAATCTCGGCATTCCGGTGAACGCGACCCTAATCATGAGTCCCGAGCAGGCCTTGCTTGCGGCGAAGGCCGGCGCGGCCTATGCGAGTCCCTTCGCTGGCAGGATTGACGACTACCTAAGGGATAAGGCGGGGATGAAGAGGGGCGAGGACTACAAGAAGGAGGATTACTACGACTTCGAGCTCATGGGGATGCTGGAGGCCGAGAAGCTGAGCAGAGCAATATCGTCGCTTGAGCTTAACTCTCTTGCCGAGGCATACATGGATGAGCGGGTTAGAAGCGCGGCCGCGCTCGCGAATGATAACGGCATATACAGCGGCGTGGACCTCGTACGATCCATAATGCGGATTTTTGCGAATTACGGCTTCAAGACCGAGGTGATCGCCTCCAGTATGAGAAATGCGAGGCAGGTTCGAGAGGTCGCGGAGCTCGGAGTCCATATAGCCACGATCCCCTTCTATGTCTTGAAGGAGATGCTCCTCCACCACAAGACGATCGAGGGAATTAACGCCTTTGTCAAAGACGTGGTCGAGCCATACAGAAAGATATTCTAGCGAGTCCCGGGTTCCGCGCTCATCAATCGGCCTTAGCATCTCTCCTAAGCTTGGAGCTAGATAATGTAGGTAGAGAGGAAGTTGAGCTATTCCTCCCTGCGGATGGTTAGCTCCCTACGCACGCCTTCCCGGAGGGCCGTAAGCTCCGCGATCTCCCTTTGAAGCTTCATCCTCTCGTTCTCCAGCTCGAGGATCTTATCCCTAAGCTCCTTAACCTTCTTCTCGAGCTCATCTATCTGGCTCTTCAGCTCGTCATATCTCTTGATCTCGGAGGACATTTTCCAGGCTAAGACGAACCTCGACAGCTCATCCTCATTCCCGGAGAAGATTATCTGGAAGTTCGCCATGCTTTCCCAGCCTCATATCTCCATTCATCCTCCCTAAAAACAATTCCATCGCGGACTTCTCGATTCTCGTTAAGTTTCTTCGCTTTTCTCATCAATACTTAAGATGAGGGCTGAGAACCCCGCGGCAAGAATTGCCGAAAATACTTGATACGACCCTCAGGGAGGGCGAGCTGTATAAGCGGCTTAGGCGCGAGATTAGGATCAAGGTAGCGGAGCTCTTGGCGAGCATCGGCGCAGATAGGATCGAGCTGACGATAGATTATCCCCCCAGAACCACACGTGAAGACGTGGAGGCGGTGATCGAGGCCATCAGGAGCTATGATGTCGAGATTGTATTGCATGGGAGGGCATATAGGCAGGACGTGGAGGCGGCCGCGAAATACGACGTCGAGGGGGTGGGGGTGTACCTCGCTCCAACGGAACTGCATAGGCGGTTCAAGCTTGGCGGGATGAGCTTCGAGGATGCGAAGAGGAGGCTGGAGGAGGCTTTGGAGCTCGCCGTCTCATACGGCTTCAAATATAGGAGGGCGACAATTGAGGATGCATCGAGGTACTATCTCGGCGAGGATGGGGGCCTCGAGGCGCTGGCCGCGCTCGTGGACGACCTAGGAGAAGCCGGCGCAACAGTCGTGAGCGTCCCAGACACCTGCGGCATGCTCACACCTCCGCAGGCGAGGGAGTTCTTCGAGAAGCTCGTAGCCCTCTGTAAGACCCCTCTCTCAGCCCACTTCCACAACGACTATGGCTATGCCTCGGCGAACACGGTCGAAGCGGCCTTAGCAGGGGCAGAAGAGTTACACGCCTCAGTACTCGGGATTGGTGACCGGAACGGGATAGCGGACATATACGAGGTCGCGGCGGCGCTCATCGACGTTCATGGAATCAGCCTGAAAATCGAGCGAGGCAGGCTAAGAGAGCTCTATGAAACATTCTCAAAGCTGACGGGGATGAGGATTCCATTCAGGCATCCATTGAGCAGGGAGGCTCAGAGCATCAGGGCGGGAGTTCACCAGTCAATGGCCCTCAAGGCGCCGGAGGGCTATGTCCCGATAGGGAAGCTCAAGCATGACTTCGAGCGCCTCTACTTCGAGGCCACAACCTATCTGAGCAAGAAGCTAATTCAGAAGGTGCTCAAGGACGATGTGGATGAGGAGAGGCTCCAAGAGGCATCCTCCGCCCTCGCGAGGCTGGCTGAGCAGAAGGGCAGGGAGCTGGGGCCAAGGGAAATCGCCGAAGCCCTCAGAAACATGGGCTTAGAAGTGGATGGGCTCGCCCTACAAAGGCTCCTAAAGCCTCAGAAAGCATACATTCTTCTGAACCTCGATCCACGGTTCCCGGTCAGAGAAAGGATTCCGGAGATTCTGAGCTGGAGCGAGGTGGATTATGTGGATGAAGTCTACGGGGACGCCGACCTAATAATAGCAGCTAGGCTCGAGGACGACGTCATCGAGAGGGTCAAGAAGTTGTTTGGTGACGCGATCTTGAGGATCAGGACTCTCATCGCCGACTAGCCGTCTCAAGCCCCTCAAGAATAGCCTTCAAGCGGTTTCCGGCCGCGATCTTGAAGGCCTTTCCCTCGAGATAGCCTTTATCGACCTCATCCATGTTGGCGTAGATCACCTTCGCGGCAAGCTCCATTCTCATGGTGCTTGATTCTCCCGCAATCAGGCTCAAGGCATAATCCTCCGGAGACAGAATCCTCAGTTCCATCTTCTCCACGCATCTTCCTATGAGCTCATCATCCCATTCGAGCGGCTTCGGCGAGTCGAGAAGAGTTACCACGTTATTATTCTGGAGATCGAGGAGCGAAAGGCCGCCGCGCGGCCCAATGACCCTCTTGAATCCTCGGCTCGACAACGCCCCCACAACCTTATCCAAACCATCATCGGCTTTCACAGCGAACACCCTATCCCTCGCGATATACGGGACGCCGTAAAGTGGGAGAGGTCGGAGGCCATAGAGTACGTAGAGTATCCCGGCCTCCCTCAGGCCCTGGGCCGCGCGCTGAATCGAGCGGTCTAGAAGCCTAAACCACGGCGAGGAGTCTTCGAGGAACTTGACCACGTCCACATTCTTCACGGAGTCGATCTCCCTGACTATCCTCTGGAAATCTCGATCCGAGAGCATGCGCTCATTCCGAAAACGAGAGGAGTAAAATATCTTTTGAAGGGCGGCGGCAGCCCCCGAAGGTGGCCAGGAGGACGAGAGGCCGCGGACAACGGGGAGAGATCCGGCACGTGATCCACGCGCGGCCCCGCCACGCCTTAGCGCTGCTCCCTCCCGGGCCTAACGCGGTTCGACGTGCTCGGAGACCGTTGCCCACCCCTACAGATGGGGCGGCCTCCTACGGAACCCTGCGTGGGCGCGCCCTCATCCCTCCGAGCCCGCTGCCGTGCCCTCCCCCTCTCAGGCGCCCTTCGGGTTATCCGGCCCCCGCATGTAGCCCGTTTCGGGTTACAGGGAAGGGCTAGCTCCCCGGCCCTACCTGCCGCCGCCCATTCTTCTCTAAAAGCCCTCGGGGATATAACCTTACCGAATTAAAGCCCGGCCCGGTGAATCCCTCAAGCCCGCCCGCCATAATCCTCCAAGCTTTTACCCGGCTTAAGGTAAACCTCAACCGCACCCATCCTCCTCAAGAGCTGCAACGTTTTCCGCGTGAACTTCACCGGGTAACCCAAGGTGCGAGCTATCTCGCTCGACGCATGCGGGCCATTATTCCTCAAGAAAATCAGTATCCGCAATTGCCTCGGATCGACAACGCCCTCGGGAAACTTCTTGAACTTCCAGAGATAGGGCAAGCGATCACCTCTTGAAGTGGTGGTTCTAGGGAGACATGATTGAGGGCGGGTTATCAAAATTCCTCCTGTTAGTGTTACTCATGTGTTTTCTTATGCATTTCCCTCGCGAGCTCTCCGTCGTACTTGTAGAGATAGAGTTTTTCCTTGGCTTCCTCCCGCTTCTCGCGATGTTCCTCGAGGAACTTGAGCACCTTCTCCGTCAGCATTAGCTTTAGCTCGCCTGTTAGAAGCGCTCCCGATCTGTAGTCTTCTTCGATCTTCCTTAGCTTCGCGTCGTCAGGCTCGAAGAAGTAGTAGAGCCACTGGAACGCGACGTCCACCTCCGGATTTCCTCCCAGTTTTCGATGAAGCTCCGCGGTCGGCCGCCCTCCAGAATATGCTTTCCAGATCTTCACCCTAACAGTCTCCTCATCCTCGTGGAGGTATATCGCGGACTCGGGCTGGCTAGCGCTCATCTTGCCGGCAGGGCCTGTGAGCGGTGGTAGGAACTTGCTGTGAATCGCCGCGGCCTTATAGTATCCGAGGCTCTCGGCAATATCCCTCTGTATTCTCCAGTATGGGTCTTGGTCTATCGCGCATGGTATGAGGCAGCGCCTCTTCTCAAAAAGTGATGGAACTATCTGTATCGCCGGGTAGAAGATCATCCCGATATTCGTCTGCATGTCGAATCCGAAGACAGCTCTTACCCAGCTCATGTTAATCTTCCTCGCGACCTTCAGGGCGATGGGATACATGTTCTTGATATACTCGGTGTCCTGGAAGATGAAGGTCTTGTCGGGGTCAAAGCCCACTGCGGCTATATCGAGAGCATTCTCGTAAGACCACTTCCTCGTCTCTTCAAGGGTGAGACCCCGCTCCTCCTCGAGAAACTTCTCATCGTCCGTTAGCTGTATGTAGACGTTGACGCCGAACACGTCTTGAAGCCACTTGGTGAAATAGAATGGTAGGATGTGGCCTATATGCATCGGGCCGCTTGGCCCCCTGCCCGTGTAGAGGAAGAATCCTCGCCCTGTCCCCCAGTCATCTAGAACCTTATCGAGGTCCCTGTGGGAGAAAAAGATCCGCCGCCTCAGGAGGTGATTGAGCTCGCCCGCGAGCCTGCCGATCCTCTGGAGGAGGTTGTCATCTATCATAGTCGTCCCAAACTTCTCTATCAGCTTATCATAATCCACCTTCCCCTCAACTTTCCACGGTGTGACTATGAACTCTTCTCCAGCCCCCCCAGCCTCAGCCATCTCCTCGAGCTGCCTGTTAGCATCTCAATAATATATATGCTAAGTGTGGTAACCCTTATCTCTGCACCTTGAAAAGTCTTCCTGACAGGGGTGATGGCGGATGCCTAGGTGTCAGATCTGCGGGAGAAAGACCGAGAACCTCTATGCAGTCGGTGGTAAGCGAGTCTGTGATAAGTGTAGGTCAAAGGTTGGGCCGCCATAATCCCAACCCTTCCCGGCCTTTTAACCTAATTTTATTTAGCTACTTCTGAGAAGACGATGCAGGAGAATTGTTGGGCGAGGATGCCTTGGATAAGCTGAGGCAGGCGGGTCAGATAGCTAGGAAGGCGCGGGAGGAGGCTTGCAGGCTCATAAAGGAAGCGGCGCTCGTGATCGAGATATGTGAAGCAGTAGAGGAGACTATTAGGCTGGAGGGCGCTAAACCCGCCTTCCCATGCAATATCGGCATAAATGAGGTGGCTGCTCACTACACCTCCCCGCCCGGCGACCAGCTGAGAATACCGCCGAGGAGCGTGGTCAAAGTCGATGTCGGCGTATCCCTCGATGGATACATCGCCGATACCGCCGCCACGGTGGCGCTAGCCCCGGAACTCGAGCAGCTATCAGAGGCCGCGAGAATTGTGCTCCAAGAGGCAGTGCGGGTCATGCGTGCGGGAGTCCCCGTCTCTAAGATCGGGCTAGTGATACAGGGGACGGTGCATAAGCTCGGATTCAAACCCATAAGAAATCTCACGGGCCATGAGATAAAGCGGAATAAACTTCATGCGGGGACAACTATCCCGAATGTCGGCGGAGCATGCCCCGGCAAGCTCGAGCCCGGCCACATCTATGCTATCGAGCCATTCATAACAACAATGAGGGGGGCTGGCGAGGTCGTCTCGGCGAAGCTCGCCACAATCTTTCGCATAGAATCGGAGAAAATCACCTCTCGGAAGCTGAGAGAAGGTGAGAAGAGGCTTGCCCAATACATCATCGAGAAGTTTGATAATCTACCGTATGCTACGAGATGGATAGACAACTATGAAAGGATTAAGGATGTTCACGAGAAAATGGTGAAGCTGGGCAGGATCCAGCAGTACCCTGTTCTCGTTGAGAGGCTTGGCGAGCCAGTCGCCCAAGCGGAGCATACGGTTATAGTCTTCGAGGATAGATGCGAAGTTATAACCTGAGTTTTAGTCAGAGCGTTTTCTGCTTCTTCCCCTCCCGCTGCTCGGGCTCTTTCACGTATATGCCCACGATCTTCATTCTATCCCCGCCGCATTTGGGGCACTTCTCCTCGACCTCGCCGAAGACATAGTCTCCCTCCTTGAATGGCCTAGAGTTTATTGTTGAACAGCCCAAGCACCTGAGAAAAGTTAGAGGATTCAGGATCTGCTTCTCCCGGCTGCTTGGGAGCATTCTTAGATTTCACCTCCGTTCATAATCTTCACCCGAGACTCAACTTAATCCTATTCCGACAGTGTTCCCTATTCCGGCGACTATCACGGAGAAACCCTCTTCAACCTTATCCTTGATGATGTTTTTGACGCGCTCCACGACCTCATCGGCCGCCTTCGCTATGCTCTCCCTCATCGGGGTTATCGCCTCGCTTATGGATTCGTAGATTATCAGGGCGTAGAGCGGGATATTATACTTCTTTGCTATCTCCTCGATCTTGAACTTGTCCACTCCTATCCCACCTATCGCCGCACCTATTCCTTCGACAACCTTCCCAGTGTCCTCGCCCTCGAGCTTGAGGGCCGCATCCACCATCACTATCGCCTTCACGCGATCGCCCTCCTTCTCGATTATCTTGATTATGCCGTCTGCCGGCTTTCCAACGGCTCCGCCCGGCCCAACAGCCCTGAGAACGAAGAGATTCCTGCCGTCCATCACAAGCTCGTGGACTATCGTGTCCTTGGCGACCTCATACGTCTTCTTCTCCAACCCCTCGACAAGTTTCGCGGCAGCCAAGGCCCCGACACCATCGCCAACGGGTTGGCCCTGCATGAATGCGTAACATGCCTGCCTATAGGCCTCGGCGATCTCCATTAGCTGGGGCATCAGCATCTGAATCTGGAGCACGATGTATATATTGGCGGTTCTCTTGCCGAGCAGATAATAGTGCCTAACAACCCTGTATAAGTAATCTATCCCCCTCGCGACCTCGACGAGATTAGTTAGAGTCTTAGCCTTCTCCTCCTCTGCCTTTGGGCAGAGCCTCCTAACATTCTCCTCGAAGGTGTCCTCCCAGATGTTGACTATGTGCTCGAGCTTATACACTATCCCATAGGGGTCCATGGACTCCGGGGTTATCGCGAACGATAGAATCATCTTGTCAAGCTCCCTCTCCAAGTCCGTATTTCCCTCCGAATACTTCCGGAGCGTCTCCACGGTCCTACTCCTAACCTCCTCTCGAATGCGCTTAAGATTGTAGAGCTTCCTCTCCAGATCCCTCAGAATATAAGATAGCTGGAGCTTCTGGGAGAAATTGGGATATAAGATGAAGAGCATTAGGAAGAGAATCCAGAGAAGTTGTATAATAGGGCTCAATAGATCCTCTCGACCGGCGATCTGCATGAGGGTGAGGGTCTCGGCGGCCCCGCTGGGAAAACTCAATTCTCAGCCCCTCTAGAAACCCTCGTAAGCCCCGAGTTAAATACATATGTGGGATTTTTCGCGTAGCAGCTTCCCCGCGGGGAAAGGATTAAAGCTCGCCCAGCCGATTCATCCTATCGGGTGCCGGTCACAGGGAGGGAGGAAATACCCAGACCCGTTCCGAACCTGGAAGTCAAGCTCCCTCCCGCCTGGCGAGTAGTGGGGTGCGGGAGCCCCCGCGAAAGCCAGGTGCTGGCACCCCCTTTAACCTCTTAGAGAGCTTCTTTACTTCGCGAGTTTGATGATTAAGGTTGGGTGGTTGGGGGCGGCTGGCAACTGCACGGTGTGCGGAGAGGATAAGCCGGTCTACTTTAGGAAATACTCTGGCGAATGGCTTTGCGCTCGATGCTTCTGCTCGAGCATGATTGAGAGGGTTAGGAGAACGATCTCTAAGTACGGCCTTCTTCGATACGATGACCGGATAGTGGTCGCCGTCTCGGGCGGAAAGGATAGCCTAAGCTTACTCAAAATACTGCATAGGATCGAGCGAGACTTCCCCCACGCTAGGCTTTACGCGGTCACAATAGACGAGGGGATCGAGGGCTATAGGAGCGAGTGCGTAAAGATCGCG
>CALJVH010000035.1 GCA_937974645.1 uncultured archaeon | reverse complement strand
ATGGGAGGCCTCCCGCCGGAGCATACCCCCGCTCTCCGGCGGGAAGAATCCTCCTGTCGGGGAGCGGGGGCTCTGACCGGCCTCCCCGGGAAGGCCATGTGGGCCGAAGAATCTCCCGGATCCCGGCCCCTTGGGGGTGGGATGGAGGCCGGGAATTATAGCGCATTAAACCCCACGGCCCCTCCTGGTCCCGGGAGGTCGGCCGCCCCTAATGGGACGGGGGAAGGTGAAGAGGGTCGGCGAGAATCATCAGAGGCAAGAGAGAAACTTGAGGAGACTGGGAAGTACTATGTAGACGCCCACGTTAACGCGAGGCGGCGTCACATAGCGCATAATGGGCGAGACGTCATTAAAGTCAAAAGTTTGGCGGAGATTCCAGCCAAGCGAGGCGACGAAATCTATATCGACGCGCTGCATGCGAAACTCTACAACGATGTCTCGAGCCTTCTAAAAAGAGGGGTGAGGGTGTTCGTCCTGAGGAGGCCGGACATCCTCGCCCAAGTGAGAACTACCAACAACATCGAGAAAACAGATGAGAGTGACGCGATGCTTCTCTCAATTCTCGATAAAAGCCTCTACAAGGAGCTCACCGAAAACGAGTTGGCACTAAGGATGCTGATATCAGAATACAATAAACATCTGAAACTCCTGAAAACGATGAAGCAACTTGACTGCAAGTCTAAGGCATTCGATGAGGCCAAACGCATCATAAAGAAGGAAAAGAACAGGCTCGCCGAGAAAATCGTCGAGATGGCGGAGGTAACAATACCAGAATACCAAAAGGTCTGCGACGCCCTCAAGCTCTCCCACAAAAGCCTCCGCGGAAGAGTCGCGCTCGCGGATCTGCTGCTGAGCATCGACTTCAGTAGGGGCCTGCGCAAAATCCTATCATATGTCGGACGACACCAGAACAATCAGGGCAGATACTCCCGCAGAGCGAGACAAGCATTAGAAGCATTGTCCATGAGCCACTATAGAAAACGAATAGTAAAGGCAAGGGAGCAGGTCAAGCTACTCAAGAAGATCAAGGGGATCCTGGCTGGCGGCCCGGCCTGATGGTGGGGGAAGGAGCCGCATGAGGGCCGGGCACCGAGCGGCCGAACGCTAAGGGGTTCTCCTCAGCGCCCTACAGCCGAATGCAACGGCCCACGGCTCCCTCTAGACGCGGTCAGGCTGGCGCGCCAGCCCAACCACCTTCCCCTCCCTTCTCTCCCTCCTTATTTTCCTTTCCCACACGAGCTCCACGCTTATAAAATCCGCCAGTTTAGGTTTATATGAAAACACACAACACTATCCTCCGTCCCGCGGTAGCTCAGCCTGGTAGAGGGGCTATGACCCTGCCAACAGCTTCCGGCTGTAGCCGCGCCCCAAGGAGGCGCGGTATTCAGCCTACCAGGCGGACAGAAACCGGAGGGCTGAAAAGGCCCGGAATGTCGCAGGTTCAAATCCTGCCCGCGGGAATACACCTAATTTTCCATCTACTTTTATGATAAGCAACATTATGTATTGGATAGATATTGCGCAGGCGTTAAAAGGGAAAGTGGAGGAGGGTCGGTCAGGCCGCGTCTCCAGCGATTCTTATCTCTTAAGACGCTCTTTGGCCGTTGTTGTTTTCGTTGGATCCTGAATCTTCTGAGGTGAACGTGGTCAATGAGTGCTAGTATTGGATTATTAGAGAACTCGGGGGAAGAATGGGTTAGGAGAAGGTGGTTGGGCTGGCCGTGCCAGTTTGACTGTGTCGTGCCTGTGGTTGCGTCTTCGATTCTTGTCCTGTTTGTGATTGGGTGTCCTTGGGTGGTTTCCGGGCGTGCGGCATTAGCCTGGCGGCGGAGGCTCGGCGTGGGGTGTGGGAACTCCTTCTTTGAGGGGTCCTGAGAACTCCTCTAGGAATTCCTTGAGGGTTCCTCGGGCACTTCTGAGGCGCGCCCACGGCTCTTCTAAGCATGCCTGGGGGTCTTCCCGGCCGCCCGGGACTCTCTTGACTCTCCCCGAGGATTCTCTAATGCTTTCTCCGGGATCGGGCTGGGAGCCGCCCCGCGCCCTTGTGGACGCCCCTATCCCTGGGCTGAGTGACCGCTTTTCTCGCCCGCCTCGGCTGGGTGGAGGTTTAATGTTTCGAGGGGGCTTTTGGGAGTAGGGCTTATAAATTGTTGTGAAGTTTCTGTGAAAAACTGTGGAAAGTGATCCTCATTCTACATTAGGCGAATATGGTTTCGTTGATTGACGTGTCAAAATTTTGACACCCCCTTAAAATGCTTTTATTTATATTTTCTGGAGGGTTTAAATTGTGATTGAACAACTTGTATATAAGTTTCCGGGAGAATTTTTGACTAGCAATAGACGAATATTTTCACGTCAATTAACGTATCAAAATTTTTACGCCCATATCGGGCCGATCCAACCCGGGTTCCCAGAGGTCAAAAAAATCTCCGAGTTTTTCACAATTTTTCACAAGAATTTGTAAGGTTTGCTCTTAAAGCCCCCTCGAGGAGGAGAAGGGGCCTTGATGCGGGCTCTTGGCTCGCCAGGCTCGCCGCCTGGGCTCCGGCGGCGGTCGCGGCGATGGTCAGTGGCATCGGGAGGGTGGATGGCGCCGCGGGCGACGTGGCCGGCGTGATATCCGGGGGTGTCCAGGGCTTCCAGAACCTCCTGCTGCTGATAGCTATGGCGATGCTGGGCGCGGGCCTGGCGCTCAAGTTCCTGCCGGCCGGCAGCCACAGGACAAAGGACGCCGCGGGCCAGCTGATAGACAACGCCCTCATCCTAGGGGGCTTGACTGCGCCGGGGCTGTACCTCGTCGCGTTTGCCGCCCAGGTGGCGACGACGGCACTTCCAGGCTAATGAAAGAGAGGGCCAAGAAGACGAGTATGTAAAGCGCGAGCAGGGCCATTTGGATTATGTGCTCCAAATGTCGAAGCCTCCTCCACGTCTCTTAACCTCCCCCGGCCACAAATTATGTCCGTGAGGATGGGGTATCTCGATTAGCACTTCCGCCGCGGTCCTGAGAGCTGGGTCAGGATAATATCTCGGCCCGGATTTGTTTCGGCGTCTTAAGCTCTTCGGAGCCTCCTTTATGAGGACGCTCTTGTTCATGGAATCTTAAACAATCGCGGCAGGGGCTGATAGGACAGACACACTATGCACGGTCAAAAGATCTGGGAAGTGTGATATATAAAAGAAGAATAGGCCTCGATGAAAGTAGATACTTCACCGGCTGGAGAGGTGACTTTCATATGCGTTCCCGGGCCTTTCTCTGAGCTTGGCATTTTGTGAAGGGACATTGAGGCTCGTTTTACGCATGTCTTAAGGGTGTAGGAGGCGATCCGAGCATCGTCGTGGATCTAATGGGCTGAAAGCTCCTGGCCATCTTCCCTTTATATGTAGAGCCCCTTCTACCCGAAGGCCCATCCGGGTTAAAGCCTGTGAGGAGTGAGCTCGCCCTGACTAGGGGATGCCGCTGAACTGGGAGGGCTCAGAGATATTGAGGCTTAAGGGCTGCATAAGTCTACAGGGGTCTGTGGCTTAGAATTCCCTATTTCGCCTTATACTTAAATAGAATCCATTGCTGAATGTTGGTTGGAGCTTGTGTTGACGCTTATGGGAGGAGTAGGGTTTGAGTGCAGGAGCGCCTTCGATAAAGTATCTAATTGAGGCTAGGATCGAGGTTAATGGTGTTGTGGATAAGAATGATGTGGTTGGAGCGGTCTTCGGCCAGACTGAGGGGCTTTTCAGCAGCGAGTTTGATCTTAGGGAGCTTCAGAAGAGTGGGAGGATTGGGAGGATAGATATTTCGGTCAATGTTCAAGATAAGAAAACCTATGGGAGGATTACTATTCCATCGGCGCTTGACAAGTATTCAACGGCCCTCATAGCTGCGATGATTGAGAGCGTTGAGCGCGTGGGGCCATATAATGCAATAGTGAGGGTTGAAAAGATTCACGACCTTCGGGCTGAGAAACGGAGGAAGATAATTGAGCGAGCTAGGGCGATATTGTATGAGTGGGAGAAAAGTAAGATCCCCGAAGAGGACGAGCTTTTGAAGGAGCTTGAGGAGTCCCTGCTGAGGGCGAAGATAGTTGAGCTGGGGCCCGAGAAGATTCCAGCTGGGCCTGACGCGGAAAAGAGTGATGAACTGATAATTGTCGAAGGGAGAGCTGATGTGATAAACCTGCTAAGGCATGGCTACACGAATATCGTTGCTGTTGAGGGGGTAAAGATCCCGGAGTACGTCAAGAGTCTGGCGAGTAAGAAGAGGAGGGTCGTGGCCTTCCTAGATGGGGATCGGGGAGGAGATATGATCCTCCACCAATTACATAGCTCTGGGGTGAAGATCGACGAGGTTGCTCGAGCCCCCTACGGGAAGGAGGTTGAGGAGCTGACTGGAAGGGAGATTTCGGACGCGCTTCATCACGCTATTCCAGTAGATGATGCTCTAAAGGGCTTAAAGATGCCTAAGGCGGTGGAAAAGGAGCGCGTCGAGCTTCCGGAGGAACTCAAGAAATATATCGAGGAGGTTAGAGAGAGGCTTATGGCCATCATACTTGATGAGGGCTTGAATGAGCTCAAGAGAGTGCCGGTGAGCGAGCTAGCTCAAGAGCTCGAGAGTCAAAAGGATGCGGTGAGATACGTCATCTTCGATGGTATAGTCACGCAGAGGCTCGTCGACATATTTTCTGGAAGGCCTAATGAAGTCTACCTAGTAGGAGTTAGAATCGGGGAGATCTCAAAGCCCGCCGGCAATGTTAAGGTTATGACCTTCAACCAGCTCTAATCCTTTTCAAGGGCAGCCTATACCTCAGTATTGCGACTATCCCCCCGAATCCCGCGATATTTTCCGAGGCTTCAAGCCCGTCTAGCAAGACATGTAACTCGAGCTTCCTCCTCTCAGCCTGCTCCAAGAGCTTTTCGAGCTTCTCATTCTCCAAGTTATTCCAGAGATAGGATTCCGCGACTAGGACTTTCTCCACGGCCCCGAGGCTCCAAGCATCATAAACTTCGTTGAGACCTATCGCGACTCTCTCCGGATCGCTCGACATTATTCTGATGAAGCTCTCTGCTTCTACCGTGTCCCTGAACGGTTTCAGGTCTTTCAGGTGTTCGGGAATAGAGCTGGATTTCAGCGCTTCCCTTATGCCCGCCTCCCCTCCCATCGAGGTGCTCAATGATCCAATGACCCTCTTTAAGAGATCCTTCTCCTTTTCCCTGAGATGCGCGAGGAATCTTTCGACGAATATTCTCGGGCCAACGAGCATTATCCCCGTCTCCGGTAGACTCTTAATGATCTCAACAACTTCCTCGAAGGCACTTTCTAAGTTATTCTCTCCCCACTGAATCGTTTTATCCGCTTTGGGTAAGTCCTTCGAGTACATGACCTTTACTCCTTTGCTCGAGAACTCGGCGACCGCGAGATTCTCATCGTCCATCGAGATACAAATTACTTCGCCTGCTTTCTTCCCCCGGTAACTTTCCGCGAAGGATCGAAGCCTCTCAAAGCCCTTCTGAGACTCTATTTTTAGGGAAATCCCGGGATAAATCGTGATCGAATGATGTTTTCCGAGCAGGTCTAGGTCGCGGCTCTCGTAGACGATCCTGCCCGAGAGTCTAATCCTCCTCATGAGCGGGTCGGCCGTCTTAGACTCCACCTCGACGCCAAGAATTACCTGTACTCTCTCGCTATCCGTCTTGCCGCTTGCCCGCTCCTTCTTGAGCTCTCTAGACGTCCTCGAGTAGACTATGTCGCCGGGCCTCATGAGCCTGAATATGTTTATCAAATCTAGGCTGCTTTCCGGAATTAACTCGATCCGCCTCTTAGCCGCGTCTACGCGCCCGACTATCATCCCTGTTTGCAGCTCCTCCGAAAACCTGTAAGAGCATCAAGATATATTCTGCTATGCCGCGCAAAGGTTTTTCACGTAAATTACCTCCTAGAGGAGTCAAATGATCGAGATCATGGCGGCAATAGCGGTCGGCCTGGCCCTTGACTGCTTCTCCGCAGCCTTTGCCGCAGGGGCATGTTGGGAGCGCATGAAAGCGTTTACCCCTCTAGCGCTCGCAGCTTCTTTCGGCACCTTTCAGGCCGGGATGATATGGATGGGATGGGCTGGTGGAAGCTTCATCGAGGCCGTGGTCTACTATGATCATTGGATCGCCTTTATCCTCCTAGCTGCCGTGGGAAGCCACATGATTATGGAGGGGCTTAGCGGAGAAGTAGTGCGCTGCGAGTCTCTGACTGCTCGGCTGCTCATCATATTATCCGTGGCCACGAGCATAGACGCTCTCGCGGTGGGCTTCAGCCTACCATTCATAGGCTTGGAGGTTGTGGGGATGTCCATCGCCGCCGGTCTCGCCTCACTCATCCTAGCCGCTTTAGGGTACTTGATAGGCCTGAAGGCTAGGGGTCTGGCTGGAGAGAGGGCATCAATCTTAGGCGGCGTCATACTCATACTTCTCGGCCTCAAGATCCTGCTTGAGCACCTGATCGGGGCGGCTTAGCTGGCTGGGAAGCATCTTAAGAAACCGGATCTCGATATTCCTCTGAATGCTGGAGGTTAAGTATGATGAGGTTCGGTGGAGACTCTTGTCAAGACTCAGGGAGAAGGCTCTCATGCTGATGAGGCCATTGCTGGCCCATGGCCTTAACCCAATAGTTTATGGTAGCATTGCGAGGGGGGATGTTGATGAAAAAAGCGATGTGGACGTGTTCATACCATTCCCGGTGAGCACGACAATGGTGGAGTTGTATCTCTCCGAGGCCAACATAAGAATGAGAGACCGAATCCTAGTTCAAGCGACGCCAATCCACGTTCCCAAAGCATATCTTGTAATAGATGACTACACGTCAATCTCATTACCCCTCCTGAAAATGACCGAGGATGAGATCGGCTTCTACAAGCTCGCGGGCCAGGTATCGTACGAGGAGCTGAGGAGGGGCATGAGGGTCCCCGGCATGAATAAGGAGCTTATGCTGATAATCCCGACGGCCGAGGGCCATATCGAGCTGCCGGTTGAGAGAAATGTCGAAGAAGCCGCCTCGATACTCGGCGTAGATTCAAAAATCCTTAGAAACAGGGTGAGAGTTCTCAGGAGGAGGAGGGAGCTCGGGAGGACAGGCGTCTACCGCGAGATAATAATTCCCCAAGACAAGTCATTCGAACAAGTCTTGGACGAGCTAGTAGACCGCGACCCAGCTCTTAAGAGGAGGATTAGAACTCTTGGCAAATAAAAATAAGTATATGTGATGAGCCGTAAAATTGACGGATATTGAGTGTCCTGTTCATCTCCCCGCCCACCAGATCTGTGGTCAAGGAGGTTTTAGGAGCATCTAGTCCTCCTCTCGGCCTAGCGTATCTCGCAGCGGTCGCCAGAGAGCAGGGATGGAAGGTCGGGATAATTGATGGCCCCACGGAAGGTTTAGGGATGCAGGATATAGCGAGCATGATCAAGGGTCTTCAGCCCGAGCTTGTCGGGCTCACGGCCACAACACCCGCAATCTACGATGCATATGAAGTGGCCAGAATGGTCAAGGAGCATTCTCCGAACACATTAGTCCTGCTGGGAGGACCTCACGCCACATTCATGTCCCGCGAAGTTCTTGAGGAGTGCCCATATATTGACGTGGTGGTTAGAGGTGAGGGTGAAGAAACCCTAAGGGAGATCCTCGAGAGAATTGAGTGCGGCAAAAATCTAGAGGGGGTCGCGGGAGCTACGTATAGGGCTGGGGATAGGATAAGGGAGAATCCTTCGAGGGGGCTTATAAAGGACCTAGACGCGCTCCCGATACCAGCCTACGATCTCCTCCCCATGGAGAAGTACGCCATTGGTAAGACCAAGTACGCGGCCGTGATCACCTCGAGGGGCTGCCCCTATGGCTGCATATTCTGTTCGTCATCCCTGCAGTTCGGGAAGAGGTGGAGGGCCTGCAGCCCCAAGAGGGTCTTGGAGGAGCTGATGATTCTGAGGTACGATTATGGCGTTAGGGAGATCGAGTTTCTCGACGATACATTCACGTTGAATATGAGCAGGGCGGAGGAGATATCTAGAATGATCATGAATGAGGGGCTCGATATATCCTGGAGCGCCTCTTCTAGGGTCAATACCTTTAGCAGAGACCTCGGCGAGATTATGAGGAAGGCCGGCGCCCACACGATCTATTTCGGTATAGAGTCCGGTTCAGAGGAGACTCTCAGGTTCATTGAAAAAGGGATAACTAGGAGGCAGGCTACGGACGCTGTGAGGGCCGCCAAGGAGTCCGGGCTAAACACCCTAGGATCATTCATCATGGGATTTCCGCATGAGAAGGAGGAGGACATAAGGGCGACGATAGCGTTCGCCGACAGGGTAGGGGTTGACCTCGCCCAGTTCACAATAGCCACACCTTACCCCGGGACGAGGCTCTGGGAGATCGCCGTGAAGGAGGAGCTGCTTTTAACGATGAATTGGAGAAAGTTCACAACCCTTGACGTGGTAATGAAGAACCTCTATCTAACCCCTGAGAGAATTAAGAGACTGCTTCTCTGGGCTTACGTCGTCTTTTATCTGAACCCGAAGCGCGTGCTCAAAGACCTCGTCGTGAACAAATGTTTCATCTTGAGGAGAGCAGTCCCGGGAGCCATTAAATATCTCAAGAGGGCTCTTCGGAGGGCCTGGGAGTAATACTTGGGAGTATCTTTATAGATTAATGTGGAGAGCGCTCTGTGGCAATGTCTTCGGATGAGGCTGAGTATATGCGGAGAATGGCGGATGCTCTTAGGAGTGGAGCGAAAATGCTCGCCGATGTATGCCCAGTCTGCAATAGCCCCCTCTTCGAGATAAAGGGCCAGATCTGGTGCCTGAAGTGCGATAAGAGGGTGATCAGGGTCTCGAGCGAGGAAGAGATCGAGGAGACCTTCACGGGCATTACGCTAAACGAGCTTGTGAAGACCCTAACCACAAAGATCGAGGAGGTGAACATCGCGTTAAAGCGCGCAGCAGACCCAAAAGAAGTAAAAGACCTTACAAAGACCTTAATAGGCCTCTTAAAAGCCCTCGAACTCGCATCAAACCTCAGAAAATACTTCACCGAGTAAAGGGTGAAGGAATTCGCATTTCACTATGATTCTGTATCCTATGTAATACTCTTAGAATCCCCTGGAAATCCGTAAGCAATCAAATAATAATGTTGAGGAGATTATGCTATCCACCTGTTGCAGTGGAAATTCCTAACGCTCCTCCTCCACTTATTCCAAAAAATGATTACTCTGCATGGCTTTTCTAGAAAAGATGCTCATCACTATGAAAACTTAGTAGCATTGTGTGAGGGAAAAGCTGTTTTGCATCGCGCGGCGCCTTTCCTCAACACTTGTATAGAGCTTCCTACAAAGGAAAAATGTTCTCCGCCGGTTTCCAGCGGAAAACGAGGGGTTCCTTCAATTTCTAGTGGAAAGGCCGTTTTATCTTCCTTTGCTCGAAAAAACATTTTTCGGCTTTGTTAAGAGCTTGATTTCACAGGCTTCTTCACTATGTGAACGCTTTATAATGTTTCAAGTTTATGCTGAAAGACCCGCACCCCTCTATTTCCACTGGAAAAAAGCGCCAGCCGAAGAAAAAACCCCTTACTCAGCTTCTTTAAATCAACTTCAAGATATTTCTCAAGATTTCTTGAGTAGCTGGTTCATTAGCTCTTAGTCTCAATTACATTAAGGGGCTACTTTGAATACAAAATCATCAACAGGATCTCAATCAAATCAGGGGCCTCTCCATGAGAAATTTAGGGGTGGAGGGGATCCTCTAGAGGAAGTTTTAAAGAGGGCCCTCCAGAGGCCGAGGATTTTCACGAACAGGGAGGTGATGAGATCCGATTATGTTCCGGATAAGCTTCCACATAGAGATGAGCATATCGAGAGGCTTGGTGAAATATTGTCCCCCGCTTTAAGCCTCTCGAAGCCTAGCAATATATTCATTTACGGCAAGACCGGAACCGGCAAAACGGCGGTGGTGCGATATGTGTTTAAAAGATTTCATGAGGTTGTTGTCAAGGAGGATCTTCCAGTTGCCTTCGCATATGTTAACTGCAGGATAGCTGGGACGGAGTATAGGGTATTGGCGGAGCTTTGTGAAAGTATTGGCGTTAAAGTGCCTTTCACGGGATTAGCGAAGGCGGAAGTCTTCGCGAGGCTCAGAAGGAGCTTGAAGGAGAAAGAAATCCTGCTCGTGGCCTGCTTTGACGAGATAGATGCGCTGGTGAAGAGCTATGGCGATAACCTCCTCTACGAGCTCTCCCGAATAAATGAGGGGATGGAGGGATGCGGCCTCACGATTATCGGGACGTCAAATGATCTACACTTCAAGGATTATTTGGATCCTAGGGTTCTCAGTAGCCTCAGCGAGGAGGAGCTCGTCTTCCACCCATATACGGCCACGGAGCTCATAGACATTTTGAGCGAGAGGGCAAGTCTTGCTTTCAGAAAGGGCGCGGTGCCCCAGGAAGTTATTAACCTCTGCGCGGCGTTGGCGGCATCCGAGCATGGTGATGCGAGGAGGGCTATAGACTTGCTTAGGGTCGCCGCGGAGGTAGCCGAGAGAAATGGAGATGAAACGGTGGAGGAGAAGCATGTGAGAATCGCCCAGAACATTATTGAGCGCGGCAGAATATTCGAGGCCATATCAACCCTCCCGCTCCATAGCAAGCTCGTGCTCGTTAGCATGCTTCTCCTAACGAGAAGTAATGTTCCCAGCCTGGTCTCGGGTATGGTCTACCAAACCTATAAGGAGGTTTGTAAGCGCATTAGTATAGAGCCCCTGACGGATAGAAGGGTTAGCAGCCTCATATCGGAACTCGACATGCTCGGCGTCGTGAAGAGCGAGCTAGTGAATATGGGCAGGCATGGTAGGACGCGTAGAATAGTTCTTCTCACACCGCCCGATGAGATTGAGGAAGCTGTAAGCGGTGATGAGCTTCTCTCAGCTCTGCTAGATTACAAGCCATCAGTCGCGAGACAATAAGGCCATAAGGACTGTGAAAAGCATTGAGACGCGAGGTATTAATGAGAAAGATTATCGAGAGGGCCACGACGAGAGGATATACTGTAACGAGTGGGGCTCTAAGGCTTCTCGAGCAGGCCGAGGCACCGCTTGAGACCTTGGAGGAAGCTATGCGCAGGCTAGAGCAAAGCGGACTAATGATCATTGATGAGTCGTTGCTCATGAAATTGCTGGGAGCAAAGGAGGGGGCTCAAGAGCCAGCTGTTATGGCCGAGAAAGAGGAAGCCGTGGAACTGCTTGAAGAGCTTATGATAGACGTTGACGAGCGTTTTCTAAAGGAGTGGAGAATTCAAGGCACATCTGAGGAATTTCAGAGATACTTCTCGAGTAGATATGAGAAGTTGTCGGGCCTCCTTCGGGAGAGACTTGGGAGTGTGGTTTCGTTAAGAGAAGCCATGAGGCTCCGGGAATCGCAGGAGGCCAACGTAATCGTGATGCTCCTCGAGAAGCGTGAAACAAGGAAAGTATGGATTCTTAGAGTGGACGATCCGAGCGGAGAGCATAAGATCATCGTACCTAAGGAGCCCGTCTTGGGAGATAGCCCGGAGCTACTATTACCAGACATGGTATTTGGGGCTAGGATCATGAAGAGCGGGGACGCCCTCATTGGAAGGGAGCTGATCCTCCCGGACTTGGCCGCCGAGCATTTGGAGAAAATAAGCATCAACATCTCCGCCTGCATGATCTCCGATATACATGCCGGAAGCAAGCACTTCAGGGAAGACCTATTTGAGAGCTTCCTGGACTGGATTAATCGTGGAAGGGATCCAGAAGCCAAAGATGTCAAATTTCTGATAATTGCAGGGGACCTCATAGATGGTGCTGGAGTATACCCGAATCAGCATAAGGAGCTCGAAATTTTCTCAGTTGAGGAGCAGCTTGAGAAGCTGTCAAGATTTCTATCTGAGATTCCAGAGCACGTGAGGATAATAATCGGCCCGGGGAACCATGATCCCGTTCAGCGAGCCCTCCCTCAGCCCCCGCTCCCGGAGAAATATCAGAAAATTCTCAAGAAATCGGGTAAGAGTTTCTTCTTCGTTGGAAATCCAGCTTGGATTAAGCTTGCGGGGAGATTATTTCTCATCTATCATGGTCAAGGGTTGGATGATGTGATACAACACGTCATAAGCTTCTCGCACAGCAGTTTGGAGACGGATCTTGGAGAAGCCCTGAAGCTCCTTCTCAAGTGCAGGCATCTCTGCCCAATTTACGGCGAGACAACACCAATAATCCCGATGCCGGAAGACCTCCTCGTGATAGACAGGGTTCCACACATATTCCACTCGGGCCACGTCCACGCGGCCTATGTGGGCTCATATCGCGGCGTAAGGATTGTGAACTCCGGAACCTGGCAGGAGCAGACAAGCTATCAGAGAAGTATTGGATTAGAGCCTACCGTAGGGGTCATGTCCCTGGTAAATCTCGGTGATCTCTCAATAAAGTTTAGAAAATTCGCTTAGGCGTTCGAGGAAGGCGAACAAAATGCTCGTGAGCATGTGATTATATAGGCGCTGGGCCTAGGACTATGCATGAGAATGGGTAGGAAGCTTTTTGCGATAATTTGCATTATGATTATTGCGGCGCTCGTCGCGTCATACGCGATAAGGGTGATCATGGTTGAAATAAATCGAGCTGGCGAATCTCTTGGCATGAAGTTGTTGTCAGCAATTATGAGCTCGGATGCTGCGAGGATTGAGCAGGAGGGCACAATATTCGCGGTTGCGAGGACCGCGGCAACAACTACAGCCACGATGGCGCTCACGGGCGAGGTAGAATACCCCTCAGCTAGGATGCTAATAAAGGCCGCGAGTCTCGAGCTCGAATCTGAGGATCCCGAAGCGACCGCCGATAAAGTCATGGTCATCGTTGAATCATATGGTGGCTATGTTGTTAAGCTGAGCACCTCTGGCAGGGAGAAAAAGTCGATCTCAATGATAGTTAAGGTTCCTGAGATAGCGTTCTACAGGGTTCTAAAGGAGGTCAGGAGAATAGGCAGGGTTATCAGCGAGGATTTGAACGTTCAGGATGCAACTGAGCAGTATATTGATCTTGAGGCGAGGCTGAGGAACCTGCGCGCCGAGGAGGACTGGCTTCTCGCGGCAGTAGAGAAAGCTCAAAGCATTCAAGACTTGATAATGATTGAGAAGGAGCTCTGGAGAATTAGGGGGGAGATAGAGAGAGTCGAAGCTCAGCTGAAGAATCTTGAGCGCATGACCTCATACTCAACGATCTCAATCTGGATAAGGACGCCGGAGGAGCCCGCGCCGGAGCCATCCCCATATCCTAAGGTAGACTTCACGCCAGTCTTGGTCGCTGCCATCGCGGCACTAATTTACGTTGCATACGGGCTTGTCTTCTTGATAATCGTCGGAGCTCCCCTGAGTCTGATAGCTTATGGTGTCTACATTATTTACCGGAGGATTTCTGGGAGAAAATCCTAATCCTTTCCCCAAAATATTTTTCTGAAGCAAGCCTGACCTGCTCGAGAAAGGGTGGATCAGTATAAATCCTTACTATGGCATACATTGTTGAGGTGAACTCTAAGAGTGGTGATGAGTATTCGACGGGCCTGGGCCCGCCATCTCCCTCCTCATAGAACACTATCTCCTCACTATTCCTGAATGGCAGGGAGGTTATATATGGGGTGTCGATCCAAATTCTATCCTCTGGCGCTCCTGAGAGAGAGGAGATCTCATCTATAACTTGCCCTGGGGTTCTCAAAACCTCCGCTGGAATTTCTCCCTCTCTGAGCCTTAGTTCATAAGCGACCTTCGGTATAATCCTCCTCTCAATCCTATCTATAATCCATCGCGTCTTATCGTTGTTCTTCATGATGCACCAGATTGTATAGTCGTCATGACTTAGATACTCCTCGACGCTCATATCTGGGAATCCTGAAATCTCATCCAAGAGCTTGGCACCCGATAGGAAGAGTATCTGAGCGGCTCTCGCGGTATGATGAAGGTAAATGTTCATGTAGTTCTGGTATCTCGCCAGGGCCATCTCCTCAACAGCTCCCACCGCATTTATGTTGATCGCAAGCTTGTTATTAACCAGCCTGCTCCTGAGAACAATCCTCCTAACATCGATTAAGCCGTAGGGCGCGCCCGTGAAATATGAGTCGCGCACGAGAAAATCGAGCTTGTCAGCATCTATTGGCCCACTGATTATCGTGGATTCCGGAGCCCTTCCTTCCACCACATAAAGAATATCCTTCAGGGTGATACTGCATTTCTCAATCGCCTCAGCAAGCTCGGAATCCTCCCGGAGGATCTTCGCGGTCATGGCCTCATGATTCGATCCAGCCTCCTCCAGAATTGTCTCGAAGAGATGAGAGTAGGGGGTATGGCCGACATCGTGAAGTAATCCAGCGAGCCTCAGAACCTTCATCCTATACTCATCCAGCCCAAGACTCTTCGCAAACTCTCCGGCGAGATGCATGCATCCAAGCGAGTGGTCAAATCTGCTATGCCGAGCGCCCGGATAGACTAAATAAACTAATGGAAGCTGACTTATCCTCCTAAGCCTCTGAACAGCCCTAGTATCAATTACTTGAAGCTCCTCGCTCGAGACCTCGATATACCCATGAACGGGATCCTTAATTAGCTTAAGGGGCAACTCGAGGAGATCTAGACTGGCGCTCGATAAAACACTATCGCCCACCTTTTAGGGCTCTCTCAACGATCAAGGCGATTTCTGAGAAAACCTCTGCCACAGGTTTCTCCGCATTCACCTTGATTAGCTCCCCCTCATCCACGTACTCGAGATATTTTCTTCTAACATGTTCTAAGAAATCCTCATCCTCGAATCGGCTCCTCCTTCTTTTCCTAAGCCTGCTAAGGCTCTCAGAAGCACCGAGGTCGAGATATATTCCAAGGTCAGGCCTTCTCGCGAACCTATTAAGTTCCTCAACCCACCCCTGATCCCCTGTGGTGACCGACTGATACGCCAGCGATGAATGAAGATACCTGTCCGAGACCACGATCAAGCCTCTTGCAAGGAGGGGCTCGATCACATGCTCAAGATGCTGGAGCCTGTCGGCGGCGAAGAGAAGAGCCTCCATCCTCGGATCCACACCCCTCTTATAAGCCATAGATCTTAGAATTCTGCCAAATATCCCGCGAGTCGGCTCATAGGTATAGTACGCATCAAATCCCCTTCCCCTAAGCCATTTAACAAGTAGCTTTGCTTGTGTCGTCTTCCCTGATCCGTCAATACCCTCTAACGCTATTAGGAATCCAGCTGACATTCAGCATAGAACCTCGCCTGAGCAAAATAAATTGTTGCTGGACGCTAGGTTCATCCGCCTAGATATGCTGAGACAAGCTCGCCGATGAAATGTGCTATAATTATCACTGCAGCGGCCGCGGTCAGGTGTTCCGATGCAATTTTAGGAAAGCTTTCCCCTCGATCCCTCGCGAACTTATAACTTAGAAGGGCTAGGAGAAGAAATCCCCAGGCCACATTTGCGGCTATCGCGTCTTGGAGTTCGAGGAGTAGCAAGGGCGCTAGGAAGGTGAGGGCGAAGCCGAGCTTCGAGAGAAAGGTAGCGG
>CALJVH010000034.1 GCA_937974645.1 uncultured archaeon | reverse complement strand
TGGTTACATAGGAGACTATTAGTAGTGTGGCCACGAGGATTACTAGGCCTCGGCAAAGCCTTAGCCATTTACCGGCATCTATTTTAGAGAGATGTTCCCTTAAAGTTTCTAGAGAGATCACGTTGCCCAATTTCGTCTTATTCCGCATATTATTAAGCTTTATAGCCCCTAATCAAAAGAAAAACTACGACCGCCACGACCATTGAGAACATGATATTTAGCGGCAGAGAGAGATCTTCTTGGCCCGATTTCCACTTCTCCGCGAGGTCATAGGTCTCCAAGGTCATCTCCTCAGAGTTTGTAAGCTCCGCGGCTACTCCCGGCGTGGAAGTAGCTTGCTTGCTCGTGACCGTCGCAGTGGTAGTACCGATGATTGCCTTGACCTCTCTTGCTACTTGTAGACCGGACTGGAGACCCGTTTGAGCTAGGTTTATGACTTGATTCATGAGAAATGCGAGAATCAGGGCTGAGAGCGCCAGGATGATTAACCGCTTATTCATGGGCATAATTGAGCAGACCACCCCCATAATTCTATAGATTAGAACACTACCAAGCTTGATGCCTCCAGACTCTGATCGTTTCAATCCAGAAGAAGATAGAGGCGAATCCGCCGAGGGCGATGGCATGGAGGTTTACATTGGGGAGTGTTTGAGCTACATGAAGAGCGAGTAGCGTAGTTATGAAGACCGCATAGAATATCATTCTCGGGATCAGCTTACCGCCCACGAGGACGAACATCTTTAAGATCCCAACATCAACTTTCTCCTGAATTTTGTATCTATTTCCCTCATCTTTTGAGACGAGCCCCATCTCCCTAAGTTTCTCAAGATGATGATGGGCTATACTTGGGCTTGAGAACCCGAGAACCCTCTGAAGCTCCCTCACGCCAACGGGTTTTCCTGTCCTAAGCAGGTAGAGATAGACTTGAAGAGTCTTCCCCCTAAGCTTATAGAGCTCATCCTCTAGACTCATCACCCGCCACGTCTCAAAATTTACTCTATATCATCCTTAAAAATCTCGTTATGCGGTATGGGGGGAAGTATTTTGGATGCTTTTGGAGTGATAGTTGGGTGATGGTGAGACTAGCAAGGGTGGTTGGACTCGCCGTGATAGCCATAGTCGCGGCATTCGCGATATTCTATATACTATGGTTTTTTGGCTTCACCCCGCTTGATCCTCAGCTTGCGGTCAGGATACCTGTCCTTATCATAGTGCTAGGTCTATGCTTTATTGCTGGCTGGCTGGGATACGTGATGGCGACAGCCCCAACTAGGCTGGAAGATTAAGCCAAAGAAGGAAGTCGATGAACCATTGGGGCTTGACCGGGAAGAAATAGAGGAAGAAGCATAGCTGGCCGGCGAGGAGAAAGTATAGGATTATCTCAGATCCCTTCTCACCTTCTAGGAGCTTTGATATGGCTACAGCTATTATCGGAACAGAATTGTAAAAGTAGAATGAGTAGACCCAGCGGTGGAGAATGTGCGCAAGCGGGAAGTAGATCAGGTAGTTGGTGAAGAGCCAGCAGAGCGTGAAAAGCTCCAGATCCGGGAACTCTCCAGCTCTAATCTTGGCGCATGCGAGATATATCGCGAAGACGAAGACGATCCACGTCATCCACCAGAGTGGCGTCTGCATACCGTAATATGCTATCGGGTGATAAGCTTTCAGCGAATCTACCTGAACGCTCACAACGAAATAACTTGCTCTGGGAAACTGGAATACGGGGTTCGTCCACGAGAGAGGCATGTCAACGATATCGTTCTCCGAAAATGTTAGCATAGAGTGGTAGTTCAGGATGAAGTCGAGGTGCTCGAATGGTGTCTGGAACGCTCCATAGGCGTAGTCGTAGGTCGCTAGGCCCACAATTAGGATTATTACGGACGTAAAGCACACCCTCTCGATGACATTCACCCAGCTTCCCATCACCTCTCTGAAGGATGCCCTCTCGTAGGATGCCCTCGCCAAGTCGTAGAGCAGTATTGCGAGTAGGATAAAGGCTGTGGAGAGCTTTGAGAGGAGCGCCAGGCCGAGGGAGAACCCCGAGAGGATCAGCTTCCTCCGGAGATAGAGGTACGCTCCTAGAAGCGAGAATGCTAAGGCTGGCGAGTCAAGCATCGCGATCGAGCTGAGGTTGAAGGATGTGATATCGAAACCTAAGAGGGCGGCGGCGATTACCGATGCCCTGAAGCTCTTTGTCAGCGCATATGCGAGCAGGCCAATGAGATAGACCGAAGCAGCGCCGCATATCGTTATGAGCGTCCTCCAGCCATATGGATTGTCGCCGAAGATCATTATCCCGAGCATCATCAATACCTTAGAGAGCGGTGGATGCTCATTGTTCGCGGCCTCGCCGTTAAGCATCTTCCGGACAGCGGGAATGTAATGCGCCTCATCGAATATGAGGCCGCATCTAGCGCCATCAATCGGCGGGCTCGTGCATGATTCTGGTGTAAGCTCAGGCCACGGATGCGGTATTATCAGAAGCTTAAAGACTAGTATTATCAGCGTTATCCCTATCAGCCAGGCCTTAAGCCTCCGCTCGGACCTGATGCTGAGCCATCTCCTCAATTTTCTCACCAACTCGAACACCTTTTGAGGCGAAATAGATTTCTAGGAGGATCATGAATAGCATGACTCCTCTCAGGAGGGCGAGGATCTGAGTCGGGGAGTCCGGGGAGAGCGGATCTGGAACCTCGAACCAGAGGAGAATTATCCCCGCGTTGGCGAGATCAAGAAAGAAGTATGGTACCGGCAGGCTACCCATAACCGCTAATAGCGGGAGGAGCCATAGGAGCATCTGGGGCGTGAAGACATGGTTCGTCAGCAGGAAGACGGATAAGGCCATGAACACTCTTTGGATGAGGTCCGCCCCATCATGCAGATAGATCTTCAGGAGCCCGTAGGCCATCAAAAACATTCCGAAAAGCTTTGCCATATCCCATGACCCGCTATTGGGAAACAACATAAGGTACCACGCGTTCTCAAGGCCCCACCTAACATGATAGAAATACGTGCCATCTATGAACTCGGGGTTCATGACCCAAAGCACGAGGTTCACGAAAGCGAAGATGAGGATTGAGATTAACGCATATTTTATCCGATTTTTCCATCCCTCGACGTACATAAGGATGAATGGCAATGTGATGAGGTTAATGAGCTTAACCAAGGCCGTCGCCGAGAAAGTGATCGCGGAGGACGTGAGCCGGCCCTTAACCAGCAAGAAGAGAGATAGCGTGAATAGGGCGGCGAAGATCACGTCATAATTATAGATCGAGTAGAGGATCATGGACGGGCTGAGGCATAGAAGGATAAGGGCATATTCTAGCCCGATGTCCCTCTCCTCGCAGATCCTGATAACCACCTCGAGCATCAGTATGTAGAAGATGAGAATTATGGCCGAGAAGATTGAATAGTAGGCCGCGATATTGGAGCCCAAGGCCGCCGCGAGGAATGTTATAAAGCCAGCGAGCGGGGGATACTCGAAGGAAGCCTCGATATACGGTATTCTGAGCCTCATCGACCAGCCCTCCCTATGCCAGAACGACACTATGTCCGAGTACACGTACTTCGATAAACCCGGGTTATGAATCATATATGAGAGGGTGAAGGAGGCGATGGCCGCCGCGTAAATGACCTCTCTTCTTATCCGCATGTGATCACCCGGCTAGTTTTTTTGCTCACGTAAGGGCCTTCCAGCTTATATCCATGGCGGTAATAGTATCTCCTGACGCCCACCCCACTTATCACAATGATCTTCCTCGCATCAAGCTCCTCGGCGCCGATCCTCTCCGCCTCCCTCAAGAGTAGTGAGCCGACTCCTCTATGCTGGGCCGATGAGCTTTCCGGCGACTCGCTGACCGGAATCATCCTACCACAGACATGGAGCTCCCTCACTATGACGGCCCCCTCAAGCTCCGACCTCAAAATCTTGGATGGAAGCCTCAGTCTCAGAAAACCGAATAAAACATCCCTCGCCGGATCCTCGTAGGAGATGAAGTGCTCAACGCCCCCGGATGCCTCGTATCTCATCACGAGTATTCTGCCGTCCTCGAGCCTCGCGCGCAGGCCATCCTTAAGCAGCCTGTGACCATACTCCCTACACCTTATGCACCTGCACCTGAGGCCCCTCATCCTAAGCCTCTCCTCGACAACTTCCCTTAGATTCGGGATCCTGTTCCCGGCAGCCGCGAACCTCAACGGTATCTCGCGCTGGATCCTCTGGATCCTAGCATAGGGGGGTATGTACTCGAGAAATCTCGCAAGAAGCTCCACGAGCTTCTCATCACCATATGGCTCGTAAAGGCCATTTCTCCAGAGCTCGTGGAGGCGCGTGCCGGGCAGAACGAGAGTCGGATAAATCTTGATCTGATCAGGCCTGAATCTCGAATCACCCCAAATCTTCTCATACATCTCCAGATCCTTCCCGAGGCTTGATCCGGGGAGGTTTGGCATTAGGTGGTAGCTGACCTTGAAGCCTAAATCCTTCAAGACCTGCGTCGCCTCAACCACATCCTCCACCGTATGCCCGCGGTTCACGATTTTGTAGATCTCATCATCTATCGCCTGGACTCCAAGTTCTACCCTCGTAGCCCCGAGCTCGAGAAGCCGCTGAGCTTGTGGGAGCCTCACCCAATCCGGTCTAGTTTCTACTGTAATGCCGGAGACGCGGATAAGGGGGAGATTCTCGGCTTTTCTCAAAGCGTCCTCAAGCGAGCTGGATTCGACACCGTTGAAGGCGTCTAGGCACCTCTTGATAAACCACCTCTGATATCCTTGGGGAAGGGCTGTGAATGTCCCGGCTATTATTATAAGCTCGACCTTGTCGACATCATGGCCCATGCGCTTGAGCCTTTCGACCTGCGACTTGACCTGTAGATATGGATCGTAGTCGTGTAGCCGCGCCAGCTTAACCGTTTCCTCCTCGCCTGTGTGGCTTTTCGGAGAATTCTCACCCCCCGGACAGTAGATGCAGCCGCCGTGAGGGCAGGTCTTCATCGGGTTCATGACAGTTATCGTGGCGACG
>CALJVH010000033.1 GCA_937974645.1 uncultured archaeon | reverse complement strand
AGAGAGGTTCCCGGAGATAGCGGGTCCCGCGTATCGCTTGCTATACCACCGGATCGAACTTCTCGAGCGGGAGCTGAGAGGGTTTATGAAATTCGCCTCAGTGAAGCGCGGGGAGGCTTGAGGACTTCGCCGAGGGTTCGTCCAGCTAGATCGAAAGAATGTACTGCCACGGGCTAGCGGATGCCTATTTCCTGCTCATCGATTCTCCAGCCGGAGCGACGGGTAGGCCGCGACGAGCGGGTTAGCGCGGTATAAACGCCTCCACCACCTCATACTCATTTCCGGCCTCAGAGCACGTGATGATGGTGTAGTTGCCGGGCTTAATGTCATACAGCATTATCCCGCTCTCTTTACCCCACATATCATGTAGCTTATCACGTCAACAACTCTCTCGTCCTCGAGCCATCTGATAGCAAATGGTCCAGGGGATAGCCACCACTCCACGGTGGCGTTACCTTGCGGTGTTATCTTTATTCGGATGGCCCGGTTATTGGGGATGATTATTTCATCTTTGTAGAAACTTCGTGACCAATATCCTCTCCATATCCTCTTGAATCTAACTATCTCCTGCCACGTCCCGTTTATGAGCGGCGAGGGCTATGTTCTCGAGGTCGGTGACCCTCCGTTGTAGGGATTCCATTCCGCGAGTTTAGGCTGGATATTTCTTTATTGAGGTGCGCGACCTCGCCCTCTAGGCTTGCCACCCGGCTCCTCAGCACATCGCGCTGCGCTGTGAGATCCTGAATCCTCCTGGCGAGCCTCTCAGCCTCGGCGGTCTTGGCACCCAGCCGATTTTTAGTCTCCGCGAGCTCCTCCCTCGTCCTATCTAGCTCGGCTGATTTCTGCTGAAGCCCCCTCATCTTCGCGTCCATCTCAGCCTTAAGACCATCAATCTCTGCTAGGAGCTGCGCGGATTGGGACTGGAGGGATTCTATCTATGGCGTGTAGAGCATGTAGCCTATGCTGAACCCGCTCGCGGTGCCCGCTACAGGGAGGATGATTGCGATAATGATCGAGCCGCCTTTAGCTGTGAGGAGCCTCTGAGTGCTCATGGCAGAATGCTGCTCATTGATGGATTTTAAAATTTAACGGGCTTCAAAGCAGCCCCAACCCTTTCTTTCTCGATTTGCTTCACGCTTACGATACGAGAACATTGAATAGCTTATCACACTTACCGTATATCATATAATAAAATGCGGGCCCGCCCGGACTCGAACCGGGGACCCCCGGCTTTCTTCGCGTATCGGGCTTAGGAGGCTCGCCTAAGTCGTCCTAAACGGCAACTTATCCGGCGCCCTATCCTGGCTAGGCCACGGGCCCGTTTGAGACATTTTGGTAATAATTATATAAACTTACAACAGGGCGGCGAGCGTGGCGAGGAGCATTGCTCCTAGACTTGTTGACATCAGGTTTACTATGTGGGTATTGATCCACCTCGCTCCTGAAACGTGTTCCGCGGGTTGTCCGCAGTGGTGAGGATTCTCGAGCAGTTTTCCACACCCTTGGCAGCGATATTTTCCCTGTATTCCTGCTCCCAGGATGCTGTCTATCGTGGTTCCCACGAGTCCGATTGGGATGAGCATGAGGACTAGTTGTGGCGAGGTTATTCCAATGAACCAGGAGAAGGTTGCGAGTATTAGTAGGGCTAGAAGGCCCCCAAGATACCCGTAGGCCGAGATCGCTCCCGGAGTCCCCTTCTCGACTTTCTCGAAGCCCATTATTAGCCGAGGCTTCCCACGATAGAATAATCCTATCTCTGTTGCCAAAGTGTCCGCGAACGCGGTCCCGACCGCGCCCAAGTATCCGGCAGCCATAATCCGATCACTGCATGATAATAGTCTTGAGATGAGTATTGTGAGGGTTGGCGCGAGCCCATTAGCAATAACATTCCTCCAACCTCTAATCCAATCCTTCTCGATTGATAGCTCTCCAACGATTCTCACCCTAAGCATTGTGACCGCTGAGGAGATTAGGAAGAATGTGAGTAGTATCGCGAAGTAGCCGATTCCGCCGAAGACGATGATGATGTACCCGATTATAATCGAGGCGGCCGCCCCTTTCGGATCTAAAAACCTGAATCTTAGAGAGAGTATCGCGATCACTGCGAGAATTATGACTGCCTGTAAATGTATTAGTGGGTTAAGCGGAATCAATTCGACCCAAAACCTCCTTAATTCTATCTTCATCTATCAGGCTGATCTCCAGCTGAGTCTCTCTCTCCAAGTCCTTAACAGAGATCTTCTCCCCCTCTTCCTCCCTTTTCCCGACTATGACTAGGAACCTCATCCCATTTTTCAATGCATACTCTATAGCGGCCTGCATCTTCCTACCCCTAACATCGACCTCCACGGGCGTCCCAATTCTCCGTAGAATATGCGCGGCCTTCATCACGTAACCAAGGGAGACGCCTGGAACCCATGCCAAGAGAACCTCAGGCCTATTAGGTTGAGACCTCTCAATACCGCTATTCATGATATATTGCATTATCCGCGTTATCCCTATCGCGCATCCGACAGCCGGCGTCGGCCTACCGCCGAAAAGTTCGATCAGCCTATCATACCTGCCTCCACCATTCAAGGATACTTGAATTCCTCGAGTCCCCTGCTCGAATATGAAGCCATCATAATAACTTAGGCCCCTTGCCATGCCAGGACAGACTATCATCTCTGAATCAACTCCACCTTCCCTCACGATCTCCACAATCTCCTGAAGCCTCTCCAAGCATTTCCTAGACTCCGGCCACGGAGAGAGAATATTCTCTGCGCGCCGGAATATTTCCACGCCGGAGCCACTTAAGCTAGCAAGCTCTCTAACAGCTTCAACGGCTTCCCGGCCAGCGTCCAGCTCCTTCATGTGGTCAAGAGCCTGCTCAAGCATCCCCCTATCGATCATGGACAAAATCACGTCTTGGCGATCCTCGCCAATTCCCTCCTTCTCCAGAATCTTTCTGAGTATCCCGACATGCCCGACCTTGAAGAAATGATCTCTTAACCCGATTCTGTTAAAGACATCATGACTAATCTGAAGGATCTCTGCGTCGGCGAGCGGGCCATCGCTCCCGATAAGCTCGAAGCCCCCCTGCCAGAACCTCCTCCTCCTGCCCCACTGGGGCTCATCATACCTGTAGCAGTCAGCGATGTAGCCGAGTCTTAGCGGAAGAGGCCATGCCTTGAGCTTCGTTGCAATGAGCCTCGCTATCGATGCCGTAACCTCGGGCCTGAGAACGAGCCTCCTACCTGCCTTATCCACGAAGTCGAACATTCTTTCCCTAATCTCCTCACCGCTCTTCGCCGCGAACAGCTCATAATACTCTACGGTCGGGGTCTCAACCTCGAGGTAACCGTAAAGCCTGAAAACCTCCCTGATAGCATCCTCTATCTTCCTCTTCAAAGCCATCTCGGCTGGAAGAAGATCGTCCATACCCCTCGGCGTATCAACAATCATCAACCCAACCCATGCAACCCTCATAATATCTATTCCGCCTCAGAGAAAAAGCCATATGGGCCGTCAAGAAAAACCAAAAGCTAAATTCATTCTCGATGAGATAAAAGATGTCACCGTTGTGGTATGTCGTTTACGCTAATCACCTCGATGATATTCCTCGCCTTTTTTCTCAATTCAGCATCCTCAGTTACAAGTATCAGGCCGTTCTTGTTCGCTAAAACCACATAGGAGGCATCATAGGCGGCGATCCCCAGCTTACTCGCGGCTGCTAGGATCTCGTGCTCGTAGGGATGCGGGCTCAGTATTTTCATGACATCTACGACATCGCTTAATATCTTGACCATCTCATAAGCCTCCTCCATGCCGATGCTGCCCATTAGAGATGCTTCCTTCCACAACGCATTGGCTGCCTCGTAGATCGTGAGCCACTGAATGTAATTGTTATTAAGTGGTTTCAGATTTCTGAGCCTTAGTAAGCATACTAGAGAAGACGCGTCAAAAAGGAGGCCATTCCCCATTTTAAGTCACCTGGCCTCTCTATCCTCTCGAATTACCCGCACTATCCTATTCACATCAAGCCTGTCAAGAGCATCGCCAAGCTTCTCGAGCCTTTTCTCGAGCTCCTCAAGCTTACGTCTTCTAACCTCCTCCTCTAACGCACATCTAAGCACCTCGGAGATCTTCACGCCGAGTCGCTCCGCTTCTTCCTTCAACTCCCTTCGAACCTTCGTAGAGACCGTCACATACTTACCCATAATAGTCCTCCTTATGTAGTAACAATAGGTAGTAAATAAGGGTTTACCTCATAAGCGCCGAGGATGCAGATTACGATCCTCCAGAGGCTATGTAATCTGCTAAGTTCGTGATCAGGTTGTAGTTGTCCTCGAGGTAGCAGTATGGCTCGGTCAGGAACGTCATGTCCCCTATCGCGATAACTGTCCCGTTATCCTTTGAAAACGTTATGACCGGATACTTTCCGGGCCTCTCGCTCTGAGAAGAGTAAGCGCTCGTGGGGGGCCATGCTATCCCCTGCCCGTCGGAGCGAATATATGTGGCCGTGAAGAAGAGGAGCGAGCTAATGCCTCGCGTCAAAATGTTGTCCACGAACTCGGTTACGTATATGTTCCTGTAGATTCCATAATACCGCTCCTCGCTGTACAGGTAGCCGCTCGCAAACGACATCCTGAACGCGTTGGCGATCGAGTTTATCACCTTAACCAATTCTGGGGTCCTCGAGTACTCAGTGGCCGGATCATAGAGCAGTATGAGAATGCCGCCATCCTCCACGAAGTGCTTCACGTCCTCAATCTCCTCGCGAGAGTAGGATATCATCGGCAGGGCTATTATCAGGGCCGTGGAGTTGCGCAGCTTCTCCCTCAGCTCCCTCCAATCATTGATGAATTCCGCGGTCATGCTCCTTTTTACCAGCTCCCATACGAGGATCTCGAGCTCGAGCCCGGTTATCCTGTTCCCGTGAGACATGTCAATTAGCACGCTCCTATTTCCGCCGCCGATAACTGCGGTGCCCTTGAATTCGTTCTCCGAGCGGTTTTGCGGAGTATTCGCCTCGAGCTTCTCCGGCGGCAGGTATAGGTAGTATACTGCTGGGGGCGGGTTTATCTTGTTCAATAGCTGAAGGTCCAGCGTGCTCCACGCGAGCTGAGTGCCATTCAACCCCTCCTTAATGATCTGTAGCGTGCTTAGGGCGCCCCTTGACAGATCCGCGACCTCGTACTCAGTCAAGTTCGCCATACTGGCCGCCTTCTCTACGGCTTTCTGGGGCGAGCCGACCTCATCGACTAGGCCCAGCGATACTGCCTCAACTCCGCTGTAGACCTTCGCCCTCCTCAGCTCCACGTCAGAGAGCTTCAGGCGATCACCCCTACCCAGCTTCACGGCGGACACGAAGTTATCCAAGATCACCTTGACCTCTATAGGGAAGGAGAGCCTTGAAGTCCCCGAAATCTTGTATACACCCGTCTCCAGAGCCTGTTCGGAGAGAGGTTGCGCCGGCGACCACTGAGCTATAACTCCAATATTGCCCACGGGGGACGATGGGAGAGCATATATGTAATCCGACGCCACGGCGATGTAATATGCTCCTGAGAGAGCCTTTACAGCTGATGCTACTAGTGGCTTAACCTTCTTCAACTCGAGCAGTTCAAGATAAATATGCTCTATCTGGGTCACCTCGCCTCCAGGCGAATCTATAACTAAGACAACAGCTCTTACCGAGTCATTCATTAACGCCTCGCGTATCTGCTCCACGTAGATGCTGGTCACATCCGAGGATAGAATTGCGCCTTCTATCCTAAGAATTGCTATAACTGGCTTAACCTCCCTACGCGGATATGCGGGTAGAATAATCGCATAATAGAGGTACACTATGCTCGAGGTGCCTATGATTATGCAGAGGGCGATTATGAGCAGCAGCTTCCGCCTACTTAAGCTCGCAGCCACACCAGACATTACAAAATATCCTGCAATACTGCACCTAAATATCTTGCCCTCTAGAGAAGCGGGCTTATTAATCAAACACACCTCATCTAGATCGCCTAAAATCCGAAATAGGTGCGGGAGAAAAGCCCCTCCAACGATCTTTAGGATTCGTTACGGTAGACCATGTTTTACAAGTCACCTATCCACCCGGGCCACCTCCTCACATTGCCTTATTGAGGTCGCGGAAAGGGTACACCCCATGCTCATTGATCAGCTTTTTCTCTCTTAGCTGACGCCGGGGGTTATCACATTCTCCTCGTACGCATTGCAAGTCGCCCACTACATAATTAATGGCTTAAAGGATGCTCTCTAGAGCGGCCTCTTTAATATCTACTTTTACCAGCAACTATTACGGGCTTATCATAGCATTTTCAGGAGTGCTAGCGCGCTCGATGTAGATCTCCCCCCAAAGGCGTATGCTGCTATTACCTCCGAAATCCACGTCTACCGCGGACCATATGTACACCTTCTGAAGGCTTAAGCCGGCTACAAGGCAGTATTACAGTAACAGGTCTTCTAAATAAGGCAAGGACTATGCCTGTGAAACCTGCTCGAAGAAAGAAGCAACCAAATAATCAAAGAAAAGATATAAATAACCATCCAAGAGCAAGAGGTCACAGGCGTTATCGAAAAAGCTTAAGTATGAAGTTGATCGCGCACATCCACGTTTTTGAAAAATATATCTGTATTATGTTTAGGTGGTAAGATGTCTAGACGTACAACCATTATCTTAGATAAGGAAGTGTATGAGAAGCTGGTCGCTGAGAGCGTACGAAGGTACGGGACCGCGCGGGCCATGTCCAAGCTTGTAAACGAGCTGTTGAGAAGGGCTTTGAGTTAAAGGAGATGATACCTGGTTACATAGATTGCGTCATTGTAGCTACTGCCGTGGCTGCAAATGAAGACCTAGTAACCGAGGCCTCTCTAATAATACGACAACGCGAAAAGATCAAGGAACGATGCGGAGTAAACGTGCTGTGCTTCAACCAGCTTATAAGGGCTTAAGTCACGCGCGGTCACGCAGCTTTAAGGCTCCAGCATGCTAGAGCCATAGGTGAAGTTGAGAGCGGAGCGAATAGATGGATCCAGTGTTAATTGGATCTATTAAGGACTTTCCGGCCTATGACCCTGCTCCTTTAGCGCTATTACAACGCCATCTTCTAAACACTCTTTAGTATCTCAGAATCGAATGTCCTCCACAAATGCTAGCTCTCCATCTCCCACAATGTTATTCCAGCCAGCTTGGCGGCCCGTCATGATGCCACTTCTCCTTCATGATAAAGCATCAATACCTTCGGCGCCCTCCACCACTGGATTACATTTGCTAGAAGTTTTCTAATCGCAATGTCTATATCCGCCTTCTCTTCTTTCTCAACGCATCAGCGGCCTCCTTGAGGGCGCGTCGAAGCGACTTCGGTTATCTGTGACTACCGCTTACGTCTATTAGCAAATGATACGCATATAAATGCTCACAAGTAATGGGAAGCGAACTAAAACTGGGCCTCTTACTTCTTCACAAATACTGGGAGCTCATCCAGATGTATCAATTCGCCCGTATACCATGGGCCTTCCACCCAGATGGCAGCTCTGCAGACTATTTTCCCACCTGCCCTCTCGACCAGCCTCTCCAAGGCTGTAATCGTCCCACCGGTAGATACAACATCATCCAATATACAGATTCTCCTGCCCTTTATCCTCTCGGCATCTTCTCTCACGAGTATGAGTACTTGCTTTTCCTTCGTGGTTATCGAGGAACACTCTTCCAGCAGGTAATCCCTCATATATGCTTTCACGGATTTCCTGGCAATGACCAGCCTTTTGTGGCCAAGCCTCCTAGCCACTTCATAGGCGAGTGCTACAGCCTTGACCTCAGGGGTAACTATGATTTCAGGAGCATACTTTTTAATATTCTCGGATGATAGCTCTGCGGCGGTTTGGACGAATTCTATATCTCCCAGAATTAGATCGGCGTTTGAAGCTATCCAGATATTGTTTGAGACCTGGATTACCGGTAGCTCCCTCACCAGCTCGCCAAACCGTATAACGTGCTTCTCTTGACCCGTATACTCCAAGACTCTCTGGGACATTCAGCTCACCGATGCAAGGTTGTAAAATATCATAAAAATGACTGCTAGAATGCACGCTATAACTGCCACCACATCGCGAAGCTTCAAAGGCTTAAACTTCCTCTGGCTTATGATGCTTGGACGCAGCTCTAATGCTAACACGAGCTTTTCCGCATTATCTACGCTCCTGATGATCAGCGGGATTAGTAGCGGGATATGATTTTTAATCCTCCTGATCAAGGAGCCCTTATCGAGTTCCAACCCTCTAGACGTGTGCGCTTCTTTAATCGACTTGTAATCTTCCGCGATAACGTACAGGCTCCTGAAGGCTAGTGCGAGAACCGCCCCGATCTGCGATGGAAGTTTTATGGAGTTGATCGCTCTGATCATTTCTGTCGGCTTAACGAGCAGGATAAATGCCATGGAGATCATTATAATCAGCAGCAATCTGAGCGTCATAAACAAGCCGAAGAATGGATCGAAACCTTTGCTCGACGCATAGAATAGAGACCAGTTGCCGAGGAACGTCCAGAGCGGCCATGCGAGGAGTATTAGCGGAAGCATGATCTTCACCTTCTTAAATACCGAGAATGCCGAACCAGACAAAAATAGTACCACGATAGAGAAAGCCAACACGGCTAGAAGGTTATAAATGTCCCTACAAATGAATACTATGGAAAACCATGCAATGAATAGGATTATCTTTGTCCTCGGATCAAGTTCTAGAGTTATCTTACCAAACATTCTTCCTCACCCTTAATCGATAGGGGCTCTATCCCAACTTTTTCAATCAATGAAGTGTTGCTCAATAGCTCTACTGGGCTCCCTTCCACATACACACTCCCATCTTTCAATATGGTCAATCTATCAGCGACGGATAATGCGAAATCTGAATCGTGCGTCACGACGATGATTGTTTTATTCATTCCCTTCAACTTTTCAATAATGGCTTCTATCTGCTTCAATGTCTCTTCATCCTGACCCGTGGTAGGTTCATCCAAGATTATTATTTCCGGATCCATTGCCAGAACGGATGCTATGTATAGTCTAATCTTCTCGCCCATGCTCAGAGAATATGGGCTTGAATACTTCTTGTCTTCTAGCTTAAGCATGCATAACACCTCCTCAACGTTCTTTTCATCTAGCCCGAGATTCCTAACACCGAAAGCAACCTCATCCCAAACCGTTTCTGAAACGAAATATCTCTCAGGATCCTGAAAGACTATTCCAACATGCCTCGACATCTCAGCGGGGCTGGCACACCTCGTGTCTATACCATTCACCAATACTACGCCTCTAGATGGCTTTAGCAGTCCATTGATATGCTTCATCAAAGTGGTTTTCCCTGAGCCATTCGGGCCCATAATAGCATGTACCTCGCCGCGCATAATCTGTAATGATATGTTCTTCAAAACGTACTCCTCGCTATATCTGTAATATACTTCTCTAAACTCGACTATGGGGTCGTCTGAAAATTTAGTCGCAATCTTAGTATTCGTGGTCTTGGCATATTGTGGCGCTTTAGCAGCACTCCCTACGTACTCTTGGTTTATGTGCATCCATCGATCTATAACACTCTCTAACCCTTTCAGCCTCCTCCCAAGTATTATTATCCCTTTTCCCCTCTCTTTCAGCAACTCTACCGTGCCTGCCACAATTTTTCTACTATTCCAGTCCAAATTCGCTACCGGATCATCCATCACAATGTATTTCGGGTCTGTGAGGATTGTGGAGGCTATAACTAATCGATGCCTCAATCCTCCCGAAAGCTCATGAACATGATATCTCCTATACTTCTCCAGCTCGAAGAACCTCAGAACCCATTCCAGCATACCTTCGCCATCCTTCTTAACGCTTAATTCCAAGTCCTCTTCGACCGTTAATCCGAAGATCTGTAACTCGTAATTTTGGAGGATCACCCCGATCGAGCTTATTACTTCTTTGATAGGCTTTCCTAGGAATTCCTCACCATCTACTCTTATGCGTCCAGATACTTCCGCCCGTATTCTATTCGGGATAATTCCAGAAAGACAATATGCAAGAGTCGTTTTCCCTGAAGCGCTTGGACCTACTATGGCCAATGCCTCGCCCGGCTTAACCTTGAAAGAAACATCTCTTAACACCCATTTAGAATCATATCTGCAACTCAGGTTTTTGACCTCAAGAGAGTCTAAAGCCTCCATCTAATCAAGCCCCTCCTCAATAACGGTGGGGCAATCGCCGCCATAACCAGAGGTGTGCCTATTAGTATTGGTGGGAGGTCGCTCAATGCTAGAAATACTACGGCAGGCCCAAGGGGAGCTACTCCAACTAGGTCAAATCCGACCGCGACTATGGGAACCATCACCACTCCCGATAACAAGCTGACCAACGCGATCTTCAACAATCCCTTCTTGGAGAATGAGTCTTGAGGCTTGCAGAATAGCCCTGGTATCAAGCCTGTGAGCCCGACGCCTACTAGATCGAAGACCGGGGTAGCCGGGTTAAAGTATCCGCCTATCAACGCCCAGAGAGTATTTCCCACCGCGCCCGACACGAACCCTATGACCGGCCCGTACAGTATCCCGAAAACGCATGGAAGGAAGGCTAAGACCCGCCAATGAATCGCCCCCGGTATCAGCGGTATAGGCGCTGTTAGCAGAAAACCGACCCCGGTCACCGCCGACGTTATCGCCATATATGCTACGGCCGTGA
>CALJVH010000032.1 GCA_937974645.1 uncultured archaeon | reverse complement strand
GAGAATGATCCAGCGAGACCCGTGTTAGTTGAGGGAGAAGTATCTGGCCCAGGAGAATACATGTTATTCGGTCAGGTTGATTGGGCACCTATCGAGGAGTCAATAAACGGTAGGATAGTTTTTGATGGATCTGTTTGGCCTCCTCAGGAGCTGGGGCTGCTGAGAAAACCGATAATGCTGGAGGTGGAGAATGGTAAGATAGTCGGAATTAGGGGAGGGATGGAGGCAAAGATCTTCGAGAGATGGCTAAAGGATTTCAATGATCCTAGAATGCTCCATATAGCCCATCTATCCTATGGATGTAACCCGGGAGCAAAACTTACCGGGAACATTCTCGAAGATGAGAGGGTATGGGGAGTCATTGAATGGGGTATTGGAAGCCAGTCAATGACATTTAAGGGGAAGCTGGGATTAGCAAGCTCACATACCGATGGAATCTGTCTAAACCCGACACTAACAGCAGACGAGGAGACGATAATAAAGGATGGAGAATACGTCTATCCAATACTAAGGGGATATATAAACAAACTAAGATTATGATGGGGAAGGCAAAGACATCAGCTTTGCTCTCGCTCAACCTCAACGGCAGTCCCGTGAGCCGAGACTAGAACAACGCTCTGAAAGACCTCTGTTGTCTCAAAGTCTTATGCCTACGACGGCGTTCGCGCCAAGCTTTCTAGCCTCCTCCACAAGTCTCTCCAACGCCTCTCTTTTCGCCTTCTGCATCTCCTTGGTAAACGCCGAGACTTCTCCGCCGAAGGTAGCTTGGATGCTAGCTATGAACTTGCCCCCGACGCCGCGCGTCCTCGCGGTCATCCCATGAACCACCCCAAGAACTCTCTTGATCCTATAACCTGGAATGTGTGGGGTTGTAACAAGAATGATTTCACTCATGTCGACTCCGACGATCATGATTGGGGTTAAGATATTAAAAATCTAACATCGGAGCCCTCTTCTAATATGCTGATATGAGTATAGTACTACTCGTTCCCGTGGCGATGCTTGAGAGCTTCGAGCAGGATATTGAAATTGCAAGGCTAATGCTTGACGCAGAAATAGGTGAGTTGAGAAGATCCATGATGCCGCCGACTTGATGAGGAGAAACGGCTATTTCGGCTAGGCACCAAATCAACCGTGTGAGGCGATGTTAATGATAGAAATATGGGGCTGAATGGCTGGGAGATCCTTGCTTTGCTGAATAAACTGCAATCGGCTAAGTTAACCTAGAAGTTACACGAGTCTAGCAATCTTGAGCTAATTCACTCTACCTCCCTCCACTTTTGCAAATTTAGGCTCGGGTCTGGGAATAACTCTTGACGCCAGCGAGTAGAATGAATCTCTAAGGAGGTTGTTGAAAAGATTTATTTCACATTGAGGTTTGCTCCCTGATAACATGAAGGTGGTTCCGAGAGGGAAGGGCGTCTATTCTTTCAGCAGGGATCACGCTCCCGTGGAGCGCATTAAGCTCGGGGAGCTCGTCCTGCTAGAGACAGAAGATGCTGTGGGAGGGCAGATAAGGAGTGAGGATACTCCCCTTGAGAGCATAGACTGGACGAGGGTCAACATTGTTACGGGCCCGATTTACATAGATGGGGTCGAGAGGGGTGACACCCTAATCGTGGACATACTTGATATAGAGCTCGCTCCTCAAGGTGTAATCCTCGTGGTTCCGGGTGCCGGAGCTCTTGGAGACAAGGAGTATAGGCCTAAAGCTAGGCTCGCGAGGATTGAGAACAGTTTTGTCATCTTTAGAGATGTTAAGCTACCAGTTAGGCCCGTTATCGGGACTATAGGTGTGGCGCCGGAGGAGGGGGCTATCCCGACCGCCGTTCCCCATAAACATGGGGGCAACATGGACTGCATAGAAGTGACGAGGGGAGCTAGGCTCTATCTGCCGGTATATGTTGATGGAGCATTGTTCGCCGCCGGCGACCTGCACGCCGTCCAAGAGGATGGAGAGCTCTGCGTAGCATCGGTCGAGGTTGAGGGGAGAATTCTTCTCAGGTTCGGCGTGATAAAAGGTAAGAGGGTGGAGTGGCCCGTAGTCGAGGGGCCTGATCATTTCTCGATACTGGTCTCCGATGAGGATCTAGATAAAGCCGTTAAGATTGCGGCCGATGAGGCCGTTAAGGCGATCATGAGGTCGAGGGGCTGGGGCTTCGAGGACGCTTACATGCTCAGTAGCCTGTGTGTGAAGATCGCCGTAAACCAGGTCGTCGACCCGAAGAAGGGAGTTAGAGCGATAGTCCCGAAGACGATAATATCCTTAAGAGATCTCCTTTCGCAGACCTGAAGAGGTGTAGGGGGAACTCTTGGTTGCGATGTTAAGCGACGAAGAAATGGTCAGGGAGGCGGTCAGGATCGTCGAAGCCGCCCAAGAGCGGAGAATAATACTGAGAATACTCGGGGCAATAGCTATCAAGCTGCATAGCGTGGGCCACGAGGAATTCCACTCAAGGCTAGGAAGGCTGGGAGACGCTGGTAAATCGTTCACGGACATCGACCTCGTGGGCTACTCATCGCAGTATGGGGAGATCAGAAAATTAATGGAGAGGGAGCTATCGTTCAGGATCTCGCCTCAATTCCTCTTTCTACACGGGAGAGAAAGGCTTCTCTACAACCATCCGGAAAACTTGTATCACATCGACATATTCTTCGATAAGCTAGCCTTCAGTCATGACATCCCCTTCGGGAAGAAGAATAGTGGGCGGCTAGAGCTCGATTACCCAACAGTAACAGTGACTGACTTGCTGCTGGAGAAGCTCCAGATACACGAGATCAATGAGAAGGACATTAAGGACATAATCGTGCTCCTGAAAGCTCACCAGCTGGGCCACAGCGATGAGGACCAAGTGAATCTAGATTATCTCGCCAAGCTCTTGGGTGATGACTGGGGGTTCTGGAGGGATGCAGCCGACAACTTAAGAAAGACATTAAGCTTCGCCGAAGAGTATAGGGACTCCGAGCTAATCTCCATAGAGGACTACTGCGAGATCAAGAAGAAGGTGGTCGAGATACTCGAGATCTTGGAGGGGTGCCCTAAGACTAAGAGATGGCATGATGGGGCAAAGCAGGCGGAGAAGAAAAAGAAGTATTGGAGAGATGTTGAGGAACTTTACCGCTAATTAGCCTGATGTGAAGATGAAATCCCTTACCTTCTTATTATCAACCTGGACAAGGACTCCCCTGAGAATCCCCTCCAAATACTCGCTTCCGGGATTGAGGCAGAGGCTCCTCCCTATCTTCGCGAACCCTTTAGCTTCGTGAACATGGCCATGAAGACTTAGAATTGGTTGGTAAGCCTCTATTGCCTCCCTCACAGCCTTACTGCCCACGGGCATGAGTATCACTTGGCCCCCAGGTCCGAGCTTAGGCCTCATATTCTCATCCAACTCCGGAGCCAAGTCTATCCCACTATCATAGGGCGGCACATGGATATTGAAGATCAAACTTGAGCCCTCCTCAATCTTTCTCATCAGCTCGCTAATCTTCTTTTCAAGCTCCTCTTCCGTGAGGTCCCGCGGGCAATTCCATGGAGTCATGTTCGCATAGCCGAGGCTTATCATCTGAACTCCCTCGTCAATGTAAATCACCTTCTCATTAACGTTCAGTACTACATCAGATGAATCGAGGACCTCATCTATCACGTGGCTGTCATCATTACCCGGTATCACGTAGCATCTAACATCCTTGCCCTTCAGTCTCGATTCCGCCAGCCTGATCCACCTCTCAACAGATTCCCTCATGACTTCGGTAAAGACCGAGCTCATTCTCGCATCATTACCGCAGAGGTCACTCCATCCCTCGGCGGTCGTGACATATGGGTAGTATCCCTGATCCCTGAGCATCTGCATGAACTTCTCGAGTTCATCTGTGTTATTGATCACATGCCTCTCGTTCATGAATCGAGCTTCATATGCTCCGCCCCTCTCGAATATCGGCACCAGAAACTTGCCCGTCATATCTCCTCCGAGAATCAGTATCTGCGCCTTGTAGAAGTCAGCGGCGTTAATGAACTTTCTGAAACAGATCTCGCTACCGTGAATATCTGATACAAAAAATATGCGGAATTTTGAAGGCGCCATAGTCTGCTTACTCCGGCGGAAGCTCCTTGAAGGAGAGTTCCAGCGGTATTCCCTTCGCTCGATGATACGCCGATGAGATGAAGTATATTATGAATCCGATCACGTATAGCCCGATCGTGAAAGCCATTATTCCGGGGTCAAGTTCGCCGACGAAGGCCGGCGAGATGCTCGCGTAGCCGAGGTAGGCGGCGAGTATTATCGATATCACCGCGAGGATGCTTAGAACTGGAACGGGTCCTACCCTCGCCCTCACCATCGGCGGTGAGCGATCCCATATATCTCTTCGCATCCTCGGGAAGACTATGGCTGCTATCGAGGCTATTATCTGCATTATCATCCACCCGAAAACTATGTAGGCGAAGTATTGGAGGAGCGGCGTCCAGAGCCAGAGCGCCTGGAATATTATCGCGACTACCGTCACGAAGATCAGAGCCGCGTATGGTGAGTGGTAGCGGACATCAACATTTGATAGGAATGTCGGGACGACCCTGTCGAAAGCCCACGCGAAAACGAATCTCACGGCAGATGCGACGTAGGTTAATATTGCCGCTAGGACCATGGCTCCCCAGCCGATCATGAACACCGTGTAGGTTGTCGGGTCGACGGCGTATCTGAAGAGCCACATGAAGAATGGCTCCCGCGCCCCGAATGGATAAACGTCGCTCCCAATAGCGTACAGATATGATAAGGCTCCTAAGAATTCTCCTCCCATGCCAACATATGCGACTTCATATGCTAGCCAGTCGATGAATCCGAAGAGGAGGACTGCGCCCACTATCGCTATTATCTGGGACTTCTGAACCTCCTTGATTTCACCTGCGAGATAGACGGAGAAATGGAATCCTAGGAAGTTTATGTAGGTGAAGGTTAGCCCTAGCAGCGTTGCGGATAGGAGGAAGCCCTGTGAATACCCGGATTTAACAGCCTCCTCGATTACCTTCGTATAGCTCACGCCAGTGGCAGCGCTGAAGTTAGCGGCGAAGGTCTGCCTTCCGATGATGAGCAGGGCGCCCGCGTAAACCACGAGCCCTATGAGGACTAGTATAAAGAAAGCCCAGAGGACTTTTGTCGTCGCTTTAGCGCCCCTCGATATTATAACAGCACAGATCAGGTAGTATATCACGGCGAAGGCGAACGCGAACTCGTTTGTCGAAACCGCGGCGGCGAGATCCGTTAAGCCATGCGCTTCGAATATCGAAGCTAGGACATATTGCGTAAACCATGGGATGTATGCCCCAGCGACGCTAAGGACCAGCATGAATAAGAAGAAGTTCATCGCATAGCCTATTGATGGATGGAGGATCCTGCTAACCCATATGTAGTCTCCTCCGGCCCTCGGCATGGCTATCGAGAAGATGGCGTAAAAGAGCCCTATGATTATGCTTATCGGTATCGCTAGGAGCGCTGTCGTCGGTAAATGGGCTCCAGGATAGATTAGCGAGGCCCATACGCCGTAGACGAGGATGGCCATCGGAGCCATGACCATGATGTTGAAGATCATGGCATCCCAAGCCGAGATATTTCGAACAAGTCCTGACGCTCTTCTCACATAAACATCTCCGCTCATAACCCAGCCCCCAAAATTTTTACTCCTACTTCATGAGGCATTAATATAAAATTTTCCTGCGGAGCGGAAAATAGCGTAGCATCAGGTGAATGTTAGGCTTTTTCAAGCTTTTTCAAACCTTCTTCTCAGCTCAGCGATTAGCTCCTCCAAGCTAGCGTATACATCTTTTCTCAACTGCTTTAGGATCACGCTCGCCGGAACCCTAGTCTTCGGGTCTATATCTATCAGCTTCCATCCATGCCTCCTGACCAACTCCTGCTTCGTTGCCGGGAACCTTGCGTCCCTCAATACTTCCTCCAGAGAATCCACCCCAAACTTCGAGGTGACCGGAGGAAGCTCACCCCTCTTCAAGAACCTCTCCATCCTCGCGGCATCTAGGTACATCGCTACTCCATGGAAGCTCAGGTAAATCTTCCTCGATCTTCTCCTCTCAGCCCTCTCCTTGATCGCCTTCAGGTCCTCGTCCATGAGCTGGTATATGTTGTGCTCGCCCTTCCCGAACAGCCTACTGTAGGATATCTCCTCGTCATCGTAGGGTGGATCCTCCTTCGAGTAGTCCGCCACCGGTATAATATTCATGTCTTTGATTATCTGTATTGTTTCCGCGGAGCCGGCTGCCCACCCGCATCTGGGCTCGACTAGGAGTCTGACATCTCCAAAGTCCACCTGCTCGAGTATTCTCGATAGGTTAACCGCAACCTCCTTCAAGGGCATGCTTCTCGGAACCTCGAGCACGATCATCCTCGATCTCAGGATCTTGCATAGTTCAAGGTGCTTCCACAGTAGCTCTATGACTTGGCTTGACGGCGCC
>CALJVH010000031.1 GCA_937974645.1 uncultured archaeon | reverse complement strand
TGAGCGAGGAGTTTAGGAAGTCTATAGCATACATGGAGGCTAAAGATGCGTTAAGAGCCTCAGAGCTATTGAGCGAGCTTAACGCGATAATAAGCAAGCTCGAATTGGTGAAAAGCTTCTGAAACGGGCAATACTCTGTTAAATCGTCTCACATCTATACTTGTAGATTATTTTCTCTTTCCCATGCAAAATCTTTTGCCATCCTTTATTACCCTATGAATGTTAGTGATCTTCATTCGACATTTTAGTTGATTTTAAGAGTGGCTATAAACAGAGCACGCGGTCCAGCGGATACACCTCCCGAGATAGCCTTGAAGGGGGAACGAAGGTTGCCCATGGAATAGAACATGGAGTGAGCACATCTACTTTTCCTGCATTCTTGTTTAAGCCTCGCTTATCATTGCTGCGTGCAATTAAGTTGCTTCGCCGTAGAGGTGTCTCCGGGCCTCATGATATGAGCAATGTATATAGCTTGTAAGAAGTGGCAATGAGTATTGTTAAGCAGCGGAATTAATTCGAAATTACACTTAGCGTTGGGCAGATAGGATATCAGGGCCGTGAATGATGGCGGTGTTACGGCGAATGCATTGATACCAGCGGCCCGTTTCGGCTCATGTTGAGAGATATGTTAAAAGATTCGATAATATGCTGTTATAGCGAGATGATAGCTTAGATGCGGGTCGAGCGTGAGATTAGGAATCTAATGGAGAGGAATGATGATTTGAGCAAGTTGAAGCTCGACATCATAAGGGCTCTCGCGATCTTCAATGGAGTCTCGTGGATGACGGAGATAATTCCCGACATAGTTAAGCTTCGCGGCGGCATCCTAGACTACCCACTCAGAGAAGGTCTCTTGAATGAGGCCTTGCGCGAGCTCGAATTGGATGAGATTATTCTCATAGAACCGAGGGTTAGGGGTATACCTTATTCCAAGGGTGTCTACGAGGATAAGCTGGTAAGGCTCAGGGATCTTCCCGCCGCTAGAAGGGCGCTCGCCGGAGATGAGGCCTATAGAAGTTACCTTTGCAGGCAGATGGAAGCGATAAGGCGCGCCCTAGAAGATCGCAGATAATCTCGGTGCTTCAGGTAAAATTTAAGAAGAGGCTTAACCGTGATTCGGCTGAACAGTCATGGAATACATCTATGCCGCGTTGCTCCTTCATAGGGCTGGTCAGCAGATTAATGAGGAGAATGTGAAGAAGGTTCTCTCCGCCGCCGGGGTAAGCCCGGATGAAGCTAGGGTTAAGGCCCTCGTAGCAGCCCTCTCAGAAGTCAATATAGATGATATTTTGAAGAGCGCAACGGCGATGCCCTTGGTGCCTGTAGCAGCCGCTCCAGCGGCGCCGCAGGGGGAGAAGAAGCCCGAGGTAAAGGAGGAGAAGAAGAAAGAGGAAGAGAAGAAGGAGGAAGAGGAGGCTCTAGCCGGACTAAGCGCCCTCTTCGGCTAGGATTCGTGGTCTCGAGCAAACCCTTTATTATAGCCCTCTTTCAAGGAAAAAGCTTGAGGCGTTAGCTATAACATCCTAGGTGAGAGATTTGAACTTTGGGCCCGAGGAGTATTCTCTAAACTTCTTGAAGGAGCGCGGCTATGTCAGGAAGCGCTGCGTTAGCTGTGGCGAATATTTCTGGACTCTCGATCCCGATAGGAATGTTTGCGGCGAGTCTCCCTGCGAGCCCTATCGCTTCGTCAGCGGGAGCTTGACCAAGAGTAGGATGAACCTCCGCGAGGTTCGGGGAGAATTTCTCAGGTTCTTTGAGAAGAGGGGCCACACCGTAATCGCTCCATATCCTGTGGTGGCTCGCTGGAGATCCGATATATTCCTGACGGATGCGAGCATAGTTGACTTCCAGCCATTCGTCACATCTGGGATAGCTCCTCCGCCCGCGAATCCCCTCGTCATAAGCCAGCCATGCATAAGGCTGGTCGACATAGATAAGGTCGGTCTGACCTTCGGCAGGCACCTCACGATTTTCGAGATGGGCGGCGCCCACGCCTTCAACTACCCGGACAGGGAGGTTTACTGGAAGGAGAAGACCGTTCAGTATTATCACGAGTTCGCGCAAGAGGTCTTCGGGATTCCGGAGAACGAGATAATCTACAAGGAGGGCGTTTGGGTTGGCGGCGGCAATGCCGGCCCATGCTTCGAGGCTATTTCATACGGGCTAGAGGTCGCGACCCTAGTCTTCATGCAGTATAAGACTGTTGACGGGGATCTCGTCAAGCTCCAGATAAGAACTGTTGATACGGGGTATGGCATGGAGCGATTCACGTGGCTAACCCAGGGGACGCCAAGCTGCTTTGATGCCATCTACGGAGAGCTATACCCAAAGCTCAGGGAGATAATCGAGCCCCCGGAAGTGGACGCCGAGCTTCTGATCAAGTATTCCCCATACACCGCCCTCGTCGTGCCCAAGGCTGGGATGACCATCGCCGAGGCCAGGAGGAGGATCTCGGAGGCATCCGGGATCCCCCTCGAGACAATAATGAGCTTGATCACGCCGCTCGAGAAGATATACGCCTCCCTAGACTTCACGAAGTCTATAGCGTTCATAATAAGCGAGGGCGTCGTCCCATCAAACGTAAGGGTAGGATACCTCGCGAGGCTCCTCATCAGGAAGACCTACAGGCTCCTCAAGGAGCTGGGATACGAGGACGAGCTTATAGACTTGATAAACCTCCAGATAGACTACTGGGGCAGAGACTTCCCGCACCTGAAGGAGATGAAGGATGAGACAATAGACATCGTCGAGCACGAAGTGAGGAAGTTCGAGGACACGATGGCGAAGGGCGTAGGCTACGTTGAGAGGGAGTTCGCGGAGATGAGGAGGAGCGGCGCCGTCGAGGTGCCGCTGGAATTCATCATCAGAGCGTACGACGAGAAGGGGATAACACCGGACATGGTAAAGCCCATGGCCGAGAAGCTCGGCATGGAGATCAAGGTCCCAGAAAACTTTTACGAGCTGGTAGCGTCAAAGCATCTGAGGGAGGAGCCCACAAAAGCTGAAGACGAAAAACTGAAACTCCTAGAGGAGGTGTTCAAGGATCTCCCACCAACCGAGAAGCTATACTACAAGGACACGAGCATGCTCGAGTTCGAGGCAAGAGTTCTGCGGGTTCGTGAGAACTATGTGGCTTTAGATAAAACATGCTTCTATCCCGAGGGCGGAGGTGCTGTATCGGATCAGGGAGTATTAAGGCACTTGAAGGGAGAGTGCAGGGTGATCGACGCGCAGATCCTGGAGGGCGGAGTCATCGTCCACAAGCTCGATGGTCCTCCGCCGGTTGAGGGCGAGCTTGTCAGGGGCATAGTTAATCGGGAGCGCAGGTTCTCGATCATGAGGCATCACACGGCAACGCACATAATCCTAGGCGCGGCGAGGAGGGTTCTCGGGAAGCATGCGTGGCAGGCCGGAGCGAGGAAGGAGCCCGGCATCGCGAGGCTTGACATAAGCCATCACAAGAGGCTCGGCATCGAGGAGGTTGCGCGGATAGAGGAGGAGGCGAATAAAGTGGTAGCTGCAAGGATACCGGTCAGGGTAATGGAGATGGATAGAAATGAGGCCGAGAGGAGATACGGCTTCCAGCTATACCAGGGCGGCGAGGTGCCATCAGCCACGATAAGGGTTGTGGAGATACTTGGGTGGGATGCAGAAGCATGCGGAGGCCTTCACGTCGAGAACACGGAGGATGTCGGCCTGATAAAAATCATAAGAACTGAGCGGATACAGGATGGAGTTGAAAGGCTTGTGTTCGTAGCTGGGCCAGCAGCCCTACAATATATCCAGCAAAACTGGATTCTAACGCTAAGGCTCGCTGAGAAGCTCGGAGCGCCAGTCGAGGCAATCGAGAAAATGCTGGATGAAACACTTTCAGAGTTAAGGAGGCTTAGGTCATCTGTTAGGAGACTCTTATCAGTGGCTGCGGAGCTAAGATACCACGAGCTGAAAGAGAAGCCGATGATCCTGAGCGGAATGAAGGTCTACGTAACGCGGGAACTCGAAGAGGATAGAGACTATGTTCTCAAGATCTCGGATAAACTCTTGGAGGGCGATGAGCCAGCATGCTTCATCGCGGCATATGGTAGTGAGAAGCCCCATCTATTGATTACAGTGAATCAGGCGGCGATAAAATCCGGCGTACATGCTGGGAAGCTTGCATCAATTATAGCAGAAGGGCTTGGTGGTAGAGGAGGTGGCAAAGATCGGCTTGGGCAAGGAGGTCTAGGTGAAGATGTCTCCGAAAAGATGCTAAAGGAAGAATCGCTGAAGGCCTTACACAAGCTCTTAGGCTAGCTCCGGATGGAGTTCATTCGAGTTTGGCGGCAGCCTTGAGTGCCTGAGCTCTTCTCTCTGCAAGCAGTATTATATCTTGGATTGCTTCTTTGGAGGGTATCTCGGCCTCTACCGCCAGCGCTCTGGCCTCAAGCGCGCTCTTCACAAGGAGCGGGATCACCGTCTCTCTCGTTATATAGCCCATCTCGATGGCTAAGCTTGATGCTTGGAGGTGGGCCGATCTAACCTCCTCCGAGAACTTCTCGAGATCCAGCTCGAGTTGATCTCTTGTGAGCAGGACGCCATCCTCGAAGGCCCTCTCGATGCTTATTCCCTTGAGGACCGCCTTTATGTCTAGCCTAGCCAGTAGCGAGGCGAGTTCCGGTGAGATACTCTCGCCCCTCCGGGCTACAACGGTATCTTTCGCTATCCAGATCTGGCCGCTGTCGATTCTTGTTGGGATCTTAAGCTTCCCGAAATCACTTAGGATCGGGCCAGGCGGGAGCCCTGTATTCATCTCGGGTACAATCACATCGAAGTCCGCCTTCTCGCCCGCCCTAGCGTGCATTGGTATCCTATTCTTGTCTAGGATTATCTTGAGCCTGAAGGCGCTGACATCTGAGAAGATGAAGCCAACAGGCTCGTTAATGTCCTCAACTAAGCTTTGGAGTTCCGGCCTGCCAGCCTTCTCCACGGCTTTAATGAACAAGGTCTTCTTGGAAATCCTTATCGCCATCATATCCCGGAGCTTCTTCCTTATCTCATGGAGCAGGTTAGCCCTCAAGCCCACGAGCTTGAAAACGGCAATAACCCTATGTGAAGAGATGAGCCGAACTAGCTCCTCGACCACCCTGACCTTCTGCTCAGAAGTTCTGCGGGTACGCTTAACAACCACCTCTGCTGACAAGATCCCCCTCACCGGTCCCAAGCCTAGATTTAACTCCTATGTTTAAAACTCCCTGATCTCGACCTTAACTGGCTCGCCCATAGTCCTCTTAACATAGATCGATTGTATGTTCCTGAACCTCCTCTCCAGCTTTTCCACGATCTTCGAGATAACGGCGGCTGCATTCTCCGCGAGCATCCTCGAATCCATGCCCTCAGTGCCGATTAGGCACATTGCCTGCGGATTCTTCCTAACATTAATCACAATGCTCTTCTTCAAACTTCTAACAAGATCCACGAGGCTAGTCCCCTGCGGGATCGGCTGAGGCCTCTTTCCACGCCCCCCTAAGGCCGCTCCAAGAGCCTTGGCCGCAAGCCCCATCATCGCCGGCTCGACCAAGAAGAAGTCATATTGGGAGGCGATCTTCTTGGCCAGCCTCTTATTACCGACCAGAGCCTCAAGCTCCTCCCTCTCAATCACTCTATCAACTTCCGGGATCTTCTTCGCCTCGGTTGCTAGGGTAGGGCCGGCGATAATACAGATCTTGGCATACTTATCGCCCCTACCATGAGGGAGCTCGACTAACTCGTAGATCCTGTTCTCGGGCTTCTTCAAATCTATGTCCCGCAAATTCATTATCAGCTCAACTGACTGTTTGAAGTTTCTCTGCTTACCGACCTGCTTCGCCTGCTCCACAGCCTCCACTAGCGCCTCCTCAAGAGTCCTAAGCATTTCTCAGCTAACGGCTGGGCTGGAAGATTTAAGGATATAGCTGTTCTCCTGCCACGGAGTTGAACCCGGGCGTGGCTCAGGACCCCTCATATTTCTTGATGAGGTCGTCATAGACACCAGCATCCACCTCTTTGATCACTTCTTTCGCCCTCTTTTCCTCGACGGTTATCCCCATGCTCAGGCACGTACCTAGAACCTGCTTGACCGCGGCCTTCAGGGTATTGGCGCGCATATCCGGCATCTTGATCTTCGCTATCTTGACTATCTGCTCCATGCTGAGGTTTGCGATGAACTCCCGGTTCGGTTGCGAGGACCCTTTCTCAACACCAGCCTCCTTAACTAGGAGGGCGGCTGTTGTGGGCGTTCCAACCTTGACCTCGAACGTCTTCACATCCGTATTCACAATCACCTCAACTGGAACTCTCATACCCTTAAACTCGGCAGTCTTTCTGTTAATCTCCTCAACAATTTGGAGCACATTTACCCCAAGCGGGCCTAGAGCCGGTCCTATCGGCGGCCCCGCCGTGGCCTCGCCACCCGGAATAAGGAACTTTAAGGTTTTCTCGGGCATCCTCTCAGACTCCCTTCTCCTTTAATACCCTAACCTGATCCGCGGGAACGGAGATTGGAAGAACGAATGCCGCGTCGGTCGGCTCTATTGTCACTTCATTTTTAGGCTTATCTACTCTTATAATCTTGCCGCTTATCCCCTGAAGAGGCCCGGAGATTATCTCGACTGTATCGCCTATCGAGAGCATTTCTATTGTTGGTTTCTCGATCAAGTGGATCATGATCTCCTCCTTCTTAACGGGCAGTATCGAGCCCGCCTTCACATGCTTTATCCCATGAATGAGTACTGAAACCTTATCCCTACTCTCAGCCTCCACGAAGATGTAGCCTCGGATCTCAGGCAGGATCAGGATAGAGTATATTCCCTGCTGCTCTGGGGAGGTGACCCTGGTCTCCAAGATCTTAGCAACGTTCCTTTCCTGTCCTGCAGTAACCTTGACGAGGAAGAACTTTGATGGCTTACTTGGAGCCTCGGACTGGCCCTCCATAGCCTCACGCACCCTGTATAGCCAAGGCGAGGAACTTGATAACAAAGGTTATGAGCCCTATCGCCGCAACCCCGATCGCGATGATCTTCATGGCCTGCGTGAACTCCTCTCTAGTGGGCTTTCTAGCCAGCTTAATCGTCGCGGACGCGGACTTGAGAAACTCCCTGAGCCCCATCCCGCCGAAATCCAAGAAGCCCACCATATAAATCTACACAAACAAACACATTGGTGGAACATGATGAGAGGGTTAAAGAAGATGACTGGAGAGCGAAGAGGCTTGGCGGCCTATAGCATGCCCACAAATGTCCAGACAAAACCCCGCCTCAGATCATGCAACCCGCCGGGGCAAGATATGGCGGCAAACAGACCACTGACATCGGCTTTCAATACCGTATCTTGACGGCTTTAAGCCTTTTTAAACAATTCTATCAACGCTTAAATTAGCTCGACGATTATGGGGGAATATGCCTAGCAAATTATTCCCGCGCCTGTAACCCGCATATAACATATTTAGGCTGATGAAACACGGCTTATGTCAAAGCCATATTGTTTAGCTCTCAATGCTTTTTATCTGGTAAGCTCCAGCCTTTTAGTGAAATGGGCTTTCACAAAGGAGCCTTAGATCTGGCTTCGGTTTTGGAGAGCGTGGCCTCACAAATAAGATTAAGAATATTGAAAGCTCTCGCGAATCAGAAGCTGAGCTATACCGAGCTCGTGAGAACAGTCGGTCTTGATAGGGATAAGGATGCTGGAAAATTCTCCTATCATCTAAAGAGGCTTCTTAATAGTGGGCTCGTAAATGTGGACTCCTCGACGGGGAAATATGCCCTCTCGAGCAAGGGGATCAAGATCCTAAGCGCTCTAGAAGCTGTTGAGGAGGAGCTGAGGGAGAAAAGCCTCATGATGGTTAGGAGGAGCAATCAGATCGTTGAACCATTCGATAGGAGCAAGATTGCGGAAGCATTAATAAGGGAGGGGAAGCTCCCGCCAAGGCTCGCGAATGAGATTGCATCCATAGCCGAGAGAAAACTCCTCGATCTCAGGATAGAGTACCTCTCAGCCCCCTTAATCCGTGAGCTCGTAAACGCGATTCTCCTAGACATGGGCCTCGAGAAGTACAGGCATAGGCTCATAAGAATAGGCATGCCCCTACATGACGCCGAAGCTCTATTCAAAGGAACTGTGGAGAATGGGGATTGGATGCTTCTCACTCAAGAGACATCCGGCGCAATCATGAGAGAATACCTGCTCCTGGGGTTCCTCCCGAGAAGCATTTCTGATATGCACCTCAGCGGGAAGATCGACATCTACCCAGTATCTGGCTGGCTTACATGCTTATTCTCCAAAGCGATTAAGCTTGACCCCGAGGAATCCGTAAAATCGGCCATTGAATTATGCACCTCGATATTCTACACTAGGTATGAGATAAGGCTCATAGGCCCAGAGACGGGCTTCAAATCGCTTCTCAAATTATTGCCGGGAAACTTGTCTAAGCGGAGAATCATATCGATTGAGATTGGGGACAATTACACGGAGCTCCTCCAAGAGATCCCCAAAGATGCGAGATCTAGTATCGGGATCCTACTAGATTTCACAAAACACGATATTCGCGGAGTAGCTCTTGTAAGCAGGCAGCTACGTAAGCTCGGGATGATGCACACCTACTCCCTATCAAATGAGACCTACTTCACAGGGCTCCGTCTCGATAAGGATTATCGGGCAATACATTCCATAATCTCGTTAAACGCGTTAAGAGCTGTGATGGAAGGCGGTGGAGACCTAGATGGGGCGATCACGAATCTTAGAAGCTGGTTGAAGAATATTCTGCCCGTCATCAGGAAGGGGTTAGCATTGGCGGAGAGGTTTCATGGGGGGAGTAAGCCCTACTCGATGATTGCTCTGAGCGGAGTGGTTGAGGCTGTGAAGCTTTTAGCGAAGAATAGGTCAGCAACAATCGAGGAAGCTGTGGAGCTCGAGCTAGCTGTCCTCAAGGAGCTGTCAAAATCCATTCCTCAGACGGATGAGATATTACTTATTGGTCGATGCCCGGCCTCCGCGGCGAAACGATTCTTCCATCTAGATTCGCAGAGATATGAGGAAGAGCTCCTAAGGAACCTTACTCGCGGGGCTAAAGCCTACAGCATGAGCCCGATTCCGGAATTAAAGGATCATAAAAGCGTGGATTCATGGATCGAATCTGCTCAACGAATAGTAAACTACCTTAATGGTGGGTTCTGTTTATGGATGGACTATGGTAAGCTTTCAAAAACTCTAAGCGAGGCGGTGTATGTCGCAGAGGAGCTGAGGAAATATAACAAGCACGGGGTAATAGCCATCACGTAGTTAGGATCGTCTCGACTTAAGAAGAAGTATCGCTTTGGCTAGATCGCCATTGGCCTCTATTAGGGCATTTCTCGCCTCCTCATCACTGACACCAGCCTGAGCCGCCACGAGCATCACATCTTCGCTCGAAGGCTCATATCTCTCTTCTCTCTTCAATCCCTCAGACACCTCACCACCAACTATCTGGAAGATGCTTTCATTCTCCAATTTCATCTCAAAAACATTAGCATTTTCAATGACGATTTCCCTATCATCTAGCTCAATCACAACTCTACCGGCTCTACCAATCTCCTTAACATCCAGACCTAGGTTACTCAGCATCTTCGCCTGGAGACGCCTTAACTGCCTCGGGGGAACGCGCTTCATCGCTCACGAATAAACTAAACCTCAAAGAATTTAAAATTACCCCTCCCGGGTAAGCTTTTATCCTCAGAAGAGTTATTCATCACCCAGCAGACTTGGCTTGTCTCCCCGGCTACGGACTCGCCACCATCGTCATGATGCATTCGAGGCGCCCTGTCTTCTTCCCAGCTCGTGAGACATATTCTCCTTGACGGCCACTTTTCCATAAGTGGCGGGTGACTAAGAGAGCACTAGTCTTTTTTCGCTTTCCTTATTTTGATGACTGCACCTGCTTTCAGCTCTCTCATGACCCGTGATGATGTGATGGCTTTCCCGACGGCTATGAGCTTTCCATTACTTGATTCTATTAGAACCTCTTCTCCAGGTCTTATTCCCTTGGAGCAGTATTGGATATCAGTTGCTAGAGGGTTCATGCCCTTACGCACGCGCTCTGCTCCCAATTCCTGCAGCACCGCTCTCGGCGCCCTGTCCCCGAGAATCTCCTTAAGCCTCTCAGCTCCCTTGAGGCTTAGAGCTATCATGTTATCCGGATATCTGATTGTCACGAGTATCTCATCGTTTAGCCGGACGTGGCGCGGCCTTCCAGTCCTCTTCGATAATTCAACAACACATTCGCTGGAGAAGAGCTTCTCTCCAACTCCCCTCCCGAATTGGAAGTCGGCTATCTCGCGGGCGATCCTGAGAGGCAAGTTACCTGATGACCTTGAAGCACTCACTGTTGAACTTCCTCCTAATCTTCTCCGCAAGCTGGATCGGCATCTCAGCCTGAAGCCTAATAAACTTATCCTCGTAGTTCAGCAGGTTGACCCTCGAGTTCTTGAAGATCTCATCCAGCATCTTGACTGTCTCATCGGTGTAGGGCAACCTTGTCTCGACCCTGATGAAGCCTCTGAGAAGCTCTGAGGCCTTTTGCTGGAGTTCCCCGAGCCCCCATCCGTATTTCGCAGATATGATGACATGAGGCAGGTCCGGGTCAAGCTCCTCGATCTTCAGCTCGATCTCATCGCGGTCGATGAGATCGGCCTTATTCAGAATGAGGAGTATCGGGACTTCATGTGCCCCGATGTTGTAAAGCGTCTGGAGTGATGTCTCGATCTTCTCCCTCAACTTATCCACGGGGTCGGAGGCGTCGGCGACGAGGAGTATCAGGTCTGAGAGAGCTATTTCCCTGAGGGTCGCGTAAAAGGCTTCCACTAGCAGGGTTGGGAGGTTCTTAATGAACCCGACCGTATCCGAGAGGAAGACCGGTTTTCCGGCGAGCCGGACGACCCTCGTGGTCGGCGTGAGCGTCGTGAAGAGCCTAGAGTCCACCGGGACGTTCTCCTTGGCGAGGGCGTTGAAGAGCGTGGACTTCCCGGCATTCGTGTAGCCCGCGAGGGATATTAGCGGTAGGCCCCGCTTCCTCCTCTCCAATCTGATGAGGTCCATGTGCTTCTTGAGGCTCTCGAGCTTTCTCGCTATCGAGACAATCCTTCTGTGAATCTCGTCATAGTAAACGTCCGCCTCGTATGCTCCGAGGCCGTGGAACCCGGGTTGCTCGCCCTTCTTCGCGAGACGTACTTTCTCCTTCGCCCTCGAGAGCTCATACTTCAGCTCCGCGAGCTTTATCTGGAGCTTCGCCTCGAGACTGCTGGCATGGAGGCTGAATATTTCGAGGATGAGCTTCGTCCTCGTCAATATCGGGATCTTAAGCTCCTTAGCCAAGTTGTATTCTTGGACGGGCTTGAGCTCATTCTCGAAGACGGCCCTCTCTATCCCGAGCATCTCGATGGCCTTCTTCAACTCCTCGACCTTCCCGGGGCCGATGTGATACTCGGGGTGAGGCGGCCTAACCTGCTTGAGCTCGTAAACAACCTCGTAGCCAGCGGTTCTACAAAGCTCCCTAAGCTCGCCGAGATTATCCTCCTCAACTCTATCAACTCGATGGACAATGGCTACCCTCAAAGCTCAGCCTTCACGCATTAGCTCGGTTAGCCATCCTTAAAACCTTGATCTCCTAGAGCTCCCTCCCGCCTCTTTTTGAGCAGGTCTCCTAAGCTTACTCCACGAGGCCCTCCTGGCTTCGCGAGATACTTTTTCAGCTCCGAGGACGGCTCCTCCTCGGCTGGCACCAGAAGCCTTATCCTCAAGAATTTCTCAAGCCTTCTCGCGAGATCTATTGAGGGCTTGAATTCTCCATGTTCGATCTTCTTTATCACGGTCGCCTTCTCGCCTACCTGGCTGGCAAGCTCCTCCTGCGTCAGCCCCATCCTAACCCTGGCCTCCTTAACAAGCTCACCGTAATTCTCGATAAGTTCGAGATCCTCGCCGGGCAGGGATCCGCCAGGCCTCCTAGCCCTCCTCATTCCCTACAACATAGCGGGACTTCCGCTAATAAGTCTAGCCCGCCGCAGATTATGTTAATAAGGGAGGCTATGATGGGTCTCGGGTAAGATGGGCGATCCGAAGAGGCCTAGGAAGCAGTACGAGACTCCGAGCCATCCTTGGAAGGCCGATAGACTGACTGCTGAGCTCCAGCTTATTGGAGAGTACGGTTTGAGGAATAAGAGGGAGCTTTGGAGGGCTCAGACAATTCTGAGGAAGATCAGGACGCATGCAAGAAAGCTATTCGGCTTGATGGGCGAGGAGCGTGCTAGGGAGGAGCGCATTCTCATAGACAGGCTTTACAGAATGGGACTCATCGAGGAGAACGCGACGGCCGACGACGTACTCAAGCTCACTGTTAGAGACATTCTTGAGAGAAGGCTTCAAACGGTGGTCCACAAGCTCGGGCTCGCGAGAACGATCTATCAGGCGAGGCAGCTCATAGTCCACGGCCACGTTTATGTCAGCGATAGGAAGGTCAGGTCGCCGAGCTATCACGTGATGAGGGGCGAGGAGAGGTTCATCAGGGTCGCCCTACCAATAGCTGCTCAGGTAGGCCGAGAGGGAGTCGGAGAGGAGCAGTAAGCTCCGCTCACGATCTCGCAATATAAATTAGGTGTGGTAAAGCTTGGACAAAAAATTCTAGCGCGAGCCTCACCGCATTAGGCGATCCGGGCAGGCACATGACGGCTTTTCCACGAGCCACTCCCATCATTGCCCTACTGAGAATCGCGGCCGCGCCTATCTCCCGGAAGCTGAGCCACCTGAAAATCTCGCCGAAACCTTCGACTTCCTTCTCGAAAAATGGCTTAACCGCCTCTATCGTTACATCCCTACTCGAAAAGCCCGTCCCGCCGATGAAGACCACCACATCCAAGTCTTCCCTCCCCAAGAGCTTTTCCAAGGCATCCCTTATGGCGCCGACATCATCATCCACGAGCTCCCTAGTCTCGACCACGTGCCCAAGTTCATGTAGTATGGCGGCTCCAAGATCTTGGGACTCATCCGTGTAGGATCTTCCCTCGCGCTTGGCCGCGTACCTGGAGCTGCTGACCGTCACTAAAGCGAATTTTAGGATCTTGGGCGCACGGCTCTCATGCTCGTGCTTCGGGGAGGCCAGAGCTCAACCCTCCTTAATCTTCTTCACAACTTTTATTGAGGTGATCTCGGTTGATGGATACTGGCCCGACTCATCCTTCTCATATTTCTTGACGACATCCCATATGTTGAGGAGGGCTATCGAGGCCGCCGTCAAGGCCTCCATCTCGACGCCAGTCTTCTCGTGCGCCACAACCCTAACCACCGCTTCAACTCCCTCATCCACTACGTCGAGGCTGACCTCGACATGCTCCAACCTCAGCGGATGGCAGAGCGGGAGAAGGAGCGGGGTTAGCTTTGCCGCATTTATCCCCGCGAGCCTCGCGACTTGAAGCGGGTCACCCTTCTCCACATCACCGGACCTGATTCTCCGAATGGTCTCGGGTCCGAGCTTGATAAACCCCCTCGCGATTGCCTCCCTCCTAACAACCTTCTTCTCGGATACATCGACCTGCCTTATCCCCGCCATAGCCTGCCAAGTGAAGTGGCAGCCTCAGGCTAATTACTCTTCCCCGAAAAGGCCGCGGAAATACTCTTAAAGAATTTGGTGAACTCTCACTTGATGAAGATACTCCACGCCCCTTGGAGGATCGCCTACATAAGATGGTTCTCGAAGAAGGAGAGAGAATGCTTCCTCTGCGAGGCCTCAAGGGAGGAAGATGATGCGAAAAGCCTCGTGGTCTACAGGGGCCGCTCATGCTTCATCATCCTGAATAAGTATCCCTACAATAATGGTCATCTAATGATCGCGCCATACAAGCACGTTGGAAGCATCTCGGATCTCGGGGATGATGAGCTGCTCGAGCTCGTCAAGCTCCTAAAGCTCTCAATCGCGGCATTGGGAGCGGAGTATAGGCCCGATGGATTCAATGTTGGGCTGAATCTGGGAAGGGCCGCGGGGGCCGGACTCGAGGAGCACATTCACTTCCATGTCGTGCCGAGGTGGGTTGGGGACACGAACTTCATGCCTGTTCTGGCCGATACAAAGGTGGTTCCGGAATCGCTGGGGGAGAGCTGGAGAAGGCTCAGAGACCGGCTCCAAGGCCTGAAACCCTCACCCTGAGCATGTTGTAGTGCGGCGAGGAAGGATTGGCGATCAGCGAGATCCTGCTCGGCCTATCCTCCGCGAGGTACTCGTATCTCAGGGCTTCAGCGAGCCTCATGGCGAACGGCCTAATTTCATCGAGAGATGGCATCGCCTCCCTCCTCATCCTCCTCTGAGACTCTCCAACATGCATGTAGCCTTTACATTCGATGAAATCGGGCTCAGCGATCCTGATAAGCTCCGCATACTTCTCGGGGTCCCGGATCGTGTATCCATTAATCATGATTAGCCTGATGACTTTCACGGACTTCTGAAACTCTCTCATCACTTCTAAGCTCCTCATCAGCCTCTCCCAGCTATTCGGGATTAATGGTCTACAAATTTCCCTATGGGTCCCCGGATCCGGACCATAGAGACTTATGTAGAGGTTAGTCGGCTCGGCATCTTGATCCACAAGATCTCCAAGTCTCTTGGGATTGCTTCCATTAGTTACCAGGAAGGTCGTCATGCCCTTGTTCTTGATCAGCCTTATCAGGTCCGCGAGATGCGGGTATATCGTTGGCTCGCCATCAAGGGAGATCGCGACGTGCTGCGGTTCCATGGCCTCTTGGAATAGGTGCTTATCAACAGCCGGGTTACCCTTGAATCCCGATAGGAGCTGCCTCTGTTCCTGGATTAAGCTATCGAGCATCTCCTCAGGCCTATCCCACTCCTCCCCGACACCCCTCACGCGATTTATCGTGTGATGCCTCCAGCAGAAGATGCACATCATGTTGCAGTATTGGAGCGCCGGAGTCATCTGTAAACACCTATGGCTTCGGATGCCATACCATCCCTTATAGCAGTTCTTACCGCCCCTGAGAACACTCTTCGTCCAATGGCAGATCTTGACGGCCGAATGCCCCCCTACTATCCTGTAGCCCGCCTTCCTAAGCCTCGCAAGCTCGGCTTTCGCGATCTCCATGGACTCCGCGGGCGTGTATCTTGATAATCCTGCCACCACATCATCGGTAAAAGTCGGAATTCATAAATGTGATCCAGAGTTGGCCAATGCTCAATAACCCGAGCGCTCGGAGAGCAAAAGTATATGAGCGATGATTATCATGGGCGAACCATGTCCAGCCTGAAGAAAAAGCTCAAGAATGGGGAAGTAGTCCTTGGGACATGGATAACTATTAACCACCCAGATGTCGTCGATGCCTTATCTGAGCTTCCCTTCGACTGGCTCGTCTTCGACATGGAGCACGCGCCGCTTGAAATATCTAATGTCGAGATGCTGCTCATGCCTTTGAGAGGCGTGGACATTTCGTCGATAATCAGGGTTCCGTGGAATGATATGGTCATCATAAAGAGGGCTCTAGACATTGGGGCTGAGGGAATACTTATTCCATGGGTTAATAGCCGTGAGGAGGCGGAGAGGGCGGTCAGCTATGCATCTTATCCGCCGAGAGGATTGAGGGGCACTGGGCCGAGGAGAGCGGTTAGATACGGCCAGAGGAGTTTTCTAGATTACTATGAGAATTTCGAGAAGAATGAGCGGGTACTCATAGTCCAAATAGAGACTGGGAAAGCATTAGAAAACTTAGAGGAAATACTCTCGACGCCCGGAATAGATGTGGCTTATGTCGGCCCGATGGATCTATCAGTTAGCCTAGGAATACCCATGAAAATCGATGATCCAAAATTCCAAGAAGCATTAAAGAAGATAGTGGACGTCTGCGAGAGGTGCGGCGTCGCGCCGGGAATACACGCGTTCAGCCTAAGGTTAGCAGAGATATTCGTCTCCCAAGGCTTTAAGTTCGTTGCACTAATGTCGGATCTCGGGATCTTGAGAAGGGGATTTATCGAGATGCTTGCAAAGCTGGGAAGAATGAAAGAGGAATACAAGGCCGGCTACTAGCACCTACTAACCAGCGCGGTGAATAATTATGTGCTATGAATAATACACGGTAATGCACAAATATATATTGGAGATCCAGCCCTTTACCTGAGAAAACCTATGGGGGATCTAAAAAAGCGCCTGAAAGATGGAAATCTCATCATCGGAACATGGGTAACGATAAATCATCCTGACATCGTTGATGTTCTATCGGGGCTACCATTCGACTGGCTGATCCTCGACATGGAGCACGCACCGCTCGAGATTTCAGATATAGAAGTTTTGATGATGCCGCTGAAAGGGACAAGCATCTCCCCGGTCGTAAGAGTACCCTGGAATGACATGGTAGCAATTAAGAGAGCCTTAGACATCGGGGCTGAGGGAATACTCGTCCCATGGGTAAATACGCGTGAGGAGGCCGAGGCAGTAGTGAAATACGCCTCATATCCTCCTAAAGGAGTTAGGGGGACGGGGCCGAGGAAGGCTGTTGGATACGGCGCGAGGAGCTTCACGGATTATTATGAGCGGTTCGAGAAGGAGGAGAGGGTCATAATAGTGCAGGCGGAAACCGATGAGGCGCTCAAAAATTTAGAGGAAATAGCCTCAACCTCGGGTATTGACGCCGTATACGTTGGCCCGATGGATCTAACAGTTAACCTAGGAATCCCGACACAATATGATCATCCGAGGTTTAAGGAGGCAATGGAGAAAGTGGTGACTATCTGCAGAAAATACGATATCGCGGCAGGCACTCACGCATTCGATACAGAGTACTTGAAGATGGTCGTTGACAAAGGATTTAGGCTGATAACAATAATGCTAGACTTCGAGGCCTTACTGCGACAGTTCCTGAGCATCTTTAAAGAGCTTGGAAGAATCAAGTAAAGAGTTCTGAGTAAGTGGATGGCCTTTTCAATTCTTTCCCTCCTGAGGGCTCGTAGCCTAATACACTGCTGTGAATTGAGGAAAAATTCTCGATGCTAGCTTTCGGTAAGGGCCTGTTCATCCTTTCATTCTCTCAGGGCTTTTAAAACCCTTCCCTCGGCCGTAACCAAGTCGCTGGATTGGAGTATTTTCTTCAACCTGTTCATGACAATCATTTGTGAAGCTTTCTCCTCAGCAAACTCCCTCGCGAACTCTCCGCTCCAGATTTCCTCGGCCTCCTTTTCGACCACCTCCTTCACTATGTCATAGTATCTGCGTATTCTGGTTAGCTGGCCGTATTGGCTCGTCCTAGAATGGTACTTCAGCTGCTCTATCAATCCTTCGCTCGCCATGGCCTTAGCCTGTTCGGCAAGCTCGCCTGATGCATAGAGTTCTAGGATCGCGGCCTCCGGCGAAGCTCCATAGACCTTGGTTGCAATCTCGAAGTAGGCCATGATCGAGGCTATTAGGAGCGGGATGTAGGTATGCTCGCTCAGCAGATCTAGGAAAGCCTCTTCCTCGAAAGATGACTTGAGTGCTGCTCCCCCGGGGAGCCCGATGGCTCCTATCCCCTTAGCGAGGGCTAGAGCATAATCCCATGCTTTCCCAGATGCGTTTTGCGCGACGCCCAGCAAGACGGGATATCCAAGCCCTTGTCTATGCCTCTCGAGAATCCCCCAAGCAAACATCCTCGGAGCCACCATCACTGCATCAGCGTTCGGAGCAGGCTTAATCAGCCCATAAGCTATGTTGTAACCGCTCGCGAAATTGAGTAGGAAGAAATTTTTCCTCCTTATCCCCTCATCAATCTCGCCATAATAGACCTCGGGAGCGATCTCGTCAGGAACTAATAGCAATGCAACATCGGCTTTCCTAACGGCCTCCTTTATCTCGTAGACCTTGAAGCCATCCTCCTCAGCCTTCTTCCAATACTCGTCCCTTATATTGCCAACTATGACCTCGAGCCCATTCTCCCTGAGAATTCTCGCCTGAACGCTTCCCTGATTGCCGTATCCGATAACAGCTATCGTTAGATCCTTGAGCAGGCTCAGATCCCCGTCAAAGAATAGCTCCACCATGATGATCACCTCAGAGAACCTTTACCTCGCTTAGGGGCCTAATATTTGCTGCCTCGGGGTTAAGGAGATTCTCGGGCTTCTCTCCCTTCAGAACCTTGATTATGCCGACCGCCGTGAGCTCAGCCATCTTATTCCTAGTTTCATGGGATGCACTTCCGATATGCGGCGTGAGGACGACGTTCTCCAGCTTCAGGAGCGGGTCATCGGGATCTATCGGCTCCTTCTCGAAGACGTCCAGCCCGGCGCCGGCGATCCAGCCCTCCTTCAAGGCCTTAACAAGCGCTTTTTGATCTATTACGGGTCCACGGGAAGTATTGACTAGGATCGCGGTCCTCTTCATGAGCTTAAGCTCCCTATCACCGATGAGCTTCCTAGTCTCCGGCGTTAATGGAACGTGAATCGACACATAATCTGAGTCCATCAAGAGCTTCTCTAACGGAGCATATTCTATGCCGAGCTCCTCTTCGAGATCCCTCCTACGAACGATGTCATAGTAAAAGATCTTCATGTCGAAACCCTTAGCCCTTCTCGCAACTGCCTGCCCTATTCTGCCGAGTCCTATTATCCCGAGAGTCTTTCCATAGACATCGTATCCGAGCATCATTGTAGGCGCCCATGCGATCCTCCAATCACCCCTCCTCACATAAGAGTCCGCCTCAGCGATTCTTCTAGCAGCCGCTAATAGGAGCGCCCACGCATGATCGGCCACGGTCTCAGTCAGGACCCCGGGAGTATAGACGATGTATATTCCCTTCCTAGTCGCATGCTCAACATCAATATGATCAACACCGACACTCATGGTTCCGATTACCCTGAGCCTTCCAGCTCTATTGATTACCTCTTTGTCGATGACCTCGCTCAATGTGCAGTAGATAGCATCAACATTCTCAATAGCATCGAGAAGCTCATCTCTGGTCGGCGGAGCAAACTCGTCTCTGTACACAACTTCACAATACTCCCCCAGGATTCTCAGCCCCGTCTCCGGGATCCTGCGAGTAACATACACTTTCGGCTTCATTGTAAGTGGCTTCCAACAAATCAAGGATATAAGTGTTAATCCCAGAGTGCCAGAATCTCCTCGAGAATCACCCTACTCGAGGCCGCGACAACTCCATATCTCCCAGTATCCAGTAGCGATGGATCTTCCCCGCCGAGGATCTTATATGCTCCTCCAGCCCACTTCAACAAGCATATCGACGCGGCGAAATCCATGAGCTTAAGATCCCTGGAGAAACATGCGAACGCGTCCGCCCTTCCCTCCAGGATATATGCTATCTCCAGGCTCGCTGCCGCGAAGAACCTCGTATGCTTAACACTTCTAATTAGGCGTATGCTCAGCTCAGTTGGATTATAAGAGTCCTCCATGTCCTTCTCCAAGCTTGCTAGATCTAGGAAAACCAATGCATCCGAAAGCCTGGATTTTCTTTTAAGATTTGGAGGCCTGCCATCTAAGCTAACCCCACCCTCGTCACCTAGGTAGACTTTCCCTGAAGAGTGATCTACTACTCCGGCCGCGATGACGTCTGATAAATATGGACCCCCAGCAAGTACTATTGCAGATGCACTAAATGGAAGCCCATTAGCGACATTATTAGAGCCGTCAACTGGGTCTATTAACGCGTAGATTTCCGGGTCGTCGCATCGAATCTCTCCGGATTCCTCGGAGATTATATAGACCTTCTCGAGAGATTCTTTCAAGTAGTCTATTATCGCCTTCTCGGTGATCAGATCGAATGTATGAGAATAATCCCCAAAGCTTCCTTTCCCTTCTACCCCGATTAATCCTTCGGCCATGCACTTCATTAAAGCTTTATGACCTCTAACAAGCGCTTCCCAGATAATATTCTTAAACGCGGCGTACGTGTGAATCATGCGCAGGATCCTCCAAAAGCTCTTCTAATAATGCGCTCGACATCTTCTCTGCTCGGGGGAGCTACGCAGTTCTCTACATTTCTCCTATAGGACAACCCTTCCTCAACCAACCTCTCGAACTCTGATTCCGGGACTCCTGCCTCAAGTAAACTTAACGGCAATCCGGCGTAGCGGCGTAGCTCATCCAGCTTACCTATGATTATTTTCGCACACTCCCCCGGATCGTCGGATGATATTCCAAGCCTCCCACATAGCGAGATCAATATCTCAGGAGTCTTCTCTGAGGAGTACTCTATGAACTGTGATAGGAAGAGGGCGTTAGCTAGGCCATGGGGAATGCCGTATTTTTCAGTCAAATAATATCCAAGCCCATGAACTATAACCGCCCCAGAGAAGTTTATTGCTAATCCCGCGATCATACTAGCATAAAGCAATTTTTCCCTGCGATCGGGGTTTCCGTCATAAGCTTGCATGAAGTTTGTGAAGATCATTCTTATCGCCTCCACAGAAAACATGTAGGTTAAGTCGCTCGACTTAACATGGAAATATGACTCGATAGCGTGCGATAAGGCATCAAACGCTGTATGAGCGAGAATGTCGCGCGGAAGGTAGTTGAGGACTTCAGCATCGAGTATTGCGGCTACTGGAACCATGCCATCGCTTGCAACAATGTTCTTTCTACCTGCTTCGCTGATCACAGCATACCTCGTTACCTCACTCCCGGTTCCACAAGTAGTTGGGATAGCGATCACCGGTAAGATGGGATGCTTTACTTCGGCGGGATAAAAGTACTCCGTTATGCTTCCGCCCCCGGTTGCCACCACAGCTATTCCTTTAGCGGTATCCAAAGCACTCCCGCCGCCGAACCCTATCATAAGGTCTACTTCCTGCTCTGCTGCAATTTTTCCGCCTTCATCTACAATCTTGGCCGACGGGTTAGGTTCAACTTTATCAAAGATTATGACCTTCTCCACGCCAGCAGACGCGAGAAGCTTCTTAAGCTTATCCAAGTACCCCGAGCTTCTTGCGAACTTTCTACCAGTAACCAGCATGCATCTATCACCCGATCCCAGCTCCGAGAGCATCTCTGGGAGCTTCTCGATCCCGCCTCTCTCAAAGAGCAATCTTCTCGGAAGTGCTCCAAGAAAGTTCATAAGTCAATCTGGTTATAAGGGTCGCTGTATCTGCTATTTCTATGTTTCCCGCCCCCTCTTTTATGAAGCAGAATACTTCAATATCATATTACCTATTCTAACTCCCAAAACCTCGGCAATAACAGGGCACTTAACGATTAGCAGAAAGAAGGAGTCGCGCTTATCCTTGAAGGCCTCAAAATTCGCCTGACCCTTAAAGATCACGAGATCATGTTCCTCGATCCATCTCCCAACTTTATTGCTTTCAAAGCTGGGAGCGCTTCCACTTCCATCACCCACCAGCATGATAGAAGCATTCTGAATCTCGGTTAAGCCCACCTCCGCTACATCCTCCAATGTAGCATCATTTATCAGAGGGGCCTCCTTGACCACTAACCCCACCTTATCAAAAGGTCTTCCCCTAACCTCGATCATGGTCTCGATGAGAAGTTTGTCAAACACTATCTCGCCAGCATTATCAAGAAAGTATAGTAGCGAGTTGGATTCCATAACAGCCCTCCTAAACACCGCGTAATCGTTTATCGCAAGATCCTCAGAAGCCTTCCTAAATGGTTGCTCGAGATCAACTTCAGCATAGGGGCCGAAGTCTATGATATTTCCGGCTATAGCGAGCTTCACAGCAGCCTCTAATGGGTCAGCTGCGTTCCTAACTCTCGCCTTCAAATCCTCGTAACGTTTCAAAATAGCTAAATTGCTTCTTTTCTTAATCTCTCGATATGGGTTCTGAACGCCAGTTATCTCCACAATAACCCGTTGAGCAATATAGGATAAGTCGAGGGGAGTCTCCTCCCAAGTAACTTCGCTGAACCTCTTAGCCAGCTCGCAAGTGGCCAAGCGCTGAAGCTCGAGATTCTGCGTAGCGATCTTAGCCATCCTGACTCCAGTAGAAAGAGTACAGGGAATGCATTCGGGCCTAATCCTGAGCATTTAGTCACCCCCTACCTCCTCCTACCAGCTCTTCTCCCCAACTCTCTCTTGGCCCTCTCATAGAGCTTAGGCCAAGCCTTAGCAATCTCCTTCTCAACAACCTTAGCCAAAAACTCGCTTATACTAAACCTGGGCACAGCGCTCTTCCAATAATTCAAGACGCAGCTAGCAACCGGGGAATAAAAGGCGAGCCTAGGCTGACCCACAGACCTCTTAACAGCCTCCCTGAAAAGCCTCTCATCAACCCTCTCAAACCTGCCCGAGCGCCGCCTCCCCCCAGCCACCTCACCCTCATCATCGCTCTTCCCAATACGCGGCATAGTAAGTTTACCATCAAACATTTACAATAAAAATTTTACCTTAAATCACAAATAATCCCTCCGTACATGCAATACCATACAAACAGTACTACCATATCACATATTAATTCCATAAAAACAGGATTAACAACGATTCTTCCACGCTAAGAGCGGCAACCCCCTACTCATAGCTAAAAATAGGAAGATAGCTCACGAGAATATCCCGAAAAAGCGTTTCAAATCGGGTTGGGGATCTTATGGTTGTATCGTTAATCCCGTTTGAAATGGATTGTTATTATTTCGGCTTGCAATTTAAGAATTAATATTTTTGAATGGTTTACCGTTTACCATTAATGATTATTCTTAAACGGTAAACTTAAGATTTTCCTCGCTCATCTTTGGTGGATCTTCGATCATGCGGATCGCTTGGGGTGGCGGGTTGGGTTTGGTGGAGGCGGGTTTTTGGAGGGTTTCTTGCTGGCGGGCATAATATATTAAGGAGCTTCTAGGGGGTGTGCTTTGGGAGAGGGAGCTTATGCCGAGGGTTAAGAGGATAAGTGAAGTCTTGGAGATCCTTAGGCAGAAGGATTGCATTCGGAATATAGGTACTATTGCTCATGTTGATCATGGTAAGACCACGACGACTGATAGCTTGCTTGCTGCTGCCGGCCTTCTCTCGCCCACGCTTGCTGGTAAGGCTCTTGCCCTTGACTACTTGGAGGAGGAGCAGCAGAGGCAGATGACCATCAAGGCGGCTAATATCTCCCTCTACTATGAGATGGATGGCAAGCCATACATAATCAACATGATCGATACGCCGGGCCACGTTGACTTCAGCGGCAGGGTTACCAGAGCTCTAAGGGCCATTGATGGCGCCATAGTTGTTGTGGACGCCGTCGAGGGTGTCATGACCCAGACGGAGACCGTCGTGAGGCAGGCTCTCGAGGAGAGGGTCAGGCCCGTCCTCTACATAAATAAGGTTGACAGGCTGATCAAGGAGCTGAGATTAACCCCGGAGAAGATTCAGGAAACCCTGGCGAGGATAGTTATGGAGGTTAATAGGCTGATCGAGATGTACGCCGAGCCCGAGTACCGGGAGAAATGGAAGGTCAGCTTCCAGAATGGAACCGTCGCGATGGGGAGCGCCAAGGATAGATGGGGCTTCACGGTCCCCCAGGCGCAGAAGAGGGGGATAAAGTTCAGCGACGTCATGAGAGCTTTCCAGAACAACGATATCGCTTGGCTGCAGGAGAACGCGCCGCTCCACGAAGCAATCCTCGAGATGGTTATCAACCATCATCCACCCCCGCATGTGGCCCAGAAGTACAGGATCCCGAAGATCTGGAAAGGCGATGTGGATAGCGAGGTTGGACAGGCAATGCTAAGCTGCGACGAGAGTGGGCCGCCGGTGATGATCGTCACCGATGTTAAGGTTGATCCGCAGGCCGGCGTGGTCGCTACCGGCAGGCTGTTTAGCGGAACTGTCAAAGAGGGGGATACGATTGAGATCGTCGGCAGGAACATCTCGAAGAGAATTCAGCAAGTGACGGTCTATATGGGCCCGAACCGGGAGATCGTTGGAAGCTTGCCTGCTGGGAACATTCCAGCGCTTCTGGGAATCGATGACGCGAGGGCTGGGGATACCCTCTCGATCGTTGACATGGTGCCCTTTGAGTCCCTGAAGTATGTGTCAGAGCCTGTCGTCACGATATCGATTGAGCCCAAGAATAGCAGGGATCTACCGAAGCTCGTGGATTTCCTAGGCAAGCTCTCGATCGAGGACCCGACACTAGTTACGACCGTGAGGCCCGAGACCGGGGAGTACTTGATAAGCGGCATGGGAACGCTCCACCTCGAGATAGCTCTAACGTGGATAGCGAAGGCGGGCATAGAAGTAGTTGCGAGCAAGCCGATAATACTCTACAGGGAGACTGTCTCAGAGAAGGGCAAAGTCTTCGAGGGCAAGTCGCCCAACAAGCATAACAGGATCTACCTGCAAGTAGAGCCCCTGGAGCCTGAGATAGTCGAGCTCATCAGGAAGGGCGAGATCTTCGAGGAGATGGACCGGAAGCAGGTGGCTAAGATCCTGAGAGACTATGGATGGGACGCTGACATGGCTAGAAATGTCTGGTGCATAGATCCGAGAGGCAATATCCTCGTGGACATGACAAAGGGAATCCAGTATCTTCATGAGTCGAAGGCGCTCATAATTGCCGGCTTCCAGGACGTAATGGAACGGGGCCCGCTGGCTGAGGAGCCAATGAGGGGCATTAAGGCGATCCTAGTGAACGCGGAGCTCCACGAGGACCCGGTCCACAGGGGCTATGCCCAGATAGTCCCTGCCACGAGGAGATCGCTATACGCCAGCATCCTAAGCGCCGACCCAATCCTTCTAGAGCCCGTCTTGAAGATAGAGGTGAAGGTGACCTCCGACCTGCTTGGAGCCGTGACCTCGGTCATAACGAGCAAGAGGGGGAGGATATTGAACGTCGCCCAGCAGGAGTACATAACTGTGGTAACGGGCGAGATGCCCGCCGCCGAGACATTCGATCTAAGCGAGGTAATAAGAAGCGCGACGATGGGCAAGGCTTTCTGGGCAACGGAATTCTATGCGTGGAAGCCGGTTCCAGCATCCCTGAAGGACAAAGTTATCCAAGAGATCAGGAAGCGGAAGGGCCTAGCGCTTAAGATCCCGGAGATCTCCGATTTCGTCGAGTAAGGCTAGCACTTTCGCCCAACCCCTCAAAATATATCCTATAGGCGGTGGAGTGTTTCTTCGGAGAGGGGTGCCGGAGGGATCGGTTAGTAGCCGCGAGATTAGACTAGTCTGTAGATTTCGGCCGAGTAGCCGAGGGGTAGATGGGCTAGTGGAAGCCCTAAGGGCTGCTGGCTACATGTTTGAGGGAAACGGTATCTTGGGGGGCTCTCTTAAGGCCGAGTTCAGGGCGGCCAGCCTCTCAGGCGATGAGGTGATTATTCTTGTAAAATCGGCGGAGCCCGATGATCTTAGAAGCCTCCTAAGCCTTCTCACCCGAGAGTGCTGGTATGTTGACGTTTATTATCACTTGAGAGGCGAGGGAGCTCAGGCGGCTGCCAAGAACCTTGGGATGCAGCTTCCGGAGAATGGCGTCTATAGGTCGAGGATGAGATTTTCTGACGTTGAGCTCAGGGTAGAAGCTTATCCGCGGCTCGCAGCTCTAACCATCTCCTATAGGGCTGGGTGGAAGGAGGTTAATTCAGGAGCCGTCGTCAAAGTTCATGAGAAGATCCTCGGCGGAGGGAATAGGAAGAGCGCTCTCAATAGGCTGCTGGGGTGGATTAGATGAGCGAGGAGTATAAGCGAGAGTACGTGTTCGGGCTGGACTATGGGACGAGCGACTTCAAGTTCGGCCCAATAACGCTGGGAGAGGTGCCGGAGGTAATCGAGAACAGGGGGTACTTCATTGACCGAAGTTCCCTCATGTCGAGGATAATGGGCGTTAATAGGGAGATCATTGTCGGCAAAGATATTCCGAAGTTCCTCGAGTCCCGCGAAGACCTAGCGGAGCGAATGGTCTACCCCATGCGGAACGGCATCATCGCGAAGGATGATGAGCGGGCATGGAAGATCATAAAGGAGCTCACGAAATACGCTCTCGAGAGCTTCGCCCCACCCGATGAAGAGTTCGAGGGCTTCTACGTCGTCGCGAGCATCTCAGTCGTCTCCCCGAGATACATGTACGAGAAGCTCTTCGAGATCTTCCGAGAACTTAATCGGGAGAAGATTCTTGTTAAAGCTGCAACGATAATCCCGCAGCCGCTGGCTGTCGCGATCGCTCAGAAGACGCCAACCTGCACAGTCGTCGAGTCCGGCCACGGGAATACCCAGATATGCCCCATCTCAATGTATCCGGTAAGAAACGCCGTTATAGCCTTGAATAGGGGCGGAGGGGCTGCGAATGCGCTTACAATGGAGATCTTGAAGGATGCCGGCTACGGCGACTTAGCCAAAGAAGAGAGTTTCGTGAAACTCGTTAAGGAGGAGATCGGGCTCATCCCAAGAATCCTGGATGAGGCAATCAGGTACGCGAGAAGCAATCCCGAGAAGGTCAAGGTTTCATTAAAGATTCCCGGGACGAGGATAAGGGTGGTCCTAGATGACATGGCGTGGACGAGGTTCCTGATAGGCGAGTTCATATTCAACCCCGGCCACGAGATCTTCCAGAGCTACTTCACGAGGGGAATGCCGAAGCCGAGTGATATCAAGTTCGGGGACACATACTTCTACGGCATGATGGATATGTCGGAGGCGGTGATAACATCGATCGAGAAGTGCTCGATAGAGCTTCAGCCTCACCTCTACTCCAGGATACTCCTGTCGGGCGGAAACTTCAGCTGGAATGTCCCGGAGGGCCTCGAGGAAGTAGCAGTTAAAGCAGATGAGAAGCTTAAGCAACTCCTCCTCGAGAAGGAGATAGAAGGCGCAAGCATCTCGATCGTCGAGGACCCGAAGTACTCCGTCTGGAGGGGATGCATGGTCTACGGCTACGCGGTTCCGCACGATTACGAGTGGAGATGGGAGAAGATGGAGGGATGGATGGATGTCGCGTAACCGCTTCACGCTAGAGGATGTGATCTCAGCGCTCTATGAGGAGGAGGGATTCTATGAGGTCGAGAGGGGAAGAGACCCGGAGTCGCTCTACTCTAGCAGGCTCATATTATCCGACGGGACTAGAGAGATACTCGTAAGCATGCTGGATGAGGACGCTCTAACGAGCAGGGGGGCTCTTCAAGATGCTCTTCTCCACGCGGAGAGGATGAGGTCCAAGTTTGATGGAGTTTGCATAGCCGTTCCAAGGAAATATGTCAAGATGATAGATGAGAACATTATGATGCTGCACGGCTTCGGGCTAATAATCTACGACAAAATGGGGGCTGAGGAGATCATTCCCCCGAGGCTTAGGGAGAGGAGAACCGACTCCAAGAAGATCGAAGATCATGAGCAGGGCACGCATGCTGGCGCTCGGGAAATCGTCGAGCTTAAGAGGCAAATCTCGAGACTGCTCCGAATAATCGAGGAGCTCGAGGCCAAGCTCGATAGGCTTGAAAAAGATCATAAGAGCCTCATCGAGAAGGTGAATAAGCTTGAGAGAAGAGGCTTGACGCAACGGCCGGCAGGGGAAGAGGCTGAGCACGCTGAAGCTAAGGTTCAAGTGGAGGTAAAGACGCGGGGAAATCTTCCCTCGTACCTCATAGACAACCCATGGGTTGAGATTCTATCTCGGAGGGAATAAGGCTGTCTAAGCTAATCTTCCTTGGAACGGGCTCCATAATACCCACAAGCCAGAGATTCTCCTCGGGAATACTACTTGAGGCGGATGACGGGCTTCGAATCCTTCTTGATATGGGCCCCGGGGTCATAGAAAAGCTTAGGAGGGTTGAGATAGATCCCGGAAGTATTGATGTCATCTTAGTAACTCATCTTCACCTCGATCACGTCTCCGACCTTCTCCCATTCCTCAAGCTGAAAGCTCTCGCAGATCGGAGGCCGTTCAAGATATTCGGGCCCCCGGGCACCGGGAGGATGCTTGATCTATTGATCTCTGATCGAAGGCTATTCGGCTACCTCTTAGACCTCGGCTGCAGCGACTTAATGGATGTTCATGAGGTTTGGGATGATGTACTGGAGCTTGAACCCAATATCCTCTTGAAATCTAAGCCCGTTGACCATTTTAACGGCATTGCGTATAGGATAGACTTGCCCTCAATCTCGATAACCTATTCCGGTGACACGGTGCCGGATCCAAGGCTCATCGAACTCGCTCGTGGGACAAACGTCCTAATTCATGAATGCTCTTTTCCGGCAGATAAGCTCAAGGGCAAGCACACCTCGGCGGAAGACCTCCTGAGAATAGCTGCTGAGGTGAATCCGGAGATCCTGATATTAACGCACATTTATCCGGAGATGGAGGAGGAGCTTCAGAACTGCGTGGAAAAGCTCAGGGAAAGTTTCGGGGGGAGGGTTTGCGCTCCAAAAGACTTGGACGTGATCGAGGTGCGACCTAGGTAGTTTCTGAGAATCTTTCTACATATTCCCGAAGCCGCTTGATTGTGGAGAAATTTCTTTAAGCCCTTGAGCTGATGATACGGGGCTGGTGAGTAGTATTTGATCCTGAGCGACTTCGATCTTTGGAATTATATCAGGAGCGGGAGGCTTGTGATAGAGCCCTTCAGGGATGATGTGGTCAGGGAGAATGGGCTTGACTTGAGGATTGGGAGGCAGATGGCGAGGCTGAAGCCCGTGGATAAGGTTCTGGACGTCCACGGCGATGACGTCTCCGAATTCTATGAGATCGAGGAGGGAGATAGCTTTGTGATAAGGCCGAGGGAGCACGTCCTCCTTCACACGGCAGAGTATATCAAGCTGCCCCTAGACCTGATGGGGTTCGTGAACTTGAGGAGCAGCTATGCGAGGATAGGCTTAACCATACCGCCGACGATAATCGATGCGAACTTCGAGGGGCAGCTCACGATAGAGCTCGTCGGAGGAGAGTTCCCGGTAAAGCTATACTCGGGCAACAGATTCCTCCACGTCGTATTCGCTAAGCTCTCATCTCCTGTCGAGAAGCCCTACGCAGGTAAGTATCAGGGCCAGAGAGGGGTTAGGCTGCCCTCATTCAAGGACTAAAAAGCCCGGTCTTGGATAAGAAGCCTTTTTAACGCGATCCACAAGCCTAATTCATGGGAGCTCCTTGTGGGTTAGAGTGATCAGGCCTGACGCGGCCTTAGTCTGGAATGACCCAGAGGTACGTAGAAGGCTCAGCTGGTACCGCTCCGTCATGCTAGACGAGACCCCGGCAAAATTCATGATCGTTAAATCCATTAGGGCCCCGGGCAATATTCAGGAGCTGAGCGAGGAGGAGCTTTGGAGAATTCACGATGAACTTCACTGCGAGGCGAAGGAGCTCTTTAAGCAGATGCACGGCTCCGGGATCGATGAGGAGGAGCTTAAGCTCGCCAGCCCTTCATACCTCGACCTGAAAATAGAGCTCGCTAGGAGGATTCTGAGGAGGTGCAGGTTCTGCGAGTGGAGGTGCGAGGTTGATAGAGCCTCGGGGCAGAGGGGGGTCTGCGGCCTCAGAAATGAGACATATGTCGCCTCATTCTTCCACCACCACGGCGAGGAGGCGCCGCTGATCGGGACAGAAGGGCAGGGAGGATCCGGGACAATATTCTTCGTATCATGCAACTTTCACTGCGTCTTCTGCCAGAACTGGGATATCTCGCACCCTAGGGGAGGCTTTGAGGGAGCTGGCGTGAGTGTGGATGCGCAGAAGCTGGCACTAATAGCGAAGAACCTGAGGCTTGGTGGAGCCGCGAACATAAACTATGTGGGCGGGGACCCGACACCCAATACCTGGATCATAATAGAGTCGCTGAAATATTTAGACGTGAACGCGCCCATACTCTGGAACAGCAACATGTACCTAAGCATGGAATCCATGAAGCTCCTGCTAGACCTAGTGGACATATGGCTTCCCGACTTCAAGTATTGGAGCAATGAGTGCGCGGCTAGGCTGTCAAATGTCCGCGGGAAGCTCGGCTATAGGGAGACTATAACGAGAAATCACCTCCTAGCGGCGAGGCATGGAGACATGATCATAAGGCATCTAGTCCTCCCAAACCACCTCGAATGCGACACGAAGCCAATCCTGAAATGGATCGCAGAGAATATCGGCGACAGGGTTCTGGTGAATATAATGGAGCAGTATAGGCCGGAGCACCTAGTTTTGAGAAATCCAGAAAAGTATCCGGATGTGGCGAGAAGGCCTAGCTGGGAGGAGATGCAGGAAGCCTATCGCTATGCAGAGAAGCTCGGAATAATCTTCCGGCCAGTTTCTTAGTCAGCCCTATTCCTTCTCCAATATTATTACCTCGACTTTAGCCAGCTTCTTAAACTTCTCAGCATTAACCTTCGATCCAACTATCGCCCCATAGTGCATTGGTATTGCTATCTTGGGCTTAAAGGTGTTTACGGCCTCGGCGGCCTCCTCCGCGGTCATTACGAAGGTTCCGCTAACGGGGACAAGCGCTACATCGACATTCAGGCTCTTCATCTCAGGAATGAAGTCTGTATCCCCAGCATGATACACTCTAACGCCATCGAGCTCGAGGACGTATCCGACGGAACCCTCTTCCTTCGGGTGGTAGACGACTCCGGGAGCCCTGAACTTGTTTATGTTATAGGCTGGAACCATCTCGATCCTCGCACCCTTAACCTCTATACTATCGCCGGGCTTTACCAGCTTAATCACCCCAGTTTTCAAGAGCCTGAGCTTTTCCCGGCAGTTCTCCGGCGCGATGAGATAGGTCTCAGGCTTAATTACCTTCTTAATATCCTCTAAGCTCAGGTGATCGAAGTGCTCGTGAGTTACAAGGATGATGTCAGCCTTTTCCCTGGGCTGTATATTGAATGGGTCTATGTAGATGATGTTTCCGCGATGAGCGATCATGAACGCCGCGTGACCGAGCCAGGTAATCTCAATCTCACCATACTTGAGTGGCATGCCAATACATCCGGCCAAGTCTCTTAAAAGATTTCTCCCAACTGAAGCATCCCAGCCAGCCGGATCTCGAAAACGTACTCTTCCAGCGCGTGAGAAAGAGTTGTAGATGAAGGCTTTAG
>CALJVH010000030.1 GCA_937974645.1 uncultured archaeon | reverse complement strand
AGCTATCTCGAGTTTTACTCTCGCGCCGCGTCTCAGCTTGCTCGGGTCCCTGCACCTAATCCATGCCAGTATCTTGAATCCATTATCCATCTCCGCCATCCCAACAACGTAATCCTCATACTGCTGATAGCTCTCCGGCTTAATGTTAACAACTGCGTGAGCGAGTAGCTTTCCCTCCTTGCCAACCTCAATCCATTCAACATCGCTTGACCCGCAGCGCGAGCAATCCACCCGCGGGGGAAAATATTTCGCACCGCATTTGAGGCACTTAGTACCATAGAGCTTTCCCTTAGCAATTCCCTCGTAGAACTTTCTCAACCTACTAATGGGAATAGTGTACTGGAGTGTCAGGGCTCTAAGATCTTTCCAAAGCATGGTCCCGGTCTTCTCATCCACAATTACCGGGAATAGATTAGAGAGATCTATATCTCCATTCATCATTTAATTCCAAACTTAACTAATTAATAAATCAAAAGAAATAAAGAAGTGATTTAAAGGTATGTTTGACTCACATGGTTAAGGAGCCCAAATTTGTGATAAAGGTCGAGGTGGCGGAGAAGCCGCTGAAGGTTGAGAAAGAGGTTTCTGAAGCTTTAAAAACTATCGCGGGAAGACGCATCCTAGATAAGAAAGAGTATGTTGTGTGTCCTTTAAAGGGGGAGAAAGTGCCCTTCTTAAGGTGTTTCGTCTGCGTATCCTTTGTCAGGAGAATTAAGGGCTTCGTTCATTGCTCCGGCGAGCACTTCGAGATAAAATCCTAGGAGTCCTATTGAGAGGGGAAAATATAAATTTGGATTAGGATAGGTGCCCCTGAGATTGATGAGGAAGCTCGGCGGCAGGCTAGCCAGTATTGTGAGAAGATTTTTCCAGGGGAAGTTAATTCTTATCGAAGCCTTCCTCCTAATATCAATACTCCTTCTCGGGTTCATGATCAGAATTCTTCCCATGAGATGGGGAATCTATCTGATGGAGTTCGATCCTTGGATGCAGCTTAAAGAGATGAATTACGTTATTGAGAATGGTTGGATGGGGTTCATAAAATTCTTCAATTGGCATGATTATTCATCCTGGTATCCCTATGGAAGGGATGTTGGGAGATCGGCGTTTCCAGGCCTACCATTCATGGCTGCATTCATCTATCATGTGCTTCACGGGATAGGGGTTGAGGTGAATTCGCTGGAGCTTGCGGCGATGCTTCCACCGCTTATGGCAGTGATCGCGATTCTCTTCGCATACCTTTTGGGAAAGGAGCTGGGAGGAAGGCCTGCTGGACTCCTCTCAGCCTTCCTCCTAGCAATCAGTAGCGGGCACATTGAAAGGAGTCTCTTCGGCTGGTTCGATGACGAAAGTATAGGTTTACCGCTCATGCTGATAGGAATCTGGGCCTATGTCCAAGCGCTAAAGGAAGAGAGGAGTGAGCGAGGAGTAGTAGCCTACTCGGTTCTAGCTGGGTTATCCCTCGGATACATGACCGCAAGCTGGGGTGCCGCGAGGTTTCCACTAGCCTTCATCCCCCTGATAACGGTCTTACTCGCCCTCCTCGGGAGATACAGGAGGGGGATGCTAACAGCCTTCACCATAACCTTCTCAACGTACACCCTAATAGCGCTGATGGTTCCAAAGCTCGGCCCAGGATATCTGAGGGAAGTGACGATACTCGCCGGCTTCGCCGCATTCATAATACTCCTATCCTTCGAGATCTCGAAACTTCTCCCCGAAGGAGTGCATGCCAAGCATCTTCCATATTATGTGATCGCGGCTGGTGTGATGGGCTTTGCGTCCATCATGATGTTGGGTGCCGCCGGGCTTCCGGGCTTCAAGTTCCTTAGCGTCCTCGTTCCATCAATCAGATACGATCTGCCGATATTCGTATCCGTCGCCGAGAACCAGCTCTCGACGTGGAGCATACTCTTCAGGGACCTCGGATTCCAGTCGATCTTGATGATCGCTGGCCTTTATTACGCGCTAAGACGCAGAAGGGATGAGGACTTAACCCTTGCGGCATTCACGATCTTGAGCGTATACTTCTCATCTACAATGGTTAGGTTATCGACCCTAGCGGCCCCCTCAGTAGCGATTTTAGCGGGCTTTGGTCTCGCGGAACTTGTTGGGGGGTTCGCGAGGAACCTGAAGGCGGCGCTCAAGCCGAGAAGGAGGGTGGTCGGCGTCGAGTATTACCTGCTCACACCCCTCTTAGTCGGCATAATCCTTCTCTTTTCATTCACACCAGCCGCCTATGGGATCAGATACTCCTTATCGGGTATAGATGCTGCCTACTCTCCTCCAACGGTGGTCTCTTCTTCGCTTGGGGTTAGGGCGGAGATCCCTGCATGGCTTAAGGCCTTAGAGTGGATGAGGGAGAATCTACCGGGGGACGCTGTGGTGGCCTCTTGGTGGGATTACGGCTACTGGATAACAATCCTCGGGAATAGGACGAGCATCGTGGATAACGCTACCCTCAATTCGACCCAGATAGGCGAGGTGGGCTATGCCTTCATTTCTGATGAGGAGACAGCTTATAGGATATTCAAGAATCTTGGAGCGACTCATGTCCTAGTCTTCGTCACCCACTACCCATACGGTCAGCAAGCTGGAGTTCTTCTCGGATACGGGGATGAGGGGAAATGGATCTGGATGTTGAGAATAGCGGTGCAGGAAGGACACTATTTCAATGAGAGCGAGTACATGACTGCTGAGGGTAATCCGACCGATAAGTTCTGGAGCAGGACGACGCTCGGCCAGCTAATACCCTTTAAGCCCTATCAGGTTAGCGGCCAAACATACCACGTCTATAACCCTCCCAGTCTCAGACACTTCAGACTAGTTTATGCTTCGGATGAGCCATACACGAGCTACGCCTACGTCTATATCTACGAGCTGGTCGACTAGCCTATATAGTGAGGCTCTTTTTCGCCCCTAACCCTATCTTGAAGCATCTTCTCGTAGTCCCGTCTAAATTCCTCGATGATCTCCTTCTGTCTCCTAATCTCCTCCTCGAGCTTTCCCAGATCGATCTCGAACTTGAGAACCCTAGATAGTAACTCTAAGAGGTCTTTTGCTGCCGCCGGATCCGGGAAGTAGGGCATGACCTCGGCGGCGAGTAACCAGACTCTTCCCGTTCCCTTGAGGTATAAGTGCATGAGATGCGAGGATAATTTGTCGGCGGGCACCTCGTCTAGGCTTCTTAGGAGTTTTGCGCCAGCTTTAGTGAATGCTCTAACTCCCTCGGGATCGGTTGAGGCTATATAGACACCCCTCGACCCCGTCAGCCTAACACCTGTCAATAGATAATAATCTTTGGCATTTTTCTTCATCAAGAAGCTGTATATCTTCTCCGCGATCAGATAACTCACCTCACCATCCTCCATGACGAAGTTCCTAGAGATCAACACGAGCTTTGCTCCATAATTCTCATACTTATAGAGCTCTATCTTCGGCTGGGACGCAATCCCATTATTTACTAGGCTCACATGGGGGAAGTAATGCGACCTTACCTCCGCGATCTTAACGGGCCTCAACCTCTCTACCATGTAATTAACCGCTATGGAGGGCGCTATGCCCGCGGATGGGGCAGCATCAATCACGTGAGCACCGTTTAAGTCGGCTGACTTATCCAGCTCAATTAAGATTATGCCATCCTCCCTCGTTCTGCGAGAAAGCATACTGCTAGTGGATCTGGGTTGCTGAAATTTAAATCGTTCCCCCACAACTACGGCGAAACCCGTTACGATTCTCTACGCCTAGCCTTTGCCACCAGGTCTATATACCTATGTTTAAGGGAGATGTGGGGTGGGTGAGCGGATTTTAACGGGCCTCCACATGCTGGGCATGCATCTTCTCTGATGGTATATCTGCCACATTTAAGGCATTTTTTGAAAAGGCCGGGCATCACGCGCTCACTTCATCTGAAGCTCTCCTCTTCCTCCGGCTTCTCTAACGACTGAAAGGCAGGCTTCTGCAACCTTCTCGATGATCTTTCTCCCGCTCTCCATATCCTCGGCCTTAACCCTTACCAAGTATCTTGGCGCCCCCATAGTTGTTATCGACACATCCTCCTTCCTAGCCGCCTCAAGTCCTAGACTGACCGCGCGCCTTATTACCTCGACACCATCGCCTCTTGGGACACTCATTATGAGGATGCCTTGGACGGTTACTTCCCTTATCTTTATCTCCTGAGCAACAATCTCCATCAGCAGCTTCGCGAGATTCTCATCAATCTCCATCCAGCTTGGAAGGCTCTCCTCCTCGAGCGCTTCTAATAAGACATCATAGAGGCTTAAGCCCCGCCTTAATGCCGGCTCGACTATAAGTTTTCTCAGCTCCTCCTCATTCCTACCGGATCTCTCTGAGAGGAACTTCAGAATTCTTATCAGCCTCTGTTTCCGCTTCCAGAGGCGCATATTCTCCTCCCGTTCTTTCTGAGAAATCCTTCTGAGGGAGACGTCCGCCTGCTTTGCCGCCAGATTCACTCTAAGAACTCTGAATACGTCTCTCTGACCCTCTCTAAGATAATCCCGTATATTCCTTATCCATTTAAGCGAGATCTCCGAGACATGGACGAAGCCCTCCCAGCCAGGATAATCCAACAAATCCAGGTATGCACCGTACTTCTCGACGCGCTTAACCAAGCCGACAACGGGTTCATCAACGGCAGGAGCATCCCGCTCAGCAAACTCCGACATCCAGAATACTTGGCTATGATCATGAATTTAAGCTATAAATTAAGTTAAGATTTCTAGCACTCTTCCCAAGATCTTAGCCCTGCCCCCCTTAGGGACGGCTAGGGGCGCGCCGCATACTTGGCATCTAACCTCTATTTTCGAATGGTCGAACAATATCTGCCTATGACCGCACTCATTACACTGGACAAGGAGAAATCTCGACTTAGGCTTCGGTATCAGCTTTTCCCAGTCAACCTCCATGTCTCAGCCGAGTTCAGGGTCTTTTCCCCTAATTAGGTTTGAGCTTGTTGGACGCGACATCCTTAAATTATCGGCGGAACTTTCTCGCCCTTGAATTGAAAGTCCCAACATCGATTAACACCTACTGCCCCCGTTGTCGGAAGTATACGGAGCATAAGGTCATGCTCTATAAGAAGGGTAAGGAGAGGTCTCTGGCCAGGGGTGCTAGGCACCACGAGCGGGAGTTACAAGGATACGGCGGCCAGAAGTATCCCATACAACGGAAGAAGGCTAAAACAACCCAGAAGCAGACCCTAAAGCTCATCTGCAAGGAGTGCGGTTACACGATACACAAGAAGGGAGTTAGATTGAGGAAGCTTGAGATCGTCGGCTAATCTCAGCAACTTTTTCCCCGAGTATTTCTAAGCCCTTTTCAAAAAGCTCTTCCTCGATGTTTAATGCGGGAGTGATTAGGATCGTGGCTCCTATTCTCCAGAGGAGTAATCCAGCCCTAAAACATTCATCCAAGATAATCCTCGCCCTTTTTTTGGCAGCTCTCGCATCTTCGCCTAAAGGTCTTATGCCGACGAGCATTCCAGCCCCATGAGCCTTCCAGCCCAGCTCCTCAGCCAGCTCACCGGCCCTCCTCAAGAGCCTCCTACCAATTCTCTCACCCCTCTCCACAAGACCCTCGTCCTTAATGACCCTGAGCGTCGCGAGGGCCGCAGAGACCGATAATATGCTTCCACCACACGCATCATGCTCCGAGGGCTCTAAATTTAGAACCTCCTCCCTAGCTATCAGGACTCCGAGGGGAAGCCCAGAGGCGAGTTGCTCTCCTAAGCACACAGCATCAACCTTAAGATTCCAGTGATCTAGGGCAAGCCATCTACCTGTCCTAGCGGGCGCGGTGAATCTCTCATTCGCTACGAGTAGGCCACCTACATCCCTTGCAAGTCTCGTGAGGGCCTCCATGTAAGATGCTGATGGGGGCATGGGCGCTCTGAGGTTTATTGGCTCGAAGATTATCGCCGCCAAATCGTCAGGAGCAACGGACTCGGCGAGTTCACGGGACAGCTTGAGGCATTCAGCCCGGCATCTCTCAGAATCCAGGTCGAGCGGGCAGGCGGCACAGTCGCGGCCAAAACCATAAATCACGTCAAGTATTCTTGAAGATGATCCTCTAGCCCTCAAGCTAGTTGATAGAATCGAGGCGATCTCCGTAGATCCATGGTATTCCCTAAGAAAGGTTAGGACCACGTTCTTCCCAGAATGCCACCTTGCCGCTCTAACCGCCGCGTCAATTGCCTCCGAGCCGCTATCGCGGAAAAGTATCCTCACATCACCTCTGATTGGCGCTATTCTCGCAATCTCCTCAGCAAGCTCAACAACCTCCTCGGAATATAGACTGGGCGGAATAGACGGCGACTTCTCAATCCCCGCCTTCAGCGCCTTAATGATCTCTGGATGCCGCCCTCCCAAGGGCAGAGTCCCAAAACCGCTCGTGAAGTCTATGTACGCGTTATCGTTTATGTCGAAGACTATGGACCCTTCAACGTGCTTCACCACGATCGGAAACATTCTTCTACATGATCGCGACATCATCTCAGCATCTCTTGAGATTATATTCGCGGCATTGCCGGAGGTTGGGAGCCGCTCGATCTTCGGGAAATCTTTCCTCATTGCTAATAGAACTCCACCAAGGATATGCTATAAGGCTATTACAGCCTCAAGAACCCCTACATATATCACTCTCCCATCATCTCTCCGCAGCTCATCACTTGACAAGTTTATCTCCTTGATTTTCAGGTTCGAGTAGAACCCATTCTTTAAGAGCATTATCGTCTTTATGCAGTTGTCTATGTTCCTTCCCCTTGCTCTGAGAAGTATCTCTTTCTCCCCCTTATTAAACAGGGTTATACATGCCGTGACGTACCTCATTACGTTCTTCCTACCGATTATGACTTGAGATCTTGACATCCGTACTCGGAAATCTAGACGAGGGGGTAATTATTTGTTTTCGGAGCATTCTCAGAGAATAATTCCAGCCATTAATGATCCTATCAGGAAGAGGAGAAAGATGGTTATTCCCTGCCTAGTTCTCATTGCAGCCTCTCGGAGAAAACTTTGAGACATGACCTTAACACCGGGGAACTTCAGCCTAACCCACGCAGCCTCCATGGGCTTAGCCGCTCCTAGGGCCCTCTTAGCCGCCTCCTCAGCCGCCTCAGCGATTATCTCTGCGGGAACCACCTCTCCGAGGGGATGGTATCCTCGACCGCCAAATCTAAGCCCATTAACTGCATGAGTGTCTGTTGTTAGGACCTCCATATACTCAAACCCGAGAGGCTTAAGCCTTTCAATAACCATGTCCCTAATCTGGGGTAGGCAATTATTCCCATCCAAGCTGATTATCGTGGAAGGGCGGCCATCGAAGATGAAGGCCGCCGCGGAAACCCCTAGATCACCCGCGCCATCCTCCCTAGAATACCCATTAAGCTCAATCTGCGCATAACCGAATATTAGCTTATTTTTCTCACCGAGTTCCATCTCCTCAGCCCTTCTCAAAAGACTAGAAATCATCTCAAGGCTATTATCATCTAAGTCCTTAACGGATTCCGAGAAGCTGTTATGGCAGTCAACGGGTATCAGGAATTGGTCTCTATTGTCATCGTAGACTATGTTTGGAATATCCTCCATGCCTTCCGGATGAGTTGTGACGAGGAGAAGTCTCGCATTCCCTACTCCTAGGAGTAAGCCCTTAACATGACTTTCGCATAGAATTTGCGGAGAATACGCGTAAGAGAAATACGTGAGATCCTCATGATCATCAAGTATCAGCTTCCTAATTCTCCCCAAGATAAGCCTGCAATCATCTTCTGAAATTAAGTTATCCTGATGATTTGAGAATCCCTTGAAGAAGATAGCCTTAACGCCATGTCGCATTAATTCCTCGTGTATGCTATACATTAGGCCGCTGCTCCCATAATCCTTGAAGGGGCCGGGGTGGAAATAGGGGATGAGGATCGCGGCCTCGGGCTTTTGATCACTACTCCTGAAAACCAATATATCCAGCTTCACGAAACTTTCATCGTCAAGTCTTTCTGTAAGTTCTCTCAACCAATCCCTTCTATCGTCTAGAAGGTAAGCGAGTATGCCTGATACATAGTCAATTACGGGAGCGCCCTTAATCCATAGAATGCGCTTGAATATGAGCATCAGTAGGAGGGAGATGGAGGCTCCGATGAGATAGCCCTTCAGGATTGAGATTCCATAAGCTGCATTCTGGAGAAGGAGTGTTGGCGCCGCCTCTAGGAAGAGGATTAGCATAAAGAGGGGCAGGGCTCTCGGAAGCCTCTTTCCAGAGAGTGTGAAGAAGATGATTCCCCTCATGAAGGAGCTGACGCTCAGGATTGCGGTTAAAGCGACCAGACCAAGCGGAGTCATTGAGGTTGCCAGTCCAAAGGCTATGAAGCAGGAATTTACGATCGCAAGCTGATTTAATCTTCTTAGGTTTACCATTCCAAGGTCGATGCCCGAGAGCTCTAGAAGCCAGCCAACTAGAATGCTTGCCATGAAACCGGCTATAATTAGGGGTGAGTAGGCGCCAGCTCCGCCGAGAAAGATTATTATGAGCGATATCGTTGCGTGAACCATTATCGCTGGAACCAGCAGCCTCCCGCGTAACGGGATGCCCCAGAGAAACTTGTACAATGAGGACAGCTGCGAAGTGGCGCTTCTCAACTCTCACTAGCTGGGAAAAAGGCGAACTTATAAACCATGATATTGCAGATGAAACATCTTTAACCCGGAACAAACCAATAGTAGGGGATAAGTTTTATGGAGGTTCTCGGTGGGCGCGGGCTTCTCGTAAAAGCCGGTAATCAGAGGATATGGCTTGACTCGAAGGCAGAGAATGATGGCATTAGCTTGGTCTCGCATGCTCATTCAGATCATGCTCCAGGCAGGTCTAACAAGATTATAACGACGCCAGAGACCGCGTGCGTCTTAAAGCTCTTCGGCTCCCATAGATTCGAGAAGCTAATACAATACGGGGAAAGGGTAAAGTTCGGAGATATCAGGATCTCAGCCTATCCATCGGGCCATGTAATTGGCTCAAGCCAGTTTCTCGTAGAGGGTGATGGGGGAAGCTTAGTCTACACAGGGGACATAAATACCTATGATAGTGTGATATTGAAGGGTGCGAAACCCCTAGGTTCTGAGACGCTGATACTTGAGGCGACTTACGGCTCCCCGCGCTACATCTTCCCGGCCAGAGAGGAGATCTATGCCGAGATCATCCGCTGGATAATTGAGACGATAAGGGAGGGAGAGATACCTGCATTCAAGGTCTATGCCCTCGGGAAGGCTCAGGAGATAATAGGTCTCATCAATGCCTATCTCAAGATCCCCGCTCTGACGAGCTTTACTATAGATAGAATAACGGAGAGCCTTTCACAACACGGCTTTAAGCTCGATCACCTTCCAGTAAACAGTCCCGAAGGTCTCGAGGCGTTTAGGCAGGGCGAATGCGTATATGTCTCCAGCAAGAAGTATAGCCCACCCTCTAAGCATCGGATCAGATGGGCGGCTGCCACGGGCTGGGCTCTAAGATACCGGCTAAATGGATTTGACGCCGCATTTCCTCTCAGCGGACACGCTGACTTCTCAGGGCTGGTGAGGTACGCGGAAGAGAGCGGAGCCGAGCGGATATACCTCGTCTACGGGTTTGCTGAGGAGCTTGCAAGGCACCTCAGAAGAAAAGGTCTCCGCGCCGAAGCAATTGAGAGATAGAGCTAATAGGATGGAACATAGCTTAGAAAGCGAGCGAGTTGTCCACAAGAAGGCGTAGAGGTGCCCCATTACCAGCATCGGCTGCAGGCCTTTTAAGATTTTTCGAGGAGGAAGCCAAGGGCGTCAAGATTAGACCGGAGCTCATCTTGATTCTAGCAGGCCTGCTAATAGCCGTAACAATAGTAATGAATAAGCTCTTTCCATAGGAAGCTAGGCTAAAGCCTCTTCTAGGTCGAGTTGCCCTGATCTGCTCAGCCTCCATAAAACCTTGCCCTTAAACCTGAACCTCTCAACAATACCCTCCGCGAGCATATTCTTCAAGTGTCTTCTGATAGAGGATTCGCCCAGCCCCACCTCCTCCGCTATCTGCGAGATCGTTGAAGCCTTCTTAGACAAGATATTTATGATCTTAGATCTTGTGAGAAGCCCACGCCTAACATTCCTCAAACCCCTAAGATAGGCTCGCCCGCGGATAATCTGCCTCTCCAGCTGCGCGGACACACAATAATGGGGATGAAAAGCTAATTAAGATTTGATCGGCCCGCTACACCGCGTTTATCGTTCCAGAAATACATTTTGAGGCCTTGGCCATCTCAAAGTTCATGAACGTGGCATGTGTTGTCCGCAGCCCCGCTCTGGCATTAATCGCTGGCTTTTTCCCGCTCTCTAGGCCCTCTAGCAGTTAGCATGAACAGGTACAATAAGGGTAGAAGGAATATTATTGTTATCAGGATGAGGATCAGCAAGCCCACGAGGGGCCCAAGCTTTCCATGAAATATTATTGGCATAGGGCCTATCATCAACAAACCTCCACTTTCAGCTTCTACAATCTCGCGCGAGGGCGCTGTCCCCAAAATGACTAGGAATATTCCTATTAGAATTAGGGTTATGCCTAGTATAAGGATTATGGGCAGGATTTCAGGTAAAACCTTCAGGAAATCTCTCAAAGTCTTCTCACCTCATGGCGCCATAAACATGAGAAGGATGAGGAAGATAAGCACTAGAAGCATTATTGCTAGTAGTATTACTCCTGGAGATTTGTCGCCGAACATTATTGGTATGGGGCCAATCAGGATTAGGCCCCCTCCCCGAACCTTCATCTGCCCGAAGTAAGCCGCTAAAAGAATTAGAAGCGATCCCAGCAGAATTAGCCCGAATCCGAGGAGAGTTAATGCTAGATCCATAGGACCGCGGCATTCCTCACAATACCCTCTTCGTATATTAGTCTTAGTCTCCCGGCGAGATTCCAACCCCAAAATTAATTAGGTTGCTCACATACGTCTTTAGCCCTGGAGGAAGTAGGAATGGCTCTGGGGATCGCTGGGGCATATGACAGGGCTATAACAGTTTTTTCTCCACAGGGTAGGTTATATCAAGTTGAGTATGCTCTGGAGACTGTTAGAGCTGGCTCGACGGCGATGGCTATGGCATGTGATGATGGTTGCATCCTAGCCGTTGAGGAGAGGATGCATACCAAGCTTCAGAACATCAACTATTCTTGGAAGCTCTTCCAAATAGATGACCATATCGGCGCGGTCGCCGCCGGCCTGAACTCTGATGCGAGGGTCCTCGTTGATGCTGCTAGAGTCAGGGCTCAAATACTCAGGCTCACCTATGATGAGATACCAACCGTCGAGGCAATCACCAAATACATTGGCGATGTCATGCAGATGTATACGCAGCATGCTGGCGTCAGGCCATTCGGTGTCGCTCTCCTTTTCTCGGGTGTGGATGAAACTGGGCCGAGAGTATTCTACACGGAGCCGAGCGGCATGGTCCTAGAGTATGATGCGTGGTCTATTGGGAGAGGTGCTGATAAGGTTAGGGAGATTCTCGAGGCGGAGTATGGTCGGAGCGTGAAGTTTGAGGAGGCAATCACCCTCGCGGTCAAATGCCTAGTTGAATCCGCCGACAAGATAGATGCTAACTGGACTGTGAGACTTGCGACGGTCCCAACATCCACGAGAAAATTTACTCCAATGTCCCAAGATGAACTAAAGAAGATACTAGATCCGATGATAAAGAAGAGGCTTGGTGAGGGTTAGGAAAGGCATTTTAAACCCCGATTAGCGTTTTTCACGGGGCGAGATCTGTGTCTAAAAGCTATACGATCGCGAGGCTCGAGAAGCACGGCGAGACGTTCGAGATCCTTGTAGATCCAGATAATGCTCTAAAATATAAGATGGGCGAGAAAATATCAATCTCAAGAATCCTGGTTTACGAGGAGGTTTACAAGGATGCGAAGAAGGGAATCAGGGTTAAGGAGGAGACCCTCAAGAAGACGTTCGGCACAACTGATCCCGTAAAGATCGCAGAGAAGATTCTAGAGGAAGGGACGCTTCAGATAACTGCTGAGCAGAGGAAGAGGCTCATAGAGGACAAGAGGAGGCAGATAATAGACTTCATAGCGAAGAACGCGATAGATCCTCGGACAAACCTCCCGCATCCACCCCAACGGATAGAGCTCGCGATGGAGGAGGCCAGCATCCAGATAGACCCCTTCAAGGATGCGAAGGAGCAGGCTCTCAAGATCATCGAGAAGCTTAGGCCTATACTCCCAATCAAGACGGGTGTCCTCAAGTTCAAGATAAGGCTCCCCGCAGATGTCGCCGCGCGCGGCTACGGCATAATCAGGAACATGGGCAAGGTGATCCGCGAGCAATGGAGCGGAGATGGAAGCTGGACTGGGGTAGTCGAGGTTCCCGCAGGCCTCCATATAGACCTAATAGATAGACTGAACAAGATTACCTCCGGTAGGGTTGAGGCAACGCAACTGGAGGAGTGAGTATAATGCCGGTATACTTTTCGGAGCATGAGATCGTGGTGCCGGGCCAACTATTATCGGATAATGGTAAGAGGAGCGGTGAGGGAACATACGCTTACGGCGGGAGGATCTATGCCGCGAGAATAGGGTTCGCATCGGTAAGGGAGGATAAGGTCGTGGTTACGCCCTTCAAGGCCGCTTATAAACCCGCTCCTGGAGACTGGGTTGTGGGAATAGTATCGGATGTAAAGCCGAATGGTTTTGAGGTAGACTTGGGAAGGCATCTTAAGGGAATAATCAGGATACCTGATCGGGAGGAGGTTATAAGCACGGGGCTCAAGGTCGGAGATGTCATCTACGTGAGGATTAAAGAGAGTGGGCTTGGCGGCGTAGTAATAGACAAGCGTAGCCGCGTAAGGCGAATCGAGAGCGGTCTACTAATTCAGATTCATCCAGCTAAGATCCCGCGGCTTATTGGGAGGCGCGGCTCGATGATAAATCTGATAAAGAGGTTCACGGGCTGCGAGATAATAGTAGGCAAGAATGGCTTCATCGTGATTAATGGTCCATCCCCGGAGGCCGAGTTTGCGGCGGTTAAGGCTGTGAAGATGATTGAGGAGGAGGCGCATACATCGGGGCTCACGGAGCGGGTTGAGAAACTCTTAAAAGAGCTTCTGGGAGGAGGATGATTTTTACCGCAAACTCATATATACCGTAATGATCAGTAATCCCAGCAGGTGTTGATTTAGGTTTGTTGGAGTTTTCTGGAATACCCAGACCGGAGAGATTAATCGATGAGAATGGTAGAAGGATTGATGGGAGGAGGCCTGATGAGCTCAGACCAATAAAAATGGAGGTAGGTGTGCTGGATAAGAGCGATGGCTCAGCATATATCGAGTTTGGGGGCACCAAGGTCATCGCCGCGGTCTTCGGCCCGAGAGAAGCCCATCCAAGGCATTTAGCGTTACCAGATAGGGCGATACTGAATTGTAGATACCATATGACCTCCTTCAGCGTCGAGGAGCGTAAGCCGCTGGGCATGACTAGGAGAGAGATTGAGCTCTCAAAAGTGATCAGGGAGGCCCTTGAAACAGTAACGTTCCTAGAAGAGTTTCCGAGAGCAGCGATAGACGTCTATGTAGAGGTTATACAGGCTGATGGTGGAACTAGGACTGCCGGGCTTACAGCGGCCTCTCTTGCCTTAGCGGATGCGGGGATCCCGATGGCAGACCTCATTGCGGCCACTGCCGTCGGGAAGGTGGATGGCCACCTCGTATTAGACCTATGCGACTTAGAAGACAAGTATGGCGAGGCGGATATGCCGGTTGCGATGGCCCCGAGATTCAACTCGATAGTCATGCTCCAGCTCAATGGCCGAATGGCAATTGATGAGTTTAGGAGAGCGCTCGCTCTAGCCCAGAAGGGGATAAATGAGATTTATAAGCTTCAGAGAGAGGTTCTGAAGAGAAAGTTCAGCGAACTCTCGCCGGAGGAGGTTTGAGGATATGGCCCTCACGCCCAAGAAGGATTTAACAGCCAGCATAATGCGGAACAAAATCTACAGCTTGCTTCTCCAGGATAAGCGAATAGATGGAAGGCGGCCAGCGGATCTTAGGCCGATAAAGATTGAAACCGGCCTGTTGACGAAGGCCGATGGCTCAGCTTTAGTCTCTATGGGGAGCACAAAGATCCTTACCGGAATAAAGGTTGAGGTAGGAGCACCATTCCCCGATAGGCCCGATGAAGGAACATTCACAGTGAATGCCGAGCTACTTCCACTGGCCTCAGCAAGCTTTGAACCAGGCCCTCCGGATGAAAGGGGAATAGAACTTGCTAGGGTTGTTGACAGGAGTTTAAGGGAAAGCGGGGTGGTGGACTTAAAGAAACTCTGTCTAGTTAAGGGCGAGAAAGTCTACATACTCTTTATCGACATCTACGTGTTAGATTATGATGGAAACTACTTTGATCCATCGTTGATCTCCGCCCTCGCCGCTCTCGCGACCGCAAAGATACCGAGATACGAAATTGTTGATGGCAAACCTCAGAAGACTGGAGAATATTTCAGTCCCGAGCTCAGCGCCCTCCCCTTCACGGTGATGGTTGGAATAATCGGCGAGAGGTTCTTGATCGATCCACAGCTCGAGGAGGAGAAGGCTCTAGACGTTTCCTTAGTCATGGGTACCGATGAGAAGGGCAATATGACCTGCGTCCAGAAAAATTCTCCAGGCCAGATACCGGTCGGGCTAATGGACAGGCTCGTAGACGTCGTAGCCGAAAAAACAAATGAAATTCGGAGGAAATTTCTACAAGAAATTCCCGTAAAGCTCGCCAGCGTTTCTTAGAAAACTCGAGGTCTGAAACTTACATCCCCGCACACCTCATCTGGACAACGATAGCTAATAAGATTGAGATTATGTAACAGTCAAGAAGCCTTAAAGATTCTCCGGTGCTTGTCTTAGTTAGAATATTTCAGCCTCGATAATCTTCAGGATGTATGTATTTTACTTCAGTGAGACCCGCATATATCCTATCATAGCTTATAAGTGTTAGGTTCTCAATTATTGCGACAGCTGCATGTAGGCTGTCGAAATATGTTAGCGCACTGTACTTACTCCTTAAGATAAAGGCCTCTCGGTGGTATTCAACCTTTAACGGGCATGCTTCTATCATCCTATATTTTAAGAGGTTGCTTAAGGCTCGTAAAATTCTGGAACAGATGCACGATGACCTCCCCTGATTCTATTAAGAGATTCAGCTCCATAAACGAGTATGGAGATATCTTCGCTTTTCCGGAAAGTTTGTCGATGAGCCTTAAAATGACGTTGTGGCGTTTATCTTCTGGCGAGATTAAACTCAGAATGAGATCTGTTTCTATTAATATTGCCATCCTTAAGTCGCCTTATTAAGCTCACTCTCCACCACTCCGCAAAGTCTTCGAATCTCCGCCTCAACATCAGTCGTGCCCTTAAGGACGAGTTTTTCGATCCTTTCTAGAGGATCCTCTATAGGTCTTAATATCATCTCTCCTTCCCCGAGAGTAATCTTGACTATGCTTTTGATGTTGAGCTGTTTTCGAATCTCTGAAGGAATGAGAATCCTTCCTTTTTTATCAACCTTAATAATGAATTCCTTCATTAACCTATCTTCCATATATAAATCTCTCCCACTTAGAAAAGCCCCTTCATAAAATCGAAATTCGAAAGAGAATTTTGAATTTTCAGGCCCCAAATTCTTCGAATGTCATCGAAGAATTTGGATCTTTTAAAACTGGTCAAAATGATATTTATATTACCGAAGATGAAAATGTGCTCATGCAAGTCGGGAAGGTCAGGGGGAACCCGGCGAAGCGCTTCAGGGCCAGGTATGGATCAACCCTTAGGAAGCGGGTTGCCGAGGTCGAGCGGGAGCAACGAGCTTGGCACGTTTGCCCGAACTGTAACCAGCCAAAGGTGAGAAGGGTTGCGGCTGGAATCTGGAGATGCAGGAAATGCGGCTACACCTTCGCGGGAGGAGCCTGGACGCCCTCCTCAAAGAAGTGAATTCGAGCTTGAGGTAATTTTCTACCTCAACAAGCGGGAAGCCGAGACTATATGCCGGGCCCTCACCTTTGAGGCGATAGATATTCCATCGAAAAGGGCCTCCGCGGAGATAAGCGCCGAAGCCGGAAACCTTATCCTAAAAATTCGCGCGATGGATCCAGTTGCCCTTAGAGCGGCATTAAACTCCTTCATAAGATTTATCGACGCGTGCCTGCGATCCCTCAGATTTCTTGAGCTATAGAAAGCTCGGAAATCTTTTAAACTCGGGTAAACGGCTTTCTTGAGATGTCTGCTGGCGAAGGGGAGATTCCTCCAAGTATTAGGCAACAGCTTATCAGGTTTCAGCAGCTTCAGCAAACGCTTAACGCTATTCTAGTTGAGAAGCAGAGGCTCGAGATGGAGCTCACAGAGGTGAAGAACGCTCTCGAGGAGCTTCAAAAAGTATCGGACGATGCCGCGGTTTACAAGGCTGTTGGCCCAGTCCTAGTTCAGATTGACAAGCAGAAGGTTGTGGGGGAGCTTACGGAGAGGAAGGAGCTCACCGAGACGAGGCTGAAGCTCTTGGAGAAGCAGGAACAGAGGACTAGGGAACAGCTTGAAAACTTGCAAAAGGAGTTAAGACAGTTTCTCTCGGGACAGGGTGCTTAATGAGGAGCGCGGCCCTAATAGAGCTCATGGCGAAAAGGCTCAGGGATTTTTCTGAAAAAACCATCATGATCCTAACACATGTTGGTGGAGACCCTGACTCTATCGGGGCGGCTTACGTGCTTTCAAACATTCTCGGAAGGCTCATGAAGTCTAGGACGCTTTTCGTGATCCCCGAGGGGCCCTCAACGCATAGCACTGCTCTTATGAATAGGCTTGGCCTGAGCACATCCGAAGATATTAATTACGCCGACGTGTATCTCGTGCTGGATTGCGGCTCCCCGGAACAGCTGGGAGAAAGCGTCCAAATACTTAGCTCAGGTAAACCCATCATGGTTCTAGACCATCATTCGACAAGCATGGAGAAGTTTGAGGGAAGAGCAGAAGTATACGCCTTAGACGACTACTCATCAGTCTGCGAGATCGTCTTTGATCTCGCCACGTACTTAAGTTATGATCTCTCGATCGAGGAGGCTGAAGCGCTCTTCGCCGGAATCTACTACGACACGGTTAGGCTTTCGGTGGCGGATCGTGAAGCCCTTAGAAAAGCCTGCGCGCTTGCGTCGCGCGGAATTGACCCGAGGGATCTTCTTCAGGGGCTTGAGATCAAGATGGACTTATCGGAGCGGATTGCGAGGCTCAAGGCGGCCGCGAGGATGCGCATATACAGGGTTGGCGACTGGGTCATAGCAGTTAGCAGGCTTAGCAGCTTCCAGAGCTCAGCCGCTAGGAGCCTCGTGAACCTCGGCGCCCACGTAGCAATCATCGGCGGAGAGTCTGATGAAGGTGTTAGCATATCCTTCAGGGCGCTGAAAGAATTTGTTGACGCAACAGGGATAAATCTTGGAAAGGATATTGCTGCAAGAATCGGAGAAGAGTTCGGAGGGCATGGAGGTGGACACTCGATGGCGGCCAAAGCTTATTGTAAGGAGAGAGATGTCGAGAGGGTCATTTCAAGATGTATGGAGGTTATTGGTGAAAAGCTGGGAATTACTGCACGGTTAATAAAACCTTAAAGAGAGGAAAAATAAAAAGAATGTTGCGCTCACTCTTGAATAATAACCTTTATGTATACGGCATCAACATCAAAGACTTTCTTCTTAGAGAGCTCGAAGGGGGATCTTAGAGAGATGCTTGGAACTGATAGACGCGAGACCGAGGGAGAGGCCGAGGAGGCCCCGGTCATAATACAAGTCGAGAATCTTTCCTTCAGATATTATGGGAGCGAGCAATATGCTCTCAGAAATGTGAATCTAATGGTGAAAAAGGGCGAGTTTGTGGCTCTCGCAGGAAGAAGCGGGTGCGGAAAGACCACGCTCCTCCGTTGCCTCAACGGCCTCGTACCAAACTTCTATGAAGGCGAGATGTCCGGGAGAGTTCTGGTCGACGGCAAGGATACCCGCTATACGCCAACTCACATAATATCGCAGGTTGCTGGAATGGTTTTCCAGAATCCGGATAATCAGCTCTTCGCTCTGAGCGTTGAGGCCGATATAGCTTTCCCGCTCGAGAACCTGGGGCTCCCAAGAGAGGTTATTCTCGAGCGAGTTGAGTGGGCGTTGAATGCCCTTGGAATAGAAGATTTGAGATATAGGTCTCCCTTTGAGCTCTCCGGGGGCCAGAAGCAGAAGGTAGCCATAGCATCCGTGCTGGCGATGAGACCCAAGATCCTCATCCTCGATGAGCCCACGAGCTCCCTTGACCCGGCCTCCGCAAAGAATCTGATAGACTCGATTGTGGAGCTGAATAAGCGGGAGGGACTAACGATAATAATCTCGGAGCATAGGCTCGAGCTCCTCCTCCCACATGCGGATAGGCTGATAGTAATGGATCAAGGAGCAATAGTCAGGGATGGAGATCCCAAGTTAATATTAAGAGATGGAAATTTACTGGTTTATGGCGTCGCTCCTCCAAAGGTCTCCGAGGTCGCGAGGTACGTGAACGCCCATCAAGGCTGCCTCAGGTTTGATGAGATCCCGCTCACGGTCCGTGAGTTCGTGGAGAAGGTTAGGAGGCTGATTGGATGATAAGCTTTGAGGAGGTCGAATATGTTTACCCGAACGGCGTCAAGGCCCTAGATAACATCAGCCTGAGGATCGGGAGGGGCGAGATAGTCGCCTTGATGGGCGAGAATGGATCCGGCAAGACGACTCTTCTCAAGCATCTTAATGGTCTTCTGAAGCCAACTAGGGGCAGGGTGCTCGTGGACGGCGTGGATACGAGGAGCGCGACGGTCGCCGAGCTAGCAAGGAAGGTGGGCTTAGTCTTCCAGAATGCTGAGTCGATGTTTTTCTCGAGCACGGTCTGGGAGGAGGTCGCTTTTGCCCTCAGAAACTTCGGCTACGAGGAATCGGTTGTGAGGCGGAGAGTTGAATGGGCGCTGAACTTCATGGAACTCATGGATTATGCGGAATCATCCCCCTTCCTCTTAAGCGGTGGTGAGAAGAAAAGGCTCGCGTTAGCAATAGTCCTCGCATGGTCGCCCGAGGTCATAGCCTTAGACGAGCCGACAACAGGTCAGGATCAGCTCCAAAAGGAGAAACTTATGCAGATGATTAAGTTGCTCAGGGAGCAGGATAGGACGATAATAATCTCAAGCCATGATGTCGAGTTCATCGCCCAACTCAAGCCTAGGATAATACTGATGAAGCGTGGGAGGATAGTAGCTGATGGAAGCGCCGACGAGATCTTCCTAAATGAGGATTTACCGCTCTCCTGTAATCTGCTCCCACCGCAAATAGCATCCCTGACCAGAGAGCTGAGCTTCCTCGGGCTTAAACCCTCATTAAAGCACCCTCAAGAAGTTGCCGAGGAACTGCTAGATGCTCTCAGCAAAATCCTGCATAAATCTTAGAGAGATGAGCAAAATTTCTTGAGAATACGGCTGTCTTCTGATCAATCATTTCTTAAATATCGGCCAAGGGTTATGAGCATGCTAGATGAACGAAGAACATGATTATGGAGCGCTTATAGAGAGGGAGTTTCAAAGGTGTTATCAGGTTGCTGTTGAGGCTCGCAGGAGGATAGGGTCACCCATACCCGAGGTCGAGGTACTTCTGGCCAAAGACTTGGCGGAGAGAGTTGAACTCCTAGTAGGCCCGAGTGGCGTCGCCGAGAAGATCAGAAAGTATTTTGGGAAGATCTCTCAGGAAAGGCTCGCGTTCAAGCTTGCTGAGGATCTCGTCTTAGAGCTTCAGGGAGAAATGGAAGATGAAGAACTCGCGCTTCAAGTAATCCGGACTTGCTTGGCAGTCCTAACTCCTCCATGCATTACTGCTGCTCCGACGGAGGGCATAGTGGATGTTAAGATTAAGCAGAATCCAGACGGCTCCAGGCACCTCTCAATATACTTCGCGGGGCCGATAAGATCTGCCGGCGGGACCGAGCTTGCATCCATAATCCTGCTAGCTGATCATGTGAGGAGGCTGCTCGGCCTTGACAGGTATAAGCCGACTGACGAGGAGGTTATGAGGTTCATCGAGGAGCTTAGAGCCTATCAAAGAAGAGTCTCTAGGTTCCAGTATAATGTGCCCGAGGGCCTTATAGAATTCATCCTTAGAAGGCTCCCAGTCGAGGTTACGGGCGTCGCGACGGATAAGATCCAAGTATCCTCCTTCAGAGACCTCCCGAGAATCGAGACGAACTACCTCAGGGGAGGAGCACTGAGAGTGGTGAATGATGGAATAGCTGGGAGGGCGAAGAAGGTCTTGAAGCTTGTTGAGGAGCTTGGCCTCGAAGGCTGGGACTGGATAAGACAAGTTGCGGAACGCATGAAGGAATTAACGAGTAATGAGGATGAGCAAAGCTACCTAGACGAGCTCGTAGGCGGGAGACCGCTCTTATCTTCCTCGAAAACTTTTGGAGGTCTCAGGATAAGATATGGAAGATCCTTCTCAACGGGAATGCAGGCAGTAGGCCTCCACCCATTGACGCTCAAGCTCCTGAAGGGGTATCTCGCGACGGGAACGCAACTCAAGTTGGATTATCCGGGGAAAGGTGGGATAGTCTCGCCCGTAGATTCTATCGAACCGCCCATAGTCATGCTTGATAATGGCAGCGTCTTGAAGCTCAGATCCGAGGAAGATTTCAAGAGAATCGAGGGTGAGATTGAGAAGATACTGTTTCTCGGTGACATCTTGATCTCGATAGGAGACCTGATCGAGAATAACGTTGAGGTGAGGAGACCGGGATATTGTGAGGAGTGGTGGGCGGAGGAGCTTAAAGAAAGGCTGGACACGGCGCCAGCGCATCTCAAGGAGATAGCCAACTGGATTTTAGAGGATCCAATTCTACGAAAACCGAGTATTGAGGATGCGATAAGACTTAGCATAATCCTGAAGGCTCCCATGCATCCAGAATACCTTCCCTTCTGGAAGAATGCATCAATTGAGGATCTTATGATCCTAAGAAGCTGGATCAAGGCTAGTGTGAGGGAGCTTAAGATAAAAGATGGCTACGCACTTTTCCCGAGAGACGAGAAAGCCAAGCAAATCTTAACAAAAATACTCGTCGAGCACCTCGCCTCAAACAATTCTTTGAGGATACCACTAACCTGGTTCAAGATGCTCCTAGCATGCCTAAGACCGTTCAGCGATGGGAGACTGGAGGGAAATGACCCAATCTCGGCAGTTGAAAGGCTGTCAAGCATACCTCAGCGGGATAAGGCTGGATCATTCATAGGGGCTAGGATGGGTAGGCCGGAGAAGGCCGCTCAAAGGGAAATGAGCCCGCCCGTAAACATACTCTTTCCAATAGCCGATGCTGGGGGGAGCATGAGGGATTTAATCGCCGCAGCGAAAAATGGTAAAAAGATATCTGTCGATCTCTGCACGAGGAAATGCCCTGAATGCGGCGAGATAACATGGAGGGAGAGATGCCCATATTGCGGGCAAGCAACCGAAATAATTGGAGTGTGCCTGGAATGCGGGCTCGAGGCGAATTACCAGGAGGGCGCAGAATGTCCGAGATGCGGTGGCAGGTTAAAATTCTCAAAGAAGTTTATGATCAATATTGGCGAGGAACTCTATTATGCTCTAAAGCGGCTCTCAGAGCAGGCGCCCAACAGGCTTAAAGGCGTCAAGGGCCTCAACAGCGTTGCAAAGGTTCCAGAGCTATTAGAGAAGGGAATTCTCAGAGCAAAGTATGGCCTCTACACATACAAGGATGGAACGATAAGGTTTGACGCGACAAATGCCCCCCTAACTCACTTCACCCCCGGGCAGATCTCTACCTCAGTCGAGAAGTTGAAAGAGCTTGGATACACGCATGACATACGTGGTAGGGATCTCATCTCTCCAGATCAGATACTGGAGCTTAAGCCTCAGGATGTGATCATTCCGCGCAAGGCCGCGGAGTACTTTCTGAAAGTTTCTAAGTTTATTGACGAGCTTCTTGCTAAGCTCGCCGGAATGGAGCCATTCTATAAGTTCAAATCGGTCGATGACGTTGTGGGAGCGCTGGTGGCTGTCCTATCGCCGCACACCTACGCCGGCGTCGTCGGGAGGGTAATAGGCTTCACGGACTCATTAGTTTGCTTCGCACACCCAGTCTTCCACGCCTCGAAAAGGAGGGACTGTGATGGGGATGAAGATAGCATAATGCTCCTCCTGGACCCTCTGATAAACTTCTCGAGGCTCTATCTTCCCGGGAGGATCGGTGGGAAGATGGACGCCCCGCTTCTTCTCACGGTGATCATAGACCCGAAGGAGGTTGATGAGCAGGCGCATAACTTTGATGTCGTGAGCTGGATCCCGCTGGAATTCTACAAACTTGCGGAGCGCGAGGGCAATATATCTGAGCTCGCCGGGAAAATTCCGACGATAAAGACCTTGCTCGGTGAGGGTAAGCCCTTGAGAGTGGGGTTTACGCACCCGCAGAGCATCCTTGTCTCTCATCCCGTGGAGTCATCTTATAAGAGATATGGCAGCATGCTCGAGAAGATAATGGGGCAGCTTGAGCTAGCTGAGAAGTTGGAGGCGATCGATGAGTACTTGGTCGTTGAGAGGATGGTCGAGACCCACCTACTCTCCGACATACTCGGAAACATGAGGGCATTCCTTCTCCAAGAATTCAAGTGCAAGAGATGCGGGGCGAAATATCGGAGACCACCACTAACAGGGCAGTGTGTAAATTGTGGAGGAGAGATTTCACAAACAGTCTTTAGAGGGGCTGTCGAGAAGTATGTGAACTTGGTTGAGAACCTTCTCCTGAAAAAGATCAGGAATGATTATCTAGCGGAGAGGGTAGTCCTCGCGCTAGAGAACGTGAAGAGGATCTTCGGCGCGGAGGAGCGGATGGGCCAACCGTCGCTCGAAGAATTCTTAAGCTAGCGTCAGGTGAATCGTTCAATCCGCTTGTGCTGGAAACAGTCCTAGCCTCATCTTTCTAAGCCTGATATGCGGGCCGCCCATCCAGACCGGAATTCCTTGCATCGGATCTCCCTTCCCACAGTAGCCTGCGAAGAATGCTAGATCTCTTCCAACAGCATCCACAGAAGAGTAGAGCTCCTCTGTTGTAATCTCTAGGACTGGTTTTCTCACGGGCTCCCTCAGCTCGCCGCCAGCAATCCTGTATGCCTCGACGCCGACGTATCTCTGATTCCAGCGCTTGTCATCTATGTTCCACTCTTGGTAGCTCCTGATGTAGACACCCTCACGTATATCCTCGATAAGCTCTTCGAATGAGTGGTCTCCGGGCTTCATGTACGTCGTCGACATCCGTATGATCGGCTCAAGGTCGTAGCCCGCTGACCTTGCTGCTCCATTGCTCTTAGCACCGAATATCGCCGCGGTCTCCCGGTTATGTAAAAGCTCCTTCAAGGCACCATTCTCTATCAGCTTCCGCTCCCTTCCCGGGACGCCCTCATCGTCGTAGGGGCTATAACCGAAGGAGTTTGAGACCCTCGGATCATCAACCACGGTTACAACTTCTGAACCTATCCTAGTTCCAAGCAGCTCGGGCTTGATGTAGCTACCACCTCCTTGAGCGAGCTCCCTGCCGAGAACCCTATCCGCCTCGCTCGGATGTCCGGCGGATTCATGGCAGATTATTCCAACGACCTCCGGCCCGAGCACGACGTCGACGGCATCCCTCGGCGGAGTGGTGCCGTGCAGCAAGACCTCGGATACCCGCTTAACTTCGTCAGATATGGTCTCGACCGGTCTCCATGCCTCGACGGCCTCCCAGCCCCTGGCCTCTCCAAGATGTTGGAACCTTTGAATGCTGCCATGTTGAGGCGAATGGAGCGTTATGATGTACTCGAAATACGTTCTCGGGATTCGTGTGAAGATGTCGGCGCCATCACTATTCATAATCCATTTCTCGAGATCGAGTTTCCCGACTTCTAGGATCCTCATCGCCTTTACACCCCGCCTCTCAGCGACTTCCAAAATGGATTTGTCAACCTCGCTGAGGAACTCTATTTTAGCACCGAGGTCAACGGCGTCAAATCTTATCCTCGGCTTCACTTCGACCTTCGCCTTGGACATGTCTTCCTCGCTTAGGGCGACCTTCTCCATTCTAAGCCGCGATGCTGCTCTAGCCATGGAGAAGGCAGCTTTAAATGCCTTCCGGAGAGATGATCTACTGAGGAATGGCGTTGAGGAGAATCCAAAAGCCCCATCCACGAGAACCCTCACGCTAATACCCTCATCAACGGATCTCGCGGTGATCTCCGGAGATCCATTTTTCAAGAGAATGGCATCCCTGACATCTTTCTGATATCTGGCCTCTGCATATTGGGCGCCAAGCATGCCGGCCTCTTCAACAGCATATTTTAGGAGATCCTCAACCATCAGTCATTCTTGGAAGTAGGCGGGCTTTAAAACTAATCCAGCCCTGGATCAAGTAATGAAAATGTTGATCATGTAATGAAAAGTAGCCCATTGTGTTATACTTCAGCTGGTTGATCCATCATCACAACTCAGCTGATGCGGGCGGTCATCATCTAAAATGTCTTCCCATCACTCCTGATTTAAGATTTATGGCGCATATTCTACTTTAAGCTTTCATGAAATACGACCTGAAAGCCTGATCCCAAGGTTCGAGGTTCTTAATCTTGCCTAAGGTCGATACGAAGGCGCCCACCGGGCCGTAGACTTTCCTAAGCCTTTCAAGCATCCCCACGTACCCTTCAACAAGTTTTCCGATATCCTGCTGGATGCCGGCTTGAGATAGCCCTATAACCTCGATGGCTCGGCGAGCAGTTTCCCCCTCAGCTATCAGGAATCCTATGAAGATTGGGATGCTCACTCCAGCATCCTTTAAAGCTCTGAGGAGAGTCTCCACGGGCTCGACATCAAAGATGAGCTGGGTTACGAGAAACTCTGCTCCGGCCTCCAGTTTTCGCAGGGCCCTCGAGACCTCGAGCTCTAGTGGCAGATAGGGATTCAACCCCGCGCCGACTTGCATCCTCGGTTTGAGCTGAAGCCTATTTCCCAGCTCATCGAAGCCATAATCCGACATTATCCTCGCCAAGTAAATCAGCCTGATAGAGTCAAGGTCGAAGACCGGGCTCGTCTCCTCCTCCGGCCCTAGGCTCGGATGATCTCCCGTAAGGGCTAGGATGTGCTCCACGCCGCATAACCCGAGCGCCATTATCCTAGACTTTATCGCGAGCCTGCTCAAATCCCTGCATGTGAGGTGGATCATGAGCTCGCATCTAATCTTCTCCTTGAGCAGTTGGGCGAAGACTGTGGGCTCAACGTGTAGCCTCGCAAGCGGGTTATCGGGAACGCTTAGAGCTGTGAATGATAGATCTTCAAGAAGACCAATATCCTCAAACGCCTTAACGCTCGGCGGGATCTCGGCGATCCAAACAGCTTCTTCCTCAACCTCCATGAGCAGCCTAGTGAAGCTCTGCCTCCTCCGGACCTCGGGCCTAAACTTGAATCCCGGATCTAGGATAATTCTTGACGGATATTTTTCTGAGAAGATGCATCGCCTATCCCCAAGCTCGCAGGTGCCATCCTGCCTCATCCCGCCGCAAGGCCCATTCAGGATGCGCTTCGGGCAACCGCTCAAACTACTCCACCCTCGCCCTGAGATACCTCGACTTCCTGAGGAGGAGATAGAGGTTGAATGCCACGGCGAACGAGAAGACGATCATGAGCCCCCTCTCAATACCCACCACTGGGATCGCGGCCAAGTACCAGGCCGCCATGGCCTCCGGATCAAATGATCCAAGCATGTGCCTGAAGACTATTATCGCCGCAAGGCTGCCGTAAAAGTGATCGGCGAAGATTCCTGAAGCACATCCAGCCAGTATTTTGAGGGTCGATCGCCCAATCCGCCCGCCCGAGGAGCCGGCGATCCCGCCGGCGATTACCAGCACCACGGCGGCCACATAGTACATCGTGAAGATAGCTGTGAGTCTCCCGACGTCCGTCGCATACCAGATGGCCAGCATCGCGCCGTAGATTCCGACGGCGTAAACCCATTTCGGGAGCCCGAGCATCCTCCCTTGATCGAAGGTGAGGGAGGATGTTAGCGCGCCGAGCGGCGCGGCGAATATTGTCACGTAGTTGAAGAGCGTGTATTTTCCCGGGAGAAGGGTCATGGCCATGAGCGTCCCGATGAGCAGCGAAGCGGGCCCGAGAACGTGGCCCAATATCAGGCCGTAAATTGGGGAGAGAGCTACGGCGATCTCGATCTTTACCCCGGGGAAGCCTATGGCCGGTATTCCGGGAAGCATTTTCAAGACAACCATGTATAAGGAGCTGAAGCTCGCGAGCAACGCGACATCGAGGCTCAGCTTTCTAGCAGCTCTCTGTATTTCTGAGTTCATGGAACTTCTCGGAACATCAGGGCCTATTAAGATATCTCTTGAAAGCTTATTAAGACATCTCCTGCGCTCAAGTTGGTTGAAAGAGGACATGCATGATAACGAGCTGAAGGAGATATTGGATCTGGCCAAGAGGCATAATGTTTGGAGAAGGAGTGAGTGCATTAATCTGATAGCGTCCGAGAACGTTACATCGCCTCTTGTTGATGCTGTTTACCTCTCCGACGCCATGCACCGCTATGCGGAGGGTCTGCCTTTTAAGCGCTTCTACCAAGGAACGAGGTACGTGGACGAACTCGAGGTCAGGGTTTCAAGGATCTTCGCGGAGCTATTCGCGGCAAAGTACTCTGATGTTAGGCCGATTTCGGGCACGATCGCCAACGCGACAGCATTCGCGTGCTTGGCGAAGTCCGGCGATGAGGCGGCAGTTCTGCCGCTGCCCGGAGGAGCTCACGTCAGCCACTCCCGATATGGGATACTCGGGAGGCTCGGGATTAAGCCCATCGAGCTTCCGATAATACCGGAGGAAATGATGATGGACGTGGATGGCGCCGTCAAGATTATCAGGGAAAGGTTCCCGAGGATTATAGTTCTCGGAGCCAGCGTCATCATCTTCCCGCACCCGGTTAAGGAGGTTTCGGAGGCGGCCCGCGAGGTCGGAGCAAAGCTGGTCTACGACGCGGCACACGTCCTCGGCCTCATAGCCGGCAGGGTTTACCCGAATCCGCTGGAGGAGGGAGCGGATGTGATCACGACCTCGACACACAAAACTTTTCCAGGTCCGCAGGGTGGGGCGATAATAACGAGTAGCGACGAGATATACGAGAGGGCATCGAAGATCGTTTTTCCCGTCTTTGTCTCGAACCACCATCTCCATAGGCTGGCCGCCATCGGCGTGGCATCGCTGGAGATGAGGGAATTTGGGCAGGAGTATGCGAGCCAGATACTCCGGAACTCGAGGCGCCTGGCTGAGGAGCTTCATGCAAGGGGCTTCAAGGTCTTGGGCGAGAAATGGGGATTCACGAAGACGCATCAAGTCCTCCTTGACGTCCGAGGCGATGGCGGCGGAGCGAAGTGTGCCAAGGCCCTAGAGGAGGCGAACATAATCGTAAACAAGAATATACTGCCATGGGATGGGCCCAGCGACATCGAGAACCCATCCGGGATAAGGATAGGCGTCCAAGAGGTTACGAGGATCGGAATGAGAGAGGACGACATGATAGAAGTGGCGGGGCTCATTTACAGGGTCGTGAAGGGTCGAGAAGACTCATCAGAGGTGAGGAGGCGGGTGATAGAGTTCAGGAAGAACTTCACGAGAGTCCACTATACATTCGACGTCGACGTCAGGAGAATTGCGGAGGAAATCGGTTCACTGATCTTAAGCTAGCTCTTCTCTAGCTCTCCCAGCGGCCTTGACCATGTTTTTGAGCTTCGCGAGGGCAGTCTCCCGCTTAAGCCTCTTCAATCCGCAGTCCGGCTTTATGTAGAGCTTCTCTGGCGGCAGAAGCTCCAAGCCCCTCGCGATCCCGTTCATAATCTCCTCAACAGTCTCGACCCTCGAGTTATGAACGTCTATCACGCCGAGGGCCAGCTCCTTGTCGAAGGAATACTCCTTCAGCAGGTCTAGGAGCTCGTAGTTCCTGTTCTTGGTCTCGAAGTCGTACTGGTCTATTGGGAAGTCCATGATCTCGGGGAAAAGCCTCTCCAGCCTGCCATAGCATATGTGAGTTATCCTCTTAACATTATCCAATCCCCCGAACATTATCTCGAAGGCCTCGCCCGCGACCAGCACATCCCTTTTCTCAGCTCGGGTCGAAAGCGCTGGCTCATCGATCTGGATGAATATCGCTCCGGCCCTCGCGAGTACCTCTATCTCCTTCCTATAAGCCTCGGCCAAATCGAGAATCACGCCCCTCATGTCTCCATAGAACTTATCAAAGCTCCAAGAGAACATGGTGTATGGGCCCGTGAGGGTCACCTTCATTGGTCTCCCGGCCGCGAGGCTCGAGGCGTACCTCCAGTCCTCCACCGTTATCTCATGCTTCCAGCAGATCTTCCCGGTTATCACGGGCTTCCTAAAGTAAACATTATCGAAGATCCTGACCGGCTCGCTTATCTCGAAGCCCCCGAGCTCCTCGGCGAAGAAGACCGCCATATCCTCTCTTCGCTGCTCGCCATCGGCCAGAATATCTATTCCGGCATCAAGGTAATCCATGACAGCCTTCTTGGTCGCCTCTCTGACAAGTGTCTCGTATTCGGGGCCGCGGTCGCCACGTTTCCTGAGCTGAAACGCTTTGATAGCCTCGGGAAAGTATGGGTAGCTCCCGACCACGGTCGTCCTAAGTTTGTCCGGAAGCGTGTAGCTCATATGAACCTCACCTCCGCCTCGGCCAGAATCCTGCCGAGGGCATCAAGCCTCCTAACGGCCTCATTATAAGGAATGTAATCGAGCCAGGAACTCGTCGAGAAGATCAAGGTCTCCGGCGAGATGGAGTCCATATAGGTCTTCACGCGGTAAACTACCTCGCGAGGATCCTCCGGATAGATGCTCCTCGAATCTATGATCCCCAGGCTTAAAATCGGCCCGTCGAACACATGCTCCCTGAGTGCTAAGTCGGCCTCGGTGGGCGTGGACTTCAGGTCTACATGGAGACCAGCTCGAAGATCGAGGAGCGTGGCATATCTCTCCGGGTCGAGGTTGAAGTATGTCGCGACGACGACCTTATCGCTGGGAATACCCAGCCTTGAGAGAAACTCGTTGACAATATCAACGCCCCTAAGCCTCTCGGCTCTCCCGAGCTCAGGGTCCACGAGAGATGGCTCATCAACTTGGATCAGGTCGGCCGAATCTTTCAGCGCGCCAACCTCGGCCATCAAGGCCTCGATCAAGTCATCGAGCAGCTCATCTTCGGAGGCATAGAACCTGTTCTCCGAGAGCTTTAGAAACGTGAAGGGGCCCGGGATGATCGCCTTAACTAGTTCACGTGAACTCTTCTTGGCCTCCTGAACCTCCTCACGTGTTATCGGCTTCCTCCACCGGATCCTGCGTATTATCGTGGGGCACCTGTAGTAGAAGTTGTTGTCGAAGAACCTGATGAGCCTGCCGGCCTCCAAGCCCTCGAGCCCCCTCGTGAACGGCCTGAAGAGATCATGCCACAAGAGGAGGCCGCTGGTCAAGATGGTCATTCCGGCTTTTTCTTGAAGCCTTACAACATCGCGGGTACATTCCATTAGGATCCTCTTGAACTCGCCCTCGCCTATCCTGTCCTCGGAGAGATCGTCAAAGGCTTTCCGGAGCGCTGGAGGCCTCGGGAAGCTCCCGCAGATCCCGGCGTGAAGCCTCATCTCGGCCGAGAATTTGTAAAGTTCTCGAATTAAGGGATTCCTCTAGAATGGGGATCTGCGCCCTAGGGCTTTTGGCGAGGGCTTCCCGTAGATCGCGATCGGATAACCGCAGTACCCGCATCGGTTCTTGTCATCAAGGCTCCATGAAAGGATGTCGAAGCCGTAGCGCTCCACGACGACTTGGCCGCACTCGGGGCAGATCGTGTTCTCGTATGGGTGGCCGGGGACATTGCCCAGGTAGACATACCTCATTCCCTCCTCCCTAGCAACATGATAATGCTTCTCGAGAGTCTCGACCGGGGTCGCGGGCAGGTCGAGCATCAAGTAATCGGGGTGGAATCTGAGGAAGTGGATCGGAACATCTGGCCCGAGGTTGTCATGTATCCAGCGGACGAGCCTCCTAGCCTGCTCCAAGTCATCGCCCATCCTTGGGACGACGAGATCTGTTATCTCGATGTGGACTCTGGTCTTGTCCCTTAGCTCGATCAGGGTCTCGAAGATCGGATCGGGGCTCGGGACGCTGCTGAACTTTCTCAGGAAGTCTGGGTCTGCGTTCCCCTTGAAATCAACGGTCGCGGCGTCGAGGAAGTCCATGGCCTCCCTGACAGCGTCGGGCGTCCAGTACCCATTTGTCACGAAGACGTTGAATAATCCCTCCCTCCTCGCGATCACGCCGACGTCATGCGCGAACTCCATGAAGATCGTGGGCTCATTGTATGTGTAGGCTATGCCCTCGCTCCCATACCTCTTAGCCATCTTAACAACAATCTCCGGACTTGCGTCAGCGCCCTCAACCCTCCTCCTCTGACTGATATCATAGTTCTGGCAGTACCTGCATGCCCAGTTACAGCCATTGGTCGCTATCGAGAAGACACTCGTCCCAGGCATATAATGCGTGACCGGCTTCTTCTCTATCGGATCAACATTAGCAGCTATGATCTTGCCGTAGACCAAGAGGTAGAGAACACCATCAATATTCCCCCTAATGCCGCAGAAGCCCATCTGACCAGGCTTAAGCCTACAGTATCTCGGACAAGCCCTACAGACGACGACTCCGCCATCAAGTCTCTCATAAAGCCTGGCGGGCTTACCTGAAACTTGCAAGTCCTCCCAAAATCATTTTTGGAGCAGTTGGATAATAAACATTTAGCAGACCATGATTGAAAAAGCTACCAGCAAGCTTGAAGGGAATATACATCCTCTTCCTGAGAATCGTGGATGATGCGAGGATAAGGGTAGGCGGCCTCGGCGAACTCGAGCTCAAGAAAGGGCTATACGCATATGTCGGATCGGCTCAGAACAATCTTGAGAAGAGGATAACGAGGCACCGGTCTAGGGAGAAGAGGCTCCGATGGCACATCGATTACCTGACAGCGGATAGCAGAGTGAGGGTTGAGGGAGCATACGTCTATGAACTTCCAAGAGAGTATGAGTGCAAGGTGGCTGCCTTCCTCGCAAGGACCTCTCAAAAAGTCATCAAGGGATTCGGGTCATCTGACTGCCGATGCCCAAGCCATCTCTTCAAGATAACAAGCATTAAGGATACATGCAAGAAGATCTCAGAGATTTTTGGAAGCAGGCCGCGGCTCATCCTCTAGACGTTAATCCTTTGCCGAGCTCCTCTCCTAGCTTGGCTACTCCCGTTCTGATAAACCTCATTATTCGCCTTCTCTATGATGATCTTGGACGAGTTCACGTCAACGGAGATTACTAGCTCATCCCCCTCGCTGAAGGGGAACTGGCTATCATGCGCAAGCCTCGAGGGAATGTGGATGTAGAAGTATTCATTGCCGCTGACGTGAACCTTCTTCCTGAGGTGCCCTCTAGCGGTCAGCACAGCCCCGCCCCCAGCATCGTTTTGCGAATAAGTTTTGGATATAAGAATTATGAGATATAAAAATTGTGGGTAAGGGTTCTGAGCTATAAACCTTTCGCAGGTTTATAGCTCTTGGGGTTTCTCCTCCTCCGGGCCATGGGGCCCTTCACCGTCATAGCCCCCAGTCGGGTCGAACCCACCCCGCCTTCATTGGCTCCCGCGATGCGGGAGCCATCTGCGCGGGGGAAGTCCCCCCATCTAAAGGAGAAGAAGGGTGGTTGGGGATGTCGCCTGAGCTCCTCCGAGTAGCCTCAGCTGCCGCGCTATGATGTTCTGCATCCTCTCGGCTCTCATTCTTTCTCCACAGCTAATGACGATGCTCGGCTTATCCCTTATCTTCCTCGCCAATTCTTCGAAGAGCTGCGGGCTCGGCTCCATATTCCTCGCCATCAAATACATGTTTATTGCCGCCAGGATATGCCTATTCATCTCCAAGCCGCATCCCGCGCAATGATAAGCCTCTCGAGGAGGCTTATTCAGCATTCCACATCGTGGACATCGCCGCGAAGTATTCCTCGGATCGACCTTCAGAACCATAACCTTATCTCTCAATCTCTTAATGATCATCCCCCAATCGCTTTTTGAAATTATTTTATTATGCTTTCGAGAATTGTTGAGCATCCTCGCCTTCTCTATATCCTCGAATACGTGTTGATAGCCTCTGAACCTCCTAGCGACCTCTGTGGTAATCTTCTCGACGAGGTCCTTCACCCTCCTTCGCCCCCTCCTCGAATACTTCTGGAAGGCCTCAGCCGCGCCCAGCGCCTCCTCCGAAGGCCTTGTCGCCATCAGCCTCTCCAACATCTGCCGCTTCATCTCGAGAATCCGATGAATGTGATAAAGATCTCTGAGATCCACCCTATCTCTGGCGCGAATCCATCCATGGAGCCCACGTTAAGATCCCACGCGATCATTTTCATTTTGTCGGCCGCCTTAACCTCCTCCTCAGTGATGTAGGTTAAGACAAGTATAATGTGCCGTTCTCGGCCCATAGCCCGATGGTTATCTCCCGCCTTTCCAGCTCTTCTTCGAGGAGGCTCTTGTAGATGTTTGGTATCCTGAGCCTGAGGCCCGAGCTGGTATCATATCTTCCGGTGAAGCGGCATCCCTTGATGTGCGCCGCGTATACCCCCTTCTCCGGTATGCCTAGGGCCCTCCAGACATTTTTTGATAGCTTGAGCCTCATGGATCCGCTTCCACCATCCTCGTGGATTATCCTAGCCCTATGCTCATGGAGATATGCGATGAACTCGTCCAGAAACATCTGGCATAGATAGAGGTCTAGGGATGCTTGGAGGGGCGTGGCGCGGAGCCGGCCTAGGGGCAAAGCCGCATCCACCAACAAAAACAATCCAGTCAGGAGGAATATAAGCGGGGAGGGGTTGGGTGAAAGTGGGTGTCGAGTATTGGGGATGTAAGGTTTATAGCTCTTGGGACTCATTGGGCCTTTGGTAAAAAGTTCTTGGCCCGAGCTCTCCATCCCGCTAAAAGTCTTCTGACGAAGCTATTTATCATGGAAGATCTTAACCGAGATTTAAGGAAAAGTAGAAGGAAATTTAGGGTTCTGAGCCACGTAGTCTATGAGAGGCTACGTGGCTCTTGGGGCTCATTGGGCCTTTTTATCACTCTCTCCCTTATCGAGGTAAACCCGCTACCCCTAATAGTTCAGCGTGTGAGCCTCCGGGTGGAGGAAGAGCTCCATCCGGGGGGTGATTGGAGTGTTTAGTTGCTGATTCGCCGACGCCTTCAGACCTTAGAAAAAAGTTTAGAGGTCGTAACCCCCGGAGCAAAACAGAGGTATGCCGAAATGCTTGAAAATTATGGAATGCCCATACCTGTTACAAGCGTTAATATTGACAGCATCACTGAAATGTTTTATCCTTTTTACATCTTCCTCACAACCTCGGCCTTGAACCTTGCCCTCCCCCACTCGTCCTCATCCTCCATGAGAACTACCGCGACATCAATATCGCTCAGAGACCCGAAATTTCCTTTAATTGTGCTGCCGAATACACATGGCTTAACGATTTTCTCTTCGAGGAACTTTCTTGCAATTTCCTTAATTACTTCAACGTACTCTTTCCACTTCATCCATACTCCTCAACCCAAATCCTTTTCATTACCTAATAATTTTCGGTCTCCGAAAAGTCTATTTAAGATATTCAGGCAATTAGGCCGGAATTCTTGCTCGGAATCCTTTCAAGCGGTCTTCAACAGGGTTCCGGAACATCAAGTTGAAGATGAAGCTTCGAAATCAACTCAGGCAGCGGGGAAGTTTCCTAATTCTCTAGTGAGAGGCGGAATAAGAATTCCTTATAAACCGGATGGGCAATCTTCAAAAACGAGAATGAATACTAAACAGAATTTGAAGTCGAGGCTGCTGAAGCTCTTGAAAGAGGATGAGGAGTTCAGGTACGCGGTGGCGGGCCTGATAGGCCTAGAAGAGATACTCAAGAGATTTGACAGACACGAAGAGCGATTCATAAGTATCGAGGAGGAGATAAAGCGCTTGAGGGAAGATATGAATAAGCTCAGAGAGGACATGAATAGAGGCTTCGAGAAGTATAATAGAGAATTCATCAAGCTCAGGGAGGACATGAACAGGGGGTTCGAGTTGGTTAACAGGCACATCTCTGCTCTAGGCGCCAGGTGGGAAATAATGGCCGAACAGGCCTTCAGGGAGGGGTTGAGGGGAGTGTTGGAAAAGGAGCTCGGACTCAAGGTCGAGAAATGGAGAGCTTATGATGAGTCTGGTAAGGTATTCGGGTACCTGAGCGAGGTTGAGGTGGATGCCACGATTAAAGATGGAAAGCTAATACTGATCGAGGCATCATCCCACATGAAGGCATCAGATATATTGGAGTTCAGGAGGAAGGCGGAGCTATACGAGGAGAAGACGGGCAGAAAGCCGGATAGGCTCATAGCCGTAACGCCATACATTGACGAGAAAGCCCTAGAAGCATCCAAGAAACTTGGAATAAAGGTCTACACGAAAGTTTAACGTTATCAAGATATCTTAAACACGAAGGGATATGGGACAATTAACTATGCGAAAACAGAAGATAATCCGGGGCATCAACCGAGCCACTTAGAATCTTTATCATTAGAGAATGTATGGAAATCTCTCTGCCTATAACATTGCTTCTTCGTAATCTAGTATAATGCCTTCGCCTACCTTTGACCTAAATTAATTCCCAAAAATCTTTTCATACATGAACATAGCGTGCTTAATCCTACGCTGTGTGAAAAGCCGCGAGGCACCACTCAGGTAAGTGATGGAAAATACCAAAAAAGATAAAAGATATCATGAATCCAGCTTATTAAGGTGGTTTGAGAATTGAGCAGAGATCGAGCTATTGGATTACTGATAATGGTCGCCTCTATAGCCGGCATCTTGATCTATGGGTGGCTCATGTTCCTCAGCCAATGGTTCATCCTCCTACTCCAGATAACAGGATTCATAGCGGTTGCTGGAATATTGGGGATACTCGCGTGGATAGGGTACACGCTTGCGACAACACCGCCTCCGAAGCCCATCGAGGAGATAGAGAAGGAGCTTAAGGAAACCGAGGAGACTGGTAAAGAAGTGGGCGAAGCAGTATCCGAGGAAACATAAATTCGAGAAAACTTCCGCCACCAATACCATGGCGCTTACCTCATTCTTATCCCACGAAATGTTATGGCGAGGTCCTGGTGAGGGTGAGAGCAGCTTAAAATACGGGCCCATCTTCTAAGCCTGAGAGCATGGGGCGCGTGAAGATTCGGAAGGTTAAGGTCTTGGCGAAGGAGGTCGTTGAAAAGTTTCCGGATAGGGTTTCACCTGATTTTGAGCTTAATAAGATTTTAGTGGAGGAGTTGCTCATAGAACAGGCCTCTAAGAAAATCAGGAATAAGATCGCCGGCTACGTAACTAGCCTTGTTAGGCGGAAGCTTGAAGAGGAGCTAGAGGAGGAAGAAGCTGAGGCCGCCGAAAGCCCAGCAACTTAAGGAGCCCCCAACATCAAGTTATCTTACTGCATGCTTTACCCTCCTGATCAGAAGTATTGCGTTTGGACAAGATTTATTACTCGGAGTAGCAAATCTAGCATCATGCCCACAGCATTCGTCTTAGTAAATACAGAGATAGGCTGTGAGGAGGAGATTCT
>CALJVH010000029.1 GCA_937974645.1 uncultured archaeon | reverse complement strand
CCTAAAGCTTGAAAATTACATGGTGAAAATCTTCTGGATGTCCTCTAAAGCTTGCGCGAACTCGGTAAGGTTTTTTCTCTGAGCACTCGATTGATGAATCTCCTCCATGGTTAAGCCCTTGGGAACTATGCTCTTTCTAACCCACTCGAACTTCATTAGCCTGTTAATCTTGTCTTGCGGAAGATCTTTAATAATCCTTAGTTTCCCAGATACGTCGCGGAGTGGAAGTGTTAGAGCCCATTCAATGGCCTCCCTATTCATAGTAATTATTATTGGAAGACCTATTAGTCCTTCTAGGTGGAGATAGCGCTCGCCTGGCCCCTTTCTCGTCGAGCATACGAGAACCTTCGTCGGAGCATTTAAGTTCTTCACGGCCTCCACGGCCTTCCTAACCATTAATAGGCCAAAGTATCTGCGATCTTCCTCCGTAATCTCCTCACTCATTTCCTTTGCCTCAGCATCCAATTCGCTCGACGCCTCCCATCTGCCGATCATCATAGTGATCACGGATCGCCAACCACTATAATCTATTCCTTTCTGAGTTCCCTCCTCATATCCCTCCTTAACAGCTTGAGCGACCATGGCGACTTGGGGGACGCAGAAGCATGAAGTAGCATTCGTTGAAATTCCCAAGCTCGTTAGATACCTTATTACCTCTATTCCAGCCTTCGTTGCGGGGATCTTTATCATGGCGTTTGGAGCAGCTCTTGCCAGCTCCAAAGCCTGAAGCTTCATTATCTCAGTATGATGTGGATAATGCGGATCCACTTGTATGCAGACAAAGCCGTACTTTCTACCCCTCCTATAATAGTTTGACAGGAATTTATCCATGCCCAACTTCCCGACAATCCAGTAACCATACCACCAGCTCTTCCTCAGGAGATTAGCGTAGCTTTTTTTGATTAAGTTCACGACCTCCGGCGAGCTTTGCAGGAACTGTCGGTTTAAAGGAGGGTTCGTTGTGCATCCATCAAAGAAGAATGTACCGCCCTCAATATGAGACATCCAGCTCCTAATTCTCTCGACATCCTCTCTTAGGTAGCCCTCATCTACGAGCTCCATTAAGAACTTCCTGAAATATCCTGGATGACCATCCCACCATATCTCAAGCTCCGAATTCAGTTTCTTCGCCTCTTCGAGTTGCGTAGGATCCAATCTTAACTTAACTACAGCTTTCGTTGCATCTGGCACCATTTTTACCCCACCTGTCTTGAGCAATTCAAGACGGGCGATATTTTAATGTTCACTGAGCATAGAACATCATTAAAATCGCATATGCATCTCGAGTGCAGATATGTCTCTTCTTGGCGATAGCTTGAAACGAAGTTGAAGCGTCATCTTAGGAGCAACTGCTTTTTAACTTTCCTACTCTCATGCGTGGTTATGGTTTTTCAACGCTTTTTTTAAAGCCTGTTTGAAGTCTTCGGGCGCTACTCCTGCGACCCATATATCTTTCTTCTTGAAAAATTCGTCTATTTTCCGCATAATCTCATTTTCATCGCTGACATTCAGCCCTGTTAATGATTCCCCGATCTTTTGAAATTCTTCGGCGGGCTCCCCAAAGAAGTCGCCGGTGAATATTACGTTGGAGAGTTTTCCATTCGTTATCATGAGGCATACTCTTATTGTTTTTCCCCTCTCAGATCTGTAAACCGCTTGCTTTCTGATCGGCAAGCCCAACCCTCCTGAAAAGCGCTGTATCCCGATCCTTATGGGGGCAACCTTTACAAGGTCCCAGATTCCAGTCAACAGTCAGGTACTTGTTTTTGTAGAGCTCCTCGGCTTTATCCTTCTCCCAGCTCGTCAGATCTCCAGAAATGAACTCCGCGTCAAATACTTCTTCGAATCCCTTTAGGAGAGCTTTCTTGACCTCGTCCATTGGGACCTCGCGGCCGAGTTCATCCCTCAGCGTGGCAACCCTCGCCCTCACGCTCCCCACGCCCTTGGCCTCGAGCTTTTCTCTTGGAACGTTCAACACTCTCGAGAGTACCTCGATGTTGGAGCCCACAAGCAGACATCCATGGATGAATAGTATATTTCTCGTCAATGTTCCGGCCATGCCGGAGACCTTTCTGCTCCCAACTTGTATGTCGTTTACCGGGGTGAACTCCGCCTCTACTCCAAGCCTTCCGAGACCCGCTATCACCGCATCCCCCACCACCCGGTATCCGGTCAGGATGTTATCTCCGGGGATTGGGCTAGGTCTTTTGAATGAGATCGCATAGTTGAGGTTGCGTATGTCATGATATACTGCCCCACCTCCAGTAAATCTTCTAACAACTTTAACGCCGTACTTAATGCACTCCTCCAGCTTTATCTCCAAGCTTACGCATTGAAACGCGCCTATAACAACAGCATTATCATTCCTCCAGAATCTTAAAGTTACTGGAGCTACGCCTTCACCAACTGCTCGAGCCACCGCTTCTTCAACTGCTAAATTGTAGTATGGATCTTCAGGCCGTTCAACTTCAAGCAATCTCCACCGCCCCTCAGTAAGCCACATTCTTACACCCCAATTTCTTATATCCCCCGATAAAGGGATTCATTTATAGCTTAAGCTTTGAGATACGGTAATTCTTTGATAGACTTACGTATCTCTTGGGGCTCATTCATCAGAGATTGTTACTATGGCGATAGGAGGATGATCAAGGAGCAACCACAACTCTTATTATACTCTGCGCACAATTTTCATGTGAGGACGTTATGGAAGAATGTGTTGTTGGGATAGATATAGGTACTTCGGGTTGCAAAGTTCTCGCAATTTCACGCGAGCTCGAGGTTGTAGGTGAAAAATCGGGGAAATACCCCACATACATACCCAAGCCCGGCTGGGTCGAGCAAAATCCTGATGATTGGTGGAACATAGCGAAGTATCTGTTAGCAGATCTAGCCAGCGGACTGCATGAAAAGGGATATGAAATAGCAGGCATAGGGCTGACCGGCCAGATGCATGGGCTCGTCCTGCTCGATGAGCTGGGAAATGTCCTGAGGCCATGTATTATGTGGAATGATCAGAGAAACTATAAGCAGTGCCTTTACGTGATCGAGAAGCTCGGCGGGCTCGGGAACGTCGTAAAGCTGATCAATAACGGCATCATGCCCGGGTTCACTATAGGTAAGATCCTCTGGGTCATGGAGAATGAGCCGCACATATTCGCTAAGGCTAAGAAATTTCTAAACCCCAAAGACTACATCAGATTCAAGCTAACCGGGGACTATGCTACGGATGTAAGCGATGCGTCGGGAACGCACATGTTCGATGTCGGGAATAGAAGATGGTGTCATGAGATCTTGGAGACTCTAAACATTCCTGAGCACATATTGCCGGATAATGTCGTGGAGTCGAGCGAGATAACCGGCTATATTGCCGACAGGATCGCGGAGGAGATCGGGCTGAGAGGTGAGGTGGCAGTCGTGGGGGGCGGCGGAGACGCCGTCCTCCAGCTAGCCGCATCGGGCTCAACGGACCCAAGTAAGCTATGTATACTGATAGGGACCTCCGGGGTGGTCGGGCTAACCGTGGACGAATTCTTCGAGAACAGCGAGGGGATACTGCAGTTCTATTGCAACGTGACGCCCGGAAAGTGGATGGTTTTCGGATGCACCTTGGCTGCTGGAGGATCCTTAGAATGGTTTAGGGAGGCTCTCGCTGACTCTGAGGAGGCTGTAGCGAGGTGGTGCGGTAAGTCGGTCTTCGATATACTATCTGAGGAGGCCGAGCGAGCTCCAATAGGATCCGGGGGAGTGTTCTTCCTGCCCTATCTGGCCGGTGAACGTGCACCCCACACCGACCCCAATGCGCGGGGAGTATTCATTGGGCTGAACCTGAAGACGGAGAAGTCCGATATAGTCAGAAGCGTTTTGGAGGGAGTAGCCTATAGTTTGAGAAGCCTAGGGGATATGCTCAGGAGGAAAGCAAGAAGCGAGATAAGAGAGGTGTATATCTCAGGCGGTGGGGCGGCGAGTAATGTTTGGAGACAGATATTCGCAGATGTATTCGGTGTAAGGGTCAGGGTGTTGAAGTATAGCGAGAAGGGAGGATCTCTGGGCGCGGCGCTGCTGGCGGGGATCGGGACAGGGCTGTGGATGAGGCTCCAGGACGCTGTCGAGAAACTTGAGGTAGTCTACGAAAACGATTACGACTTGGAGCATCATGGAAGATACGAGAAGCTATTCAGAGTCTATGAAAAGCTGTATCCGATCCTGAAGCCCGCTTTCGACCTGATCGCCGAGGAGACGCAAGTCTAGAAGCTACCTTCCACCACATCTTTTTAATCGAGCGTCAACGGCTATCCCTTCTCAAGAGAAATGCGATTAATCCGTCATCCACGATTCTATCCCATTCTGATAAATCGGAGAGATATCCGTTCTCGGATAATGGTATTACTAGGACGTTTGCGCCAACTTCTTTCCCAAGCTTGGCCAGCTTTGATATTAGTTCGAAAGGCGGGCGAATTGAGTATATCAGGTCGGCGCCTTCATAGACCCCCATATTCGGCTCAGATATATCGTCAACAACGGATTTTACACCCATCTGGTTAAGCTCGCCTACGGCCCCCGGATCTATATCTACCGCTATTATCTCCGCCTCTTGCAAAAGAGATTTTAGCTGTAGTAGCGCGTAAGGTGATCTGCCTACTCCAACCTCAACGATCTTCTTGGCATTCGGATAAAGTTTTGAGATGAGGTGGGCTATTCTCAAAAAATATGTTGGTGGTTTAGTCGAGTTCAGATGACCAATCGAATATCTTTCCGCGCCCTCGTGCTCTCCGCTCAAAGTTGTTGATCCTCTCCTCGAGCTCCATCATCCTCTCCAGCATAACCTTTCTCTCGATCGAGGCCACCATCTCCCTGGTCTCGACGACCTTGTCCGGGTTGACGGATATGCTCGTGGCGCCCTCCCTCACGAGGAACTCCACGATGTCTGGGTAATTGGATGGCGCTTGGCCGCAAACGCTCGTCGTTACGCCATGCCTCCTGCACACCCTGATAACGTGGCTTAGCGCCCTCTTCACGGCGAGATTTCTCTCATCGTATATTTCCTGCACAGCCGCGTCATCCCTATCTATTCCTAGGATGAGCATCGTCAGATCATTTGTGCCGAAGCTGACGCCGTCTACCCCCGCCTCGATGAACTTGTCAATCAACAGAACCGTACTCGGGACCTCGACCATTATCCAGACCTTGAAGTCAGGCCCCTGTATCAGCCCCTCCTCCTCCATTATCTTCTTCGCTTGGACGAATTCCTCGACCCTCCTGACGAATGGCACCATTACCCAGACGTTCTTCAGCCCATACTCCTCCCTAACCTTCTTGATCGCCCTGCACTCAAGCCTGAAGATGTCCGGCTCCTTGATGTACCTGAATGCGCCCCTGTAGCCTATCAGCGGGTTTGGACCGACATGCCCGGCTTCCTTTTCGTACTTTTCTCCGCCTGGCAGGGCTAGGAACTCGTCCGGCTTAAAGTCTAGAAACCTATAGACGACCGGCCTCGGGTAGAACGCCTGGGCGACCTTTCTTATGCCCTCGGCGAACGCGTCCACCATCTTCTCTTCTCCGCCCTCTTCGATGAGGAGCCTCGGGTGCTTCCCGATGCTCACCATCATGTGCTCCGCCCTGAGCAGGCCCACGCCATCAGCCTGAGTCTCTCCCGCGATCTTATCGGCGATCTCCGGGATGCTTATGTTGACGTAGATCTTTGTCCCCGTGATCACCGGCGCGCGGGTAGCGACCGCCACCTCGGCCACCTTCGCCTCGGCCGGCTTAACCAGCTCCTCTACCGCGCCCTCGTAGATGACGCCAGACCTAGCGTCGACGGTGTAGGTCTCGCCATCCCTCAGCGCCTTTGTCGCATCCTTCGCACCGACTATGCAGGGTATTCCGAGCTCCCTCGAGACTATGGCTGCGTGGCAGGTCATCCCGCCCTCATCAGTCACTATTGCTCCAGCTAGCCTCATGTATGGCACCCAGTCCGGGTTCGTCATCTTCGTGACGAGTATGTCTCCCTTCTGGATCTTCTGTGCGGCTTCCTCGGGCGAGAGGACTATCCTAGACTTCCCTATGTGGACGCCGGGGCTTGCCGGCAACCCCTTGATGATTATCTTGGCTTCGGCGACGGAGATGGCTGATGGGCTTGAGGATGCGGCTGCCTCCGCCTCCTTCATGCTCCAGACAGTCTCAGGCCTGGACTGGACGATGAAGACGTTTTGCGGGAATCGCAGATCCCGGTCTACCGCGAACTCTATGTCCTGCGGCGTGCCATAGTGCTGCTCGATCCGCTTTGCTATCCTCGCGAGCTCCACGACCTCCTCATCGGTTAGGCTTGGGGCTTCCTGTCTCTCTGGAGGGACCTTCGCGTGAATGGTCTTACCGGTCTTTGGATCCCTGACGTATTCCACCTCCTTCTTCACGACATTCTTCACCGAGATTCTTAGTGTGTTTTTATCGACCTCGAAATGGTCGGGGGTAATTGCTCCAGAGACTATTCCCTCCCCGAGACCCCAGACTGACTCCACAACTATCACGTTTCTGTCTCCGGTCACTGGATGTATCGTAAACATTACCCCGGCGGATCTGCTGTTGACCATCTTCTGGACAGCGACGCTAATCAAGACTTTCTCATGCCTGAATCCCTTTTCCGTCCGATAGAAGATTGCTCTCGGGGTGAAAAGGCTTGACCAACATTTTCTAACTGATTCGAGAACCTCCTCCTCGCCCTTAACATTCAAGTACGTATCCTGCTGGCCGGCGAAGGATGCTCCGGGAAGATCCTCTGCTGTGGCTGAAGACCTTACAGCGACGTATACATCTTTCATGCCCACCTTCTTCGAAAGCTCATGGTATGCTTCCACTATCGCGTCGCGGATATCCTTAGGTATGGGGGTAGACTCTATGAGCTTCCTGATCTTCTTCGAGGCCTCTTCGTATTGAGCTGGATTCCTCGGATCCGTTATGGTTTCATCCAGTATGTCGTAGATCTTCTGGGCTATCCCGGTCTCCTCGATAAACCTCTTATAAGCGTAGGCCGTTATCGCGAAGCCGGGCGGCACGGGTATCCCGGCATTTATCATCTCGCCGAGGTTGGCGCACTTGCCGCCGACAAGGGATACGTCTTCCCTCCCCAGCTCCTCGAACTGGAGTATCAAAGCATGAGATTTATCCTTAGACAATTCTACTACACCTCCATTTCCAGCTCTCAAGCTCAATGAGCCGACTAATGAATATTCCTTGAAGGAAGAGGCTTGTTCACCGGATTATAACGTGATCCACGTTATGGTGCCTCTTGGCTAGTAGGCGGACCAACTCAATCATCCTGCCAGCTCTTCCAATAGCCATGGCCTTATACTTGGGGTCTACTGAAGCGACAGCTATCTTCTTTCCATCAGGTCTCTCCGCCATCCTGACGGGCTCGAGAAGGCGTGCAGGCTGGAGCGCGTTCTCTATAAACTTCGCCGGATCACGTGAATACTCGACGATCTTCACCCTTTTCTTGATAAGCCTTGCGAAGTCCTGCATCCTGAACTCCCTGCTCGAGAATATTTTCTGAAGCTCCCCTTCACTTACCACAAATACCACCATGTCCTCATGCTCTATACAGTCGACCGTATTTGCGCTGGTCGCGGCCTCGAAGAGGGAGATATAGCGCATCTCCTTGTCCGTTAACTTTATTCCCTCGCTCAAATCTCGGGCCCCCTCTCATCTTTCCAAGCCGTTAGGATAACGTCTCCTCGGCCTTCGAGGCGATTTCATTGAGTAGCGTCGAGCTTCCAAGATCCGTTACGGATATTACTGCTGTTGAGTATGGCTTGCCAGCGAGGTATCCCAGCTCGTTCCCGGGTGTCTTGACCTTCAGGTATGGGGTTCCCGTCATCTTGCAGGCTATAGTTATCTCACGCTCAAGGTTTGGTGGGCAGTTTCCCGCTAGGATTATCAGCTTGGACCTTCTATGCAGTACTGAGAGGAGGGATTGCCTGAACCCGAAGATCATCTTTCCCGTCCTAGCAATCACTTCTAGATGCCTTCTAAGATCCTTAACCTCTGTGACGAATTCTCTTTGCTCGGACATTTAGCCTCCCTTCCCGCTTCCCTCAATTTTAGCTTCACCAACTTCCTTTGAGCCCGATCCATCAGCGATACCCGGATAGCTCATTAGCAGTGATACGACTCCTGTTCCAACCTTAACCTCCTTCCCGACTATTATTCTTTCAACGTTTCCTCTAAGCCTATCGACTTCACCCCTTACGGCGGCGTCTATCAGCGTCTGGACGCTTATCTCGAACGCCGCCCTTGCGAGCGGGCTTTCCTTCAGCCTGACGACCCCATGTCTCCCAATCTGCTTGACCGAGCCGCTTATCGTCATCATATCAGCAACTATCATCAGATGGCGTATGTCCACATCTAGTCCCTGCTCATCTAGGACGTGCTTTAATTCCCTAACTATCGCCGTCCTCGCGGCCTCGATTCCAAGAACTGCCGCTACCTCCCTTATGTTGTTTGTCCAGACACGTCTATAATCGACTCCCGGCACCTGCATGACCTTTTTGAGGTTTGACCCCTCGGTTAGGATCACGTACTCGCCATCCTCATATCTTACTATTGCCTTTGTAATCCTCTCTATGCCCTTGACCTTGAGCGACATCAGCCGCGTCTTCAGCTTTTCCAAATCCTTCTCCTTCTCATCGGCATAAACCGTTATCGCCTTCTCAGCTCTCTCGAACTTGAGCTTAAGCGATTTGAGAGCCTGGTCTACGTCTTTGACGGATATTCCCTCATCCTTCATGACGGACTCATCCAGTACTATTATGACCGCGTTCCTCCGCAGGTCTAGGCCGACATCTGAGGTTACGTCTTCAAGATATGTGCATTTGATCTGCTTTGCTATCCGCTGAGCCTCCTTGAGGTCTTGGGCCGCCTCCTTCTTGAGCGGTATCCTCATCATCGGTGTTGATGGAACTCTTCTAGCATCCACAATCTCTATCAGTCTTGGGAGGCCTCGTAGAATTGATGCCTCATGAACTCCTGCGAAGTGGAAGGTTCTTAGCGTTAGCTGGGTGCTTGGCTCACCTATAGACTGAGCTGTAACTATTCCGACAGCCTCGCCGGGATCTATCCTATTCCTCAGATACTCTTTGTACGCCTCCTTGAAGAGGAGCTCAGCATCACCTGCGGATAAGAGGCGCTTCGAAGTCTCTTTCATGAGCGCATCAATTACCTTTGGAGGCATCTTATCCTCATATTGCTTTGCGAGCTTCTCGAGATCGGACTTGGAAGCGGGCGTGCTTGACTCCAATATCCTTAGCTTATTGGCTAGGATTTCCACGTTTACAGCCTCTCCATGGTAACTCTTCATCGGGTCTATTCCATCCTCGCCATACAGGAATTGGACTATCCTTCCGTCATCCATGCTTCTGACGCTTCCATCGTATTCGACGTAAAGTGCTTCGAGGGCGTTTATGAGCCTCCTCTGCATGTATCCGCTCTGCTGCGTTCTCACCGCCGTATCGACGAGTCCATCTCTTCCTCCGGCCATGTGGGAGAAGAATTCTATCGGGTCGAGGCCTTTGGTGAAGGAGGCATGGACGAAGCCCCTGGCTCTCGGTGAGACATCTCCCGGCTTGAAGAACGTTAGGACCCTGTCTGTGAATCCTCTCTTGATCCTCTCCCTCCTAACCGCCTGCTGGCCTACGACAGCGACCATTTGATCTATATTTAGCGGCGAGCCCCTAGCGCCCGTTCTCGCCATTATCACCGCTGAGCTGTCCCTCGAGATGTACTTCCTCGCGATCTTTCCAGCCTCTTCCCTGGTCTCGGAGACGAGCTGTAAGATGCTTGACTCAAATGCCTGCTCCGGCGTCTCTCCAGGCCTAATCTCTATCCTGCCTTTCTCGTAGTTGGCCTTAAGCTTCTCGAAGAGCTTATTCATCTTCTCGAAGACTTTCTCGAGCTCGTTATGAGCCTCCTTGGGGATCTCGAGGTCATCGACGCCGAAGCTGAATCCTCTCATGTTGAAGTATGCATTAAGGAGCTTCACGAGCTTATCCATGAACTCTCTCGTCGCGTCTGGGCCGTACTCGACCATCATTCTGTGGAGGATGCTGTTAGCCTTCTCAACGCCTATCGCGTTCTTGTCTATTACTCCCTTGATAAGCCTCCCATCCTTGATAATAACTTCTATCTCGGGCGAGAAGGCTGCCTTGAACGTGTGATTGAAGTTCTTGGGAAGGAGTAGGCTGAAGAGCTGCCTCCCACTCCACTTCGGCTCCGGCTCCTTGATCTCCGGCTCCAGGAGCTCTCCCTCATATCCTACCGCCGCTAAGAGATATGACAGCTCCTTCTTCGACAAATAGGTGTCGTCGCGTGTGAGAAGGTATGCCGCTGTGAGGAAGTCCCTTATCGCCCCGATTATAGGCGCTCCATAGCGCGGGGATAACACGTTGTTCTGGACTAAGAGGAGTATTTTGGCCTCGGTCTGTGCTTCCTCGCTCTGTGGAACGTGGAGATTCATCTCATCTCCATCGAAGTCAGCATTATATGGCGTGCAGACGCAGAGGTTGAGCCTGAACGTCTTGTAGGGGAGAACCTTCACCACATGGGACATGATGGATATCCTGTGGAGACTCGGCTGCCTGTTGAAGAGCACTATATCGCCATCCATCAGGTGTCTCTCGACTATGAAGCCGGGCGCAAGCGTGTTCGCGACCTCCTCTAGATCTTGAACATATGAGAGTCTAATTCTCCTGCCATCCGGCCTTACTACATATTTAGCTCCCGGATATCTGTTCGGCCCATTTCTGATGAGATGCCTAAGCCTCTCGATATTCCACTCCGTGACTTTCTCCGGGACTGTTAGCTGCATCGCGACCTCCAGCGGAACGCCGACCTCGTTTATGCTAATGTTGGGATCTGGTGATATCACTGTTCTCGCGGAAAAATCCACTCTCTTGCCGCTCAGGTTTAGCCTGAACCTCCCCTCCTTGCCCTTCAACCTCTGGACAAGTGTCTTAAGGGGCCTGCCGCTTCTATGCGTTGCTGGAGCTATTCCCGGAGCTTCATTATTGATATAGGTCGTTACGTGGTATTGGAGAAGATCCGCGAGCTCAGCTATCACTGGTGATGGAGAGCCCGCGTTAATGTTCTCCCTAAGCCTCTGAACTACTCTGAGTATGTCGACGAGTTTATGCGTTAGATCGTCCTCCGACCTGAATCCTGACTCAAGCGTTATCGAGGGTCTAACGTAGACCGGTGGGACCGGGAGTACTGTTAGAACCATCCACTCGGGTCTAGCTACCTCTGGGTCGAAGCCCAGAAGCTTTAGATCCTCGTTCCAGATCCTCTCAAGTCTCGCTCTTACCATCTGCGGTGTTAATCTTCTTCTCTCCGAATTCACTACCTCGATGAATGTTACCGGCTTCTCGAGCTCGATCCTGTATTGCTTCTCATCGCAGTATGGACATGTCTGGTTTGATATTGCTCTTTGCGCCACCCTATAGTAGAACTCCTCCGGAGCCCTGCCGAGCTTCTCCAGCTCCTCAAGCTCCTCCTTAAGCTTCTTAACCTCATCCTCCGATATCCGGAGCCTTCCACAAGATCTGCATGTCGCTCTTAGGAGTAGGTGAATATGCTTTACAAAGCCTATGTGAATTACTGGCGCGGGTAGCTCTATATGGCCGAAATGACCGGGGCATCCAAGATAAGTGTTGCCACATGTCTTGCAACGCTGACCGGGCTCTAAAGTTCCGAGCCTCGGATCCATTACGCCGGTTGGAATTGGCATTCCATCCTCATCATAAGTATCTGGATTCGAGATCTCGGCAGCCGACATTTTCCTTATCATTTCCGGGCTTAGAATGCCGAACTTCACACCAACTAGAGTTTCCAAGGATGCGGCCATCCAGCTCACACCTCCTCCCCAAATATTAGCTTGGGATAGATACCCATGCTCATCATCTCCTCTAGGAGAAGATAGAATGCGTAGGGGAGCGTCGCGGTTGTGACATCCGCATCCTTGCCGTGGATTGGACATATGAAGCGCTCCTGCTTCAAGTCATAATAGGCTGGGAGTCCGCAGATCCTGCAGAAGTGCGCAGTATACTTGTCACTTTGCTCGAGCAACCTATCTAGTAGGAGGAAGCTTGCGCCATGAGCTATCAAGCAGTCTCTCTCCATCTCTCCAAACTTCAGGCCTCCTCCCCTGCTCCGGCCCTCGGTTGGCTGCCTCGTAAGCATCTGAACCCGGCCTCTAGCCCTTGCATGAATCTTATCCCTGACGAGGTGATGAAGCTTCTGGTAGTAGACGACTCCTACAAAGATCTCCGCCTCATATTTCTTCCCGGTCAAGCCATCATACATTACCTCTTTCCCAGAGCTCTTGAAGCCAAACGCCCCGAGCTCTCTTCTAAGCTCCTCTATCGGCTTACCCATAAATGGCGTCCCATCTATGAGTTCTCCCCTCAATGCTCCAACCTTACCGGCTATGCTCTCTAGAAGCTGGCCTATCGTCATCCTGCTCGGGAAGGCATGCGGGTTAATTATCAGGTCTGGCACTATTCCGCTCGCCGTGTAGGGCATGTCTTCTTGGGGCAGGACCATTCCGACAACCCCCTTTTGCCCATGCCTCGAGGCGAACTTGTCGCCTATCTCGGCAATGCAGAACGACCTCACTTTGGCCTTGATCAGCTTATTACCCTCCTCGTTCTTCGTCACGAAGATCGCGTCCACGACTCCTGCCTCGGATGGCCTAACGGTCTCGGAAGCATCCCTCCAGACGAGCTCCCTAGCCGGCGCGCGCTGGTATTCCTCTAGGAATCTGGGCGGGCTCTGTACACCAACTATAACTGTGCCGCCGCTCACGTCTGCCTCGATATGCGCTAACCCATCAGCATCAAGAACTCTGTAAGCGTGCTCCCCCCTATAGCCCCTCACGGTGGGCTCAGGAATTCTGATCGCATCCTTCTCCCCGCCTATGTATGTTCTCGCCTCCACCTCGTAGACCCTGTAGCTCAAGGAGAGTGCCAGCCCCCTCTCGACCGCAGACTTATTGAGCACAACCGCGTCCTCCATATTGTATCCCTGGCCTGTCAGGATCGCGACCACCATGTTCTGGCCTATAGGCCTGCTGTACACGTCCAGAAGCTCCATCGCCTTAGTTATGACTATGGGCTTCTGCGGATAGACGAGGAGATGGGCTCTGGAGTCCACTCTGAGATTATTGTTTATCGCATATATTCCGAGCGCCTGCTTGGCCATAGCACCCTCGTATATGTTTCTCGGAGATTGGTTATGCTCGGCATAGGGTATTATCGCTACAACCGCGCCGAGCATCGTGTATGGGCATATCTCGAGGTGGGTATGCTCCTCACCCAAGTCCTCGGGCCGTAGAGCCACTATCGCGTTCTCCTCCTCTTCTGCGTCTAAAAACTCTATGACCCCCATAGATACTAGGTCTCTAAATCTCAGAGTTCCCTCCTTCAACCCTTTAATGTGATCGGCTGTTAGGAGAGGCTTACCATTCTCAACGATTATGAGAGGTCTTCTGACACGGCCCTCATCAGTGTTTATCCAGACCTCCGATATATGTGGAAACTCGTATAAAGCCACATTCACGAGATAGCTTATCTCGCCTCTCCGCCTAAGCTCTCTTATGGACCTCATCAGCTTCGCGCCGTCAGCATGATAGCCTATTAGTAGGCCATCAACGAAGACTTTCGCTGGATAAGTCTTCCTTCTAGTTATAGCCTCCGACAGGGGGATGACGGCGAGAGAGTAGAGCTTCTCGAGAAGCTCACGCTTCTTCGCTGGATGAGTTATCTCGGCCATTAGCGCGAGATTCTTAACGAGACCACAATTGCTACCTTCAGGTGTCTCAGCCGGACATATTCTTCCCCAGTGAGTTCCATGCAGATCCCTTGCCTCGAAATGTGGTTGGCTTCTGCTAAGAGGCGACTGAACCCTCCTTAGATGGCTTATCGTTGCCAGGTGATTTGTCCTGTTTAGTAGCTGGGTTACTCCAACTCTTCCCCCGGGCCAGTTTCCGGTGGCCAGGGCATGCTTCACGAAGTCCGTGATTATGCCAGGCCTAACGAACGTGGAGATCTTTATCGGGTATCGGGATGCCGCCGCCCTCTCGATCTGATATCTTATGTCTCTCAGGAGCTTCATGAAGGCCATCCTATAGAGCTCCATTAGGAGCGGGCCGGCGAGCTTGAGCCTCTTGTTAGCATAATGGTCTCGATCAGTGGGCTTTCGGACCCCGATGCTAGTTTCCAGGAGCCTACCCACCATCTCGCAAAGGAAGATTGCTTTCTGGTATCTCGCAGCCTTATTCGTGCCGATATGCGGTAGAAGGACGTTGTCTATGAGCTGCTCAGCGCGCTGGATCCTATACTCCTCGGCATAGCCGAAGGCTATCCTATTCCCGATATATTTGAGCGCCTCCTGCTCGGTATCTATGCCCGCCGCCTCTTCGAAGGATGGCTGTAAGAGCTCCCGAACCTCATCGAGCCTAGATATCATGCTCAGGACTTCCCGGTCATTCGTCATTCCGAGCGCTCTGAGCATTATTATAGCCGGTATACCCTTGTAAATCCTAGAGAAGAAGACCTTGACTGGGCTACCTGGCTTATAGGTTGCTTCTGTTCTCGCCTGCCTACCGTGAGCAACTGAGATAACTATCGCGCTTAGCTGGCCGCCATTCGTCTCTTTCTCTGTGACGAGAATCCTATTCGGAGCCAGATCCTCTATCGCGACTATGACACGCTCGGAGCCATTTACTATGAAGTATCCCCCAGGATCTTTTGGATCTTCCCCTATCTCCATAAGCTCTTCATCACTCATCTTCGATAGAGGGCAGATATCGGACTTCACCATTATCGGGACTATGCCGATCTTAACCTTCTCAGGCTTCGGGATGACAGGCTTTCCATCTAGATAAAGCATCATCTCGACATAGAGTGGCGCGGCATAGGTAAGGTTCCTAAGCCTGCACTCCATCGGGGTTATATTCTCCCTGACCGTTCCGTCAACTTCCTCGAAGACTGGTTTGCCAACCTCCGGGTTCCTCATCTTAAGGGTGAGAGTGCCGTATCTTGTCTGAATCTCTAGGTCTCCGATAGACTTTATCAGCTCGCTTAGACCCTCTTTAATGAACCAGTTGTAGGATTTTAGATGATGCTGTACTAAGCCTTCATCCTCTAGGTATGATTGAATCACATTCCAGAGATCCGCCTGGGTAAACTCAACTTGTTTAAGCATCCAACATCCCTCCCATTTCCAAATTTCCTCCCACAAATTTTATACGCGAGACTACCACCTTCCCCTCCCCCTCCTCCAGCTCTTAGTTTTAACTCTTTCCATGCGCTTACTCCTCGGCAGGGACAACATGCCTGTAATAAACCGCTTTTCCTGCCGTAGGTGAATCCCGGATAATCTCGATTATGTCGCCGGGTTTAGCTCCAATGGCTTTGGCAACGGGATCCGAAGCGAGTATACTTGGAAGCTGATGCGGCTTAACACCGTAATTCTTCAATACTTGCTCGGCCTCCTCAGGAGATAAAACTTTATGCCTTGGGACCAAGAAGTGCTCCAAGATTAAGGGCTCCTCCTCCACCGGAGGAGATTCCTTCTTAGACATCTTCCTGTGAGAGGATTTTTCAGGAGACAAGACATAAACCATATTTCGCCGCTTACTAATAAGTATAAGTCCGGTTGTAAGGAAGAGGCATGCTTTAGCTATTTAAGCAATAGAACCCGGAAAAGCTTAGAGGCGTATCTTCTCCTAAATCGCTTTGGCGAAGAGTCGCAGGGAGACCATAATAGTAGATCGTGAAGATATTCGCCGAACGCGGTAATAGAAACGAGATACGACATGCTAAGTTCCTTCCTCTCCAGAGGCCCGAGAAGGATATAGTGAGAAGATGCTAGATACCCAGGAAGGATCTGGAAGCTCTATAAGGTCATGAGGCTCGATATCTCAATATACTTGTCTACAATAGAGAGTAGCGAACATTCTCGACGAGGGAAACGGGCCCCCATAAGGAGATCAGACATGATAAAATATAAGGAGATTTTAGATACATCCAGATGAGAGAAATCGGCTAAGAGAGTTGAATTCATCAAGATATACATGAGGCTGTACAAGCCCAAAAGCTGATAATGAGTACGCGACATCGGGAGACGTGAAAATGGGCCAGCGTCGGAAGGAATAGAGGCGATCGATGATGTCGTTTCGATCAGATAAAACTCAAAGATTCTTCTAATGAAGCTGTTAGGATATGCGACACTCGCCAAAGACATTATAATATTGTTAGGATAATATTTAGGTGGAGACTAGCTGGACTCATTAGAATAAAGTCGAAATCACTCAATAAAAATCAGATAAAGCTGATTTTTAGAAGCCATTGTATCATTAATTTAAAAATTATCAATTTATAAAGATACGACGTATAGCGACTCATCCCTTTCAAGCTTCATCACCAGCTCAGAAGCCGGACTCAAATCATCGTCACATTAAAACTTGGCACATCCCTATTTTTAAGTAAATCCTAATCTTATACCTATTTTAATCAGCAAAAATGCGGGCCCGGCGGGCTTTGAACCCGCGACCCCCGGGTCTCTTTCAGAAAGGTTAAAAGCCCGGTGCTCTATCCTGGCTGAGCTACGGGCCCAAAACAATCCGTAATCGAATTGTATGCTTGGGAGCCCATAGGCTTCGATGGTGATTATCTCCTAAGGAGGAATATATTAGTTTAGTTATGTAGTAATGAATTTTTATGAAGTATAGAAGA
>CALJVH010000028.1 GCA_937974645.1 uncultured archaeon | reverse complement strand
CGGCAATTTGAGAGGAAGAAGTTACCAAAGGAGGCTATGATCTGGAGGCTGAGGCGGGGAGGCGGCTGGAGCGCGGCCAGGCCCTGATAATCTGGGGATAATTATCTCGGAATCGCTCGTTAAGATCCAACTTCCATATGCCGAGAAACCCTTTTTGACTGCAAGGAGTACTTCATGTCCAGAGATGGGTAGAGCAATAATGGGCTATGGACTAGGATTCGGGCTAATGACCCTCGCCGGCCTATTCCTAAGCATTAATGAGCCGATGGCGCATTCCTTAAGTCAGCTCGACGTATTCCTAATCCTTATAAGGGCTTATACACCTCTACTAGCCCCGATATCCTCGGCCCTCGGCCAGCCAACTATTGGAGGATACCCCTCACCGGGTCTAATGCCGCTTCTACTATGGTTGGCCATGGGATATCTAGTAGGCCTCCTGCTCACGGGCCCCGGGGCCGCGGCGAAGGCGACTTTCCTAACCTCCGCGACAATAATTGTGCTATGGATAGGCTCCCTCTTCCTCTCAGCCCCGGCATGGCAAGATCAGCATACCTGGCTAACAATGCTGAGCAGGTTCTCCCAAGACCTCGTCTCAAGACCAATAGACCTAGCCTTCATACTAGCAGCGCCTACAATCCTCTCAGCCTTAACGAGCCAGATGATCGAGATGATTAGACAGCGCCCGATTAGGAGTGAGGAGCTAGAAGAAAGATATGCCCTCTACTAATAACGAGAGCTTAAAAGGGAAAAAATGGGGGGAGGCATTAGGCGGCTTAAATCTGTTCTATGGCTTCCTGCGGTGCTGGCGCAGCAGCCTTTTTAGCCCTCTTTCTAACGGGCCTCTTTTTTGCTACTTTCTTCCTTGCAGCCCTCTTTCTGCCAGCCCTCTTCCTAGCCCTCTTGGTGATACCTTTTTTAGCCGAAGCCTTTTTAGCCATCTTTCTCCGCGCCATTTAGGTCTTCACCGTCGGTTTTAAATAGGTCTGAGTTATATAAAAAAGTTTCGGATAATATTAGACATCATTCTTGCTGAAAATTTCTCGGAAAACAACTTTTAATCATACGTGAAGTAGATTAGGCTAAGTGATGGTGGTATTGGCTGAGGTCGATTTTTCCGAGTTTCAGAGGCTAGATATCCGGATTGGAAGGGTTATTTCGGCGGAGAGGATTGAGGGGGCAACTAAACTATTGAAGTTCACCGTGGATTTCGGTGAATTCAGGAGGCAGTCGGTGGCGGGGCTTGGCCATATCTACGAGCCCAACGAGTTCATTAATAAAGAATTTGTATTCGTCGTGAATCTGAAGCCGAAGAAGATCAAGGGTGTCGTGTCCGAGTGCATGCTGCTTGCAGCGGTCATTAATGAGAACGATGTCGTGCCGCTAGTTCCGCAGAGGGAGGTTCCTATCGGCTGCAAGGTCTTCTAGCCTTCTAATATTCCATCAGGCAAAGGCAAAAAAGGAGCTCCTCCCGGCTTTAACCCGGACTTAGGGTATGCTAAAGAAGTTCTATGTCGAGAACGTGAAGGGGCTTCCCGAGGGGAGCGAGGTAACCATTCTAGGCTGGGTGAGGAATAAGCGTGCTCATGGCGGCCTCCTCTTCATAGATCTAAGAGATAGCACTGGCATAATCCAAGTTACCATTAAGAAAGGCGAGGTTCCGGATGAATCATTCGAGCATGCTGAGAAGCTCCGGCGCGAATCAGTGGTAAGAATCTCTGGCATGGTGAGGCGGGATCCTAGAGCCCCCGGCGGGGTTGAGGTCAAGTGTAAATCGCTCGAGGTTATCGGTGAGAGCCTTGATGACTTTCCAATAAGGAAGGGCATTAAGGTGAAGTTCCTACTAGATAATAGGCATCTGCATATTAGGAGCCCGAAGGTCACAGCGATAGTGAAGATCAGGGCAGAGCTCCTCAAGGCTGCTAGAAAGTGGTTTGAGGAGAATGGCTTCATCGAGATAAACTGCCCCAGCTTCATAACAGCGGCAGTGGAGGGTGGTGCAACTCTTTTCAAGGTAGACTACTTTGGCAGAGAGGCATATCTGACGCAGAGCTCGCAGTTCTATCAAGAGGCGGCAATCTATAGCCTCGAGAAGGTTTATAGTATCCAACCCAGCTTTAGGGCCGAACTCAGTAGGACTCGGAGGCATCTAACCGAGTTCTGGCACCTCGAGGCTGAGGTGGCCTATGCGGAGTTAGAGGATCTTTTGAAGGTGATTGAGGACTTGTTCTACGCGATGGTAAATGACGTCTGCGAGCAGGCCGGGAAAGAGCTCGATCTACTGGGCGTGAAAATCGATCCCGATGTCGCGAAGCCGCCATATCCCAGGATAACATACGCCGAAGCTCTTGATACTCTTCAGAGAAAAGGGTTTGACCTGAAATGGGGCGATGATTTTGGAGCTGATGAGGAGCGCGTTTTATCGAATGAGTTTGAGAAACCCTTCTTCGTAACGCATTGGGCTAGGGAGGCGAAAGCATTCTATCATATGCCCGATCCATCGGATCCGAGGGTTTGCAGAAATGCTGATCTTTTAACCCCAGGTGGATATGGTGAGGTTGTTGGTGGGGGGCAGAGGATACACGACTATCACCAGCTTCTAGAGAGGATGAAAGAAGCGGGATTAAACCCGGAGGATTACAAGTGGTATCTCGACTTAAGAAAATACGGCTCTGTTCCACATAGCGGCTTCGGGCTCGGAATCGAGCGGATGCTCTGGTGGATGCTGAAACTACCCCACATTAGAGATGCATGTCTCTTCCCGAGAACTCCGGCAAGAGTATATCCGTAAAAGCATTATATAGAAAATGATGACTTTGGGAAAAGGAGAAAAAGAAGATTAGTTTGAGGAGGGTTAGGCGGTGCTTTTAGAACTCTTCCTCTTCTTCCCACTCTTCCTCCTCATCCCATTCTTCTTCCTCTTCTTCCCACTCTTCCTCGAACTCCGCCCAGATCATGTTCTCGGGAGGATGCTTCTTACCTTAGATTTAAGCATTCTCTTATAATGAAAACTAAATCGCTGAGATTTTTCACGGAGAAGGTGATTTAGCAAGGTTTTAGCCGAGTGGCCTCTCGTAGCCTGCGCACAATCTGTCTTAATGTAAAGTCTCTTGGGACGGCAATCTTCTCATTCTTAAGTTGAAGGAAAGATCTTTCCATAAACTCGAGCGCTCCCCTAAACTTCTCTACTGATGCGAAGATAAAGCCGTCTATAATTGGCTTTGATGGCTTGTATAACGAGAGCGTAATGGGGATTACGTAGATCGCCTTTAGATTTCCCTGACCGAACACTTGCTCGATAATGTTCTTAAGAAAAAGCAATCTTTTTTCTTGTTTATCCATTATCTCTCGCTCCATCGAGGGCGTTAGAGCTTTATTCCATCGCTTACAGTCTATCATCAGGAGTATGCTACCATTGTAGGCCAAGACATCGACTTGGATTCTCTTGCCTCCATGAAATAGTTTTACATTCCATTCCGCGTCATAGCCAGCCTCATTGAGGAGAGCTGTGGTGAGTTTTTCAAACTCCCTCCAATTAAGGTATCTCGCCAGTGGTCCAGCCTCAACGCCCAACTTCAACGCGTTTAAGATCACCTTAATCTTATCATCTTCTCCAAGCTTAGTTCCCTCCTCAACCTCAATTAGACTTAATATTCTCTGAGCTTCATCCCTAGATGTTAGGGCGAGTTGGAAAACATCCTCCAAAGTTATCGAGGTACTTAAAGAGGAGATCTTTAGAACAGCCTCCAAAACTCTTGAGACGATATCTGACCTAGGTAACATTCCTCCAGCTTAGCTGGTTATGCCGAGGTATAAACTCGAAAACCTCGGATGGCTTAAGAGGTCCTGGCATCCCCCCTCGAAGACCAGCCTACCGCCTACTAAGAGGTACGCCTTATCCCCTATTTCTAGCACTTTCTTCGCATTTTGCTCCACGAGGACGATCGTCATGTTCAGCGTGTCCCGCAGCTCTATGATCTTAGAGAGGACCTCGCTCGCGATTTTCGGCGCCAAGCCTCCAGTAGGCTCATCGAATAACATGACTTTCGGCTTTCTGAGAAGGGCCATTGCCATGGCGACCATCTGCCTCTCGCCGCCGCTCAGTAGCTTGGCCTTCCGTCTCCAATACCTCTTTATGGCCGGGAACACCTCCGCCACATCCTTGATCCCCTCCTCAAGCTCATCTTTTCCCAGCACGTATCCGGCCATCTTCAGATTCTCTTTGACGGTCAGGTTTTCAAAGATGTTCTCGGTCTGCGGTAGATAAGCTACACCAATTCTTGCAATTTCATGAGGGGCCTTCCCGGCAAGCTCGACTCCATCAAGGGTTATCGAGCCGGAGTATATCGTGGTGAGTCCGAATATAGACTTGAGGAGGGTGCTTTTACCGCTACCATTAGGACCGACGATCACATTGATCTTCTCCCGGTCAAAGCTCGCGCTCACATCGAAGAGGACTTGAAGTCTTCTATAACCCGCATTCAGATTCCTGACCTCGATCATATCATTCATTAGCTCCCGAGATAAGCCTCTATAACTTGGGGATCTATCACGACCTCCTCAGGTCTGCCCTTTGAGATGATCTTCCCCGAGGCCATTACGTAAGCCTCATCCGTGTATTGGAGGGCTATGTCCAGCCTATGCTCCACCATGAATATCGTTAGGCCAAGTTTATCCTTGAGCCTCCTTAGAGCCTTGAAGATTTCGTGAGCAAGCACAGGGTTCACACCTGCGACGGGTTCATCCATGACCAGAAGCTTCGCATTCGACATAAGCGCCCTCCCAATCTCAAGGAGCTTCATCTGCCCACCACTCAACTTCCAAGACTCCTGATCCCATAGATGATCTAGGTTCAAGAGTTTCAGGAGCTTGAAAGCGCGCTCAACGGCCCTCTCTTCAATCCTTGCCCATCTGCCCCTCCTCAAAGCACTGAGAAAACTTTCACCAAGATTATTGGGATAGCAGACGAGCAGGTTCTCGAGAACCGTGAGCTTCCTGAAGGGCTGAGGGATCTGGAAGGTCCTAGCAATCCCAAGCCTAAAGATCTCATGGGGTGGACGATCAGTAATATCCTCGCCATCAAAAAGTACCTTCCCCTGATCAGGCTTATAGACGCCTGTGACTAGGTTTATGAGCGTCGTTTTACCGCCACCATTAGGCCCAATTAAGATCGTTAAGGTCCGTTCTTGAACATCCATGCTAACCCCATCAACAGCCCTCAAGCCCCCGAAGCTTTTCACTAAATCCCTAAGCTTTAGTATAGGGGTTGGCATTCGGTCTCCGGGGGAGTAAAAAATAGGGGGATAAAAGGTTTTCCCGAATTAGCTCCAAGAAAGCTCGCCCGTTACCACTTTATAGTAGCCGGTATCCCGCCATTCATAAGCCCCATTAACATTAACTACTTCCGTGAGCACATAGGCCTCTGGTAGCCTATCACCTGCTTTATTCAAAATTATAGGCCCGCTCGCTCCATAATAGTGCTCTAAAATCTTAGGCATGGCCACGATGATCGCATCAGCATCATACTTGCCCATAGCTAAAAGTGCCAGCGCAACAGCCCATGTAGCATCATAAGAGTTATACGCGTATGGTTCGGGCTCCCTACCAAGCTTTCGTTTTATCTCCTCGAGCACTTTCTGCGTTACTGGAGTCTTAACCTCCATGGCAATTGGGCTCACGAATCTAACCTTGGACGAGAATTCGGCTACCTTCATATCCCTTGCTAGCTCAGCATGTCGAGCAGTCCCATCGCTTCCGAACCATTTTACCCTCCATAGGACCTCATAATCAACCGCGGAATGGAAGAATGTTACGGCCTCACCATAAGTTATTAGCTGTACCATTATCTTCTCAGGGGGCACGCCTTGCGAAACTAGATTGTTTACCTCTGAGACTAGGCTCGCCACCTCGGCGGAGTAATCAGTACCTGCCTCAGGTATCCTAACCTTACTCACCACGTTTATTCCAAGCTCATTAGCTGTACGCTCCACAACTTCTGCGAGGCCGTCTCCCCATGTGTTAGCAAGATGTACTACGATTAAATGTGTGATGCCCAGCATTTTCGCATATTTAGGACATATCACTCCCTGAGCATCATCTGGCGGCACAAAACGGTAGATGTAGTCGCCTGCTATTCCTAATATGGGCGCAGTTGAGGACTGGCTTATTACAAGTATCTTATTGGAATCAGCATACTCCTTTATCTTTAAGACTTCGCCGGATGCCATGGGCCCGACAACAACCTTAACCCCTCTAGCATGTAAGCTCATCAGTTTTTCTAAGGCTACTTCCGGCTTAGTTTCCGTATCTTCGATATAGACTCTTAATCTCCAATTTGCCCCAATCTTTCCTAGAAACTCATTAATCTCTGCAACGGCAAGTTCGATTGCGACTCTATCATTTTCGCCGAACTGTCCAAGAGGTCCGCTTAAGGGTAGCAATGCTCCTATCGGGATTTCTCCGGAGAGTCCCCCCGCCACGGCTGCCGTGACTGTCGCGGTCATAGTGACCGTCTTTGTAGTGGTGATCGTTGTGACCGTTGGGGCTGGCGGTGGGGCCACGTATGGCGTTACTAGCATTCCCACCCCGATGCCAACGACCAGCATTACGACAGCCAAGACCGCGGCTATAATCTTGCTAATGCCTTGCACCATTTTCCCCCACCTCTTTTTGTTAAATCGGTTTCCTGAAGCTTATAAGGTTTCAAGAGGCAATCGCCTCGAGATTCTGTTCCGCAAAGCGAGATCGCGACATCGTTAAAAGCACGTTTAAAGCCGGTTGAAGGGGTGATAGGGCATGAGCATCCCGCTACTGAGGGACGCGATCATATTCGCTTCGATATTGACTATGCTGAGCACGGGCCTAACCCTGACGTACATGACCACGAAGGTTCCTAATTTCGCGCATGGCAATTTCGCCGCGATCAATGCTTATTTCACGCTCATCACAGCCAAGCTCCTCAACATCAACCCCTATGTAGGGGCTATATCGGGATTTTTCCTGGGCGGCGCGATCGCCCTATTGCTTTATCTCGCCATCCTAAAGCCACTCTTGGATAGGGAGGCGAGTTATATCATACTCATGATAGCAACGATAGCTTACGACATGATACTGCTATCAATTATCAACATAGTTGCCGATTATCTCAGCCGAGCTCATAGGATAACCTCGAGGCTCTTCCAGCTAAGAGAATGGGGTTATGGTGTTGAGATTCTTGGCCAGCCTTCAATTTTCATAGTTACCCCTCTGCTGGCGGCGCTCCTAGTCATATCACTCTACCTGTTCCTGAATAGGACTAAGTTTGGCATCGCGATGCGAGCAGCGATAGATAATCCATCGCTGGCCGGGACAATAGGGATAAACGTGAGCCTGACGTACGCGGTTTCGTGGTTTATATCCGGTGGATTAGCCGGGGTCGGCGGCGCATTAGCCCCACTACACATGACCTGTAACACTGATACCGGAACCAGGCTCCTGATAAGCATCTTCGCAGCGAGCATCGTTGGAGGATTCACCAATATCTATGGAGCATTTCTGGGCGGCTTCTTGATAGGCTTGGCGGAGGTGCTGGGGACAGGTTACCTCGCGATAAACTTGGGCTCCTGGGTTGTTCCGTATCGCCCAATAATACCCTTAATCCTGATGGCATTAACCCTGCTCTTCGCCCCACAGGGATTAACCGGCATCAATTGGGACAGAGTATTCAGGGGGAGAAGGGCATGATGGATTTATCTGTGATCTCGATTTTTCTAACCAACTTGATCATCCTGATCGGTTTATTCATCATCATCTCCCTAAGCCTGAACCTCGAGTATGGTTATGCTGGAATACCCAATTTTGGCAAGCTTCTTGCCGTTGCTGGCGGCGCTTATTTCGTTGGAGCCGCCTCAGGGAGAATATTGGCCCTAGCTTATGGACAGCCCGCGGGTCTCGGCTACATAGAGAGGAACCTCGAGGTCGTCGGATTCCTGAATAATTCTCTCTCTTCTTCTCCCCTGCAATCTATAGGCTTTCTGATCTTCTCCATCATGGGGGCGGCCTTCTTCGGTGGCCTCTTGGGCTATGCGGCCTCCTATCCTGCGATAAGACTTCGCGGAGACTACCTCGCGATTACCCTGCTGGCGATGGGTGAGATCCTCTGGGTTATAGGAGATAATTGGCAGCCCTTTATCGGCGGCTCGATGGGCGTTCGGATACCTGATCCATTCAGGTGGATTGAGAGCCAGTATAGGCCGGTCGCCGTTTTATCAACCGTGTTGCTCCTAGCTCTGATGGTTTTCCTTTATCTCGAGTACCTGGGAAGATCCCCGCTTGGAAGGCTTCTAAAGGCTATGAGAGAGAATGAACTCTCGGCGAGCGTCCACGGGAAGGATGTCGTCAGGCTGAGAACGAGGACTTTGATCGTTGGGTTCTCGATCGCGGCTGTCAGCGGCGCGCTAAACTCCCTTTGGACCGTGAGTGTGTCGCCGAAGGATTTCGAGAGGGTTAGGCACACCTTCATGCCCTGGGTCATGGTCATGATAGGGGGTGCCGGAAATAATCTAGGAGCCGTAATCGGGGCCATAATATTCGTGACACTAAGGGAGCTGATCGTATTCTACAAATACTTCTTCGAGGCGATCGCCCCCTTCGACGTCGTCTGGCTGGAGTATCTCCTCATGGGCATAGCCCTGATAATAGTCCTGATGTATCGGCCTGAGGGCCTGCTTCCCGAGAAGCCGACGAGAACCTTAAGCGAGAAGAGGCTCCGGGAAATCGCCGCCAGCGCGAGCTCCGAGAAACTTCTAGAGGAAGCTTGAGGCCGCTCCTTAGAGCTTTCGGCATGCATCCCAAGAGGCCCAAGCATGGCCAAGAGCTATTAAAGAAAAAAAGAATCTGTAGACTTGACCTCGGCTCGTGACGAACGCTTACACTCTTCTCTACTCGACCTTTTAACGCTCTTTCACACGCCAGTCGCCCACCACTTGAGGTTTTCATGCCATACTGATAATAGATTGTGAGAGGGCCTTTCCTTAGATACGGCGACCCCATTCGGTTGCTCAAGTTTATATCCAGCTCACGTATCGCCCACTATTGGCGAAAGAGGGTGGCTTCCCCTCCCCGGAACTCGAACAGCTCCGCGATGAATAACAAAGATAATAATGCGAAGAAGTGTGGAAAAACACGGCTCGCATCACTGGGTCCATTAAGCGAACTTGAGAGCTATGTTCCCAAGGATTGGTGGAAGCATATCTTCGACTCCTTCTACCTCAAGACCGATGGAGATGTCGTGGATGATCCGGACATAACGAGGAAAGAGGTTGACATGATAGTTGACCTTCTAGGGCTAAAGCCCGAGGATAAAATACTGGATCTATGCTGCGGTCATGGGAGGCATTCTCTAGAGCTTGCTAAGAGGGGCTTCTTAAATGTCGAGGGGCTGGACATCTCGCATTACCTCATTAGGAGGGCCAAGACTCAGGCGAAGAAAGAGGGGTTAGGAGTCAAGTTCAGGGTTGGGGATGCGAGAAAGCTCCCCTATCCGCCGGACTCTTTCGACGCCATAATACTAATGGGTAACAGCTTCGGGTACTTTGATACCCCAAGCGAGGATTTAAGGGTCTTGAAGGAGGTCATGCGCGTTCTAAAGCCGTGGGGCAAGATACTCATAGACGTCTCAGATGGCGATTATGTCAGGCAAACTTATCAAAAGAGGTCTTGGGAATGGATTGATAAACGGCTCTTCGTATGCAGGGAGAGGTCACTATCTTCCGATAAGCAGAGGCTGATAACGCGTGAGATAATAACTGATGTTAATAGAGGTGTTGTAACCGAGAGATTCTACGCCGTAAGGCTCTACAATAAGGAGCTTCTCGAGGTTTTATTAAGGAGCGCGGGTTTCAGCGACATAACATTCCACGGAAACCTATCACCTGAGTCTAAAAAGAATCAAGACCTGGGGATGATGGAGCAGAGGATTGTAGTGACAGCCATGGCGAAAAAGCCTTGGGCCTCCTCCCGGAGGAAGATCGACCACTCAAAGCTAGTAGTTGCAGTTCTATTAGGAGACCCCTCCAAAAGGGACCCGATAAAACCTGGTGGAGCATTTGACGATGATGATATTTATACGATCAACGAGCTTATGAAGGCTCTTAGCAAGCTGGAGGAATACGAGTTCATTTACCTATTCAATCATGACACATTAATCCAAGAACTCATTAAGCTTAAGCCGAAGATAGATTTCGTCTTTAATCTCTGTGATGAAGGGTTTGAGAATGATCCTAGGAAGGAGCTCCATGTGTCCGCGCTCCTCGAGATGCTGAAGATACCATATACCGGCGCTGGTCCACAATGCCTAGCCTACTGCTATGATAAATCGCTCGTTAGAGGTGTCGCGAGGGAGATGGGGATACCTGTCCCACGGGCGGTGTTCATTAAGCCTGAGGATAAGTCCTTCAACATACCCTTCGGCTTCCCGGCAATAGTTAAGCCGAATTATGGGGATAGCAGCTTCGGCATAACCCAGAGAAGCGTCGTCTATGACGAGGAGCAGCTCATAGAAGCGGTATCCGAACTGAGGGAGAAGTTCGGATATGATAAGCCGATGCTCGTGGAGGAATTCCTGACGGGTAAGGACTTGACGGTCGGCATAATAGGAAATCCACCGGAGGATTACACAGTGTTACCGATCACGGAGGAGGATTATTCGATTCTGCCGGATGGGCTGCCGCCAATATGCGGCTATGAGGCTAAGTGGCTCCCTGACTCGCCATACTGGAAGATCAGGTCTATTCCCGCGGATCTCCCCGAGGAAATTAGGGAGTTCATAATCGAGAAGAGTCTTCAGCTCTTCACCAGGCTGGAGTGCAGGGATTATGCGAGATTTGACTGGAGGCTTGATTCCGAGGGATGCCCGAGGCTTCTCGAAGTTAATCCAAATCCGGGATGGTGCTGGGATGGCCATCTCGCGAAGATGGCTAAATATGCTGGAATGGATTACGCGGATATGCTTCGCGCGATCCTTAAGGCCGCCGAGAAGAGGCTCGGAGTACAGCCGAGGGTTAAAGTGGAGGTTCCCGCCAGCAACATCTCCCAAAACCAGCTTTAGAGTTGTGGTCTTTTTCAACCGAATAGCTCTGAAACCGCCTTCTCGAACTCCTCCAAAGCTTTCTCCACATCTATTGTCTGGAGAATTCCATCTCTGACTATGATTCTACCGTCCACGATCACGTCCTTCACATCAGATCCGGAGCCGCAATAGGTTAGAGCCGTATAAGGGTCTCTTACCGGTTGGTATCTCACCTTACGGGTGTTTATCACGACTACATCAGCTCTCTTACCAACCTTTATACTTCCTATGAGATGGTCTAGATTTAGGGCCTCGGCCCCACCCCTAGTCACCATCTTAACCACATTTCGCGCCGGCAGGCTTCTGGGATCCATGTACCTGAGCTTCTGAAGGAGCGATGCTATCTTCATATCCTGTATCATGTCGAGGGAATTATTGCTTCCCGGACCATCGGTCCCCAGTCCAATCCTTATTCCCATACTCATCATCTCCTCTATCCTCGCGGCGCCGGATGCAAGCTTCATATTCGAGACCGGGTTATAGGCTACTGCGGCATCCCGCTCCCTAATTATCTTGAGATCCTCGTTGCTTAGGTATATCGCGTGGGCTATCAAGACATCTTTCCTCAGGAACCCCATTTCGTCCAAGGCCTTGATCGGGGTCTTGCCATGCACTTTCACGAATTCGTCCACGGGCGGCTTCGTCTCCGCCAAGTGTATGTGTATTCCCACCCCGAGCTTATCAGCTTCCTCCCTCACCTTGCGCAGGAACTCTAGGCTACATGAGTACTCGGCATGAGGCCCAAGCGCGGCCCAGATCATCCCCTTCCATCCGTGATATTTTTTCGCGAACTCTGTGCCCTTTCTCAGTACCTCCTCTGAGGCTCGGTCGCTAAAGAGCTCAACCATGCCCTCGGAAAGAACCCCCCTTATACCCACCTCCACGGCGGCCTCGGCAACCTGATCCATGTAAAAGTACATGTCGTTGAAGCATGTTACTCCATGGAGGGCCATCTCTGCGGCGGCGACCCTCGCTCCAATCCTCACATGCTCGGGCTTGAGCCTCGCCTCAACAGGCCAGACATACTCCCTAAGCCACTTCTCGAGCGGCTGATCCTCGAAGGCATTCCTGAACAGGGTCATCGGCGAGTGGGTGTGGCAGTTCACGAACCCGGGAGTAACGATGCATCCGTGAGCACATATCTCCTCCTCCCCGCGAACTTCATCCTTACCGACATATTGGATCTCGCCATCCTCGATTCCTATCGAGCCGGGGCTTAGGACACTCATCTCATCATCCATGGTCAAGACTATGCCGCCCCTCACAGCGAGCTCGAACTTCTCCATAGCCCGGTGGAGGATTTCATGAGCGCTGGGAGATAAATCTTGTGAACGGTGAGAAAGTATTGTTTGGATGCGGTCAGCCTGCCCGTCGTGTATCACGGGTCAACTTGGACGTTGCTCATCATCCCAGCCTAATTTTAGGAAGCGGTTTATTAAATGGTTTCTCCAAGATGGCCAGTGGTAGAATCATGCCGGTCTCAATCATAATTAGCTGTGGATGCGGGTTTAAGACAACGAAGCTCGAGGAGGCTGAAGAACACGCAAAACAGATGAAGCATGTTCTCAGAATTCAGGGAGTTATCACGCCGTACTCGAAGTAGTTTTCCGGTGACTCCCTTGGCGTTCGACAAACTGGTAAGGGAGCTGGAGAAGCTGATGTCCATGGAGGACATTAAGCGCTTGGTGGAGTCTAGGATCAAGTCATTTAAGGAGGCCCTCTTGAAACCCGCGGAAGAGGTCTTCAAGGAGATAGTTTTCTGCATTCTCGCCGCGAACTTCGCGGCATCGAGAAGCCTGAGAATCGTCGAGGAGCTCGGGGATAAGTTGATGAAACTCGACGCTGATGGACTCGCTCTAGAGTTGAGAAGGCTGGGCCATAAGTATCCGGAGGTGCGGGCTAGGTATATCGTGGAGGCGAGGATGAAGCTTCCGGAGATCATCGAAGCACTTAGGTCAGGATGGGGCGAGCATGAGCTTAGGGATTGGCTCACTGAGAATGTTCGGGGGCTCGGTATAAAGGAAGCGAGCCATCTCCTCCGAAACCTCGGCTACGGGAACATCGCGATAATAGACTTCCACATCCTCAGGGTGCTGAGAAGATATGGCGTGGTCGGCGAGTTCAGGTCGCTGACGAGGAGGCGGTACCTCGAGATAGAGGGGCTCCTGAGGGAGCTGGCGAAGAGGCTTGGGATAAGCTTGGCCGAGCTCGACCTCTATTTATGGTACATGGATACCGGTAGAATCGTGAAATGAACTTCATGTTATGGGAGGGCTCCCTCTAGCATCAACAGATACTCCCTAACCCTTCTCCCGAAGTCGCTTCCAGCGACTCTGCCATCCTTTCTCACAACTCTGTGGCATGGGATTATGATCGCGATCGGATTTCTCGCCAGAGCGTTCGCGACAGCCCTCCAAGCCCTCGGCTTACCAACCTCACTTGCAACCCAGCTATAACTCCGGGTCTCACCATAAGGTATCTCCCTGACCTTCAGCAAAACCCTCCTCTCGAATTCCGGCCGTTCAAGCCGGAAGGGATGATCGAATTCGATCCACTTACCTGAGAAGTATTCTCTTAGATCCTGGATTAGATCTTGGAACTTCTCGGGATCCAGCTTGGGACGAGGGCTATATGAGCTAACCTCCTTCTCGAGGTTCCTTAGGCTCCGGTAGAATCCGACTCTTACGAGCTCGACCTTGATCTTTACGAAGCCTATTATGAAGGAGCCCGTCTCCATATACCCATAATATGCCTCAGCCATCGCTATGCGTATCAATGGAAAAGCTCTGTGCACTTAAAGAATCTCTTCTTAAGGGTTAGCGCGAGGGTGGTTTATCGTCGGGGTAGGTGGCCCCCGGCCGGTGAAGAATCCACTTTCGCCGAGTCTATTCTCTTTTCACACACAACGTCGCTAGCTTATTTTTGGCGGGATCGACTGAAGCCCCAGCTCCTCCCCTTTGGATGGGGGTCTTCTCCCACCCCGGAGGTTCACCCTGACAGGGGTGGAAGCCGATAAAGTGGGCTCCTATGAAGCCCCGAAGACCAGAGGCAATGAACCCTAAGAGCCGCATAACTCAGAACCAAACTTAATATCTGATAAACCTTCAGAGTTTTCTTATGGTCATGGGAGGCCCGTACCATATTCTGGCTAAGCCTGGCGAAGTTGCCGAGAGAGTTATAGCCGTCGGCGATCCCGCGAGAGTCGAGCAAGTCTCAAAGCTTCTCGAGAACGTGAAACCCGTGAACATTCATCGCGGATTCCCAGTCTATAGCGGAGAGTATGAGGGGGTTAGGGTCTCGGTCGCCTGCCATGGCATCGGGGGGCCATCCTCCGCAATAGCCTTCGAGGAGCTGAGAATGCTCGGCGCGAAGCTCATCGTGAGGCTTGGGACTGCCGGAGGCCTTCTCCCCGACATGGAGCCTGGTGAGCTCGTGATACCCGACGCGGCCGCCAGCTTCTCGACCTATGGCGCCTTAGCAACATATGCTCCAGGGGTTCATCTCCCGCTGGCGCCTAACTATGATGTTCTAGAGGCAATCATCCAAGAAGCGAGGAGGAGCGGCGTAGGCTTCAGGATCGGCGCCGTGGTCTCGAATGATGCCTTCTATGCTGAGAGCCACGAGTTCGCGGAGGAGTGGGCTAAGAGGGGGGTCATAGCGATAGAGATGGAGTGCGCAGCCCTATTCGGAATCTCAAGAATCCGGGGAATAAAGTCCGGAGCAGTTCTCATTCTGAGTAATAACGTCGTCAAGGAGACGCCGATACTGACGGCGGATAAGCTTGAGGACAGCGTCAGAAAGGCCGCGAAGATAATCCTCGAGGCGCTGAAAAGGCTTGAAGTGAAGTAGCCTAGCGGCTCATTATATTATGCATCGCGACCAAGTCTCTCTCAAATGGCTTGAGCATTTTCGGAATCTCGACCTTGATCGGATCCTTGAGCGATAATCCTCTCTCTTTTTTCATTTTCCAGACCGTGGAGTTGAACTTTATTATTGCCTCAGTGTATTTGGTGTATGCTCTACTCCACCTCGGCTTCGGGAACCTCTCGAGGTGTATGCTCCTCTTGGAGTATAATCTCCTCCAAATATAGTCTGTGATGAAGGGGGTGATAGGCGCCAGCAGGAGGAGAATGGTTCTAAGAACCTCGTGAAGTGTGTACCAGGCCGCCCTCCGCTCCTTTTCAGAAAATCCCCTCCCATAGGCCCTTTGCTTGGACATCTCGATATAATGGTCGGCGAAGATGTTCCACACGAAGTTTCTTATCACGGTTGCAGGTATGAAGAAGTTGAAGTCCCGGTAACCCTCATGGCACCTTCTAGTTGTTATTGAAAGTTCCGCGAGAACCCATCTATCGGTAGGCGTGAGGGTAACCCTTCTAGGCCTCGGGAAGAGGGAGACGTATCTCGCGATATTGAGGAACTTTGTGATGAACTTGCCGGCATTCGCTATCCTTTCCTCTGAGATCCTGAAGTCCTCTCCTAGGCTTGACTCCTGAGCGCACCAGAACCTGAACCTATCAGCGCCATACCTCTCTAGGATAGGAGCCGGGTCTATCACGTTTCCCTTGCTCTTGCTCATCTTTTCCCCCCTCTCATCGAGCCCTGTCCCACTTATCCAAACATGCTTGAACGGCATCCTCCCAGTAAGCTGGTAGCATCGGAGAACTGTGTAGTAGAGCCATGTCCTGACAATATCCTTTCCTTGAGGTCTGATCGCGACGGGATATGCCCTCTTGAAGAGCCGGTCATTGCGCCCATATCTAGTTATGAAGAGCGGGGATATGCTCGAATCCATCCATGTGTCGAAGGTCTTAGTCTCGCCGATGAACTTCTCATGTCCGCATTTTCTACACTTCTTGAAAGGTGGATCCTCAGCCCATGGGCGATAATATCTGCCGGGCGGTGGCAGGTGCGGTTCCCCGCACCTCTCGCAGTACCAGATTGGTATCTCGGTTCCATAGTATCTTCTCCTACTTATCGGCCAATCTATTCGGAGTGAGTCTATCCAGTTTACGAGCAGCCTTCTATGATGTTCTGGATGAAACTTCATGGCCGCGGACTTCTCCTTAAGTATCTCGGCGAACTCGAGCTGCTTCAGGTAATAGTCTTCCATAGGTATAATCTCAACCGGAGTCTTACTCCTTTCACAGATCGGCGTCCGGTGTATTATCTCCTCCTTCTTCACGATCAACCCCATCTTCTCGAGGTCCCTGATTATCTCCTCCCTCGCCTCCTCGATACTCATCCCAGCATACTTGCCGGCCGCCTCCGTCATCCTCCCCTCCCGATTTATCGCAACCATCTCCCTGAGCCCAAGCTCCCTGAATAGGAGCACATCCGTATAGTCTCCATAGCTACAGATCATGACGGCGCCTGTCCCGAATTCAGGCCTGGCCGCGGGATGAGGGATTATCTCAACCTTCCTCTCATATATGGGGACGATAACATGCTTCCAATGTAAGTGCGTGTAACGATCATCTCCGGGATTCACTATCACAGCCTGACACGCGGCTAGGAGCTCGGGCCTCGTGGTGGCGATGATCAGGTCGCCACCATCCCCCTCGACCTTGAACCTGATGTAGACAAGCTTCGCCGGCTTCTCCTCATACTCTATCTCCGCATCTGCTATCGTCGTCCCACACTCCCAACAGTAATTATTCGGCCTAGTGGCGGAATAGATCAGCCCACGATTCCAGAGCTCGATGAAGGTGGCTTGTGTGAGGGCCCTATACTCATCGGAGTCGGTTCTGTAGTAGTTGTCGAAGTCACCGCTTAAGCCCATCCGCTCCATCAACTCTATCATCTCCGCCTCAAGCTGATCTAGGGTCTCCCGGCACAGCTCGAGGAACCTCTCCCTCGGCACATCCCTTATCGAGATCCCCCTCACCCTCTCAGTGTAGATCTCCACGGGCAGGCCATTTCTATCAATTCCTATCGGGAAGTAGACCTCGTAGCCCATCATCCTAGCAGTCCTGGCGATCATGTCGATCTGGGAGTAGTGGGCGGCGGCGCCAATATGCCACGGCCTTCCGGAGGGGTAGGGTGGAGGAGTATCTATTACGAAGATGGGTCTCCTGCTCTTGGGATTGAACTTGTAAACTTTCTCCCTTCTCCACAGCTCCAAAAGCTCCTCCTCTAGCTTAGGATCCCAGTACCTCTTGAGCTCGCTGGACATTAGCATCAGCTTCACCTACCCCAGCCCTGAAGGAGTATATTTTAACTTCTCCCAAAGCTCCCTTCAAGGCGCGGGATGAGAGAGGGCTCAAGACTTCTCGGAATACTCTCGATATCCTCGGCTGCTATTATCTGGGGCTCGAACGGCGTAATTGTGAACTTGATTCCGCTTGATGCATTTGCAATCGCGTTCTTCAGGGTGTTTTTGGCCTCGCTCGTGCTCCTGCCCTTCATGATCATCTTCGGGAGGCACGATCTCACGCAGATCAAATCCTGTTGGAAACCCCTGCTGCTTAACGGTTTTTTCCTGTGTTTAGGATGGGCATTCCTTTTCGCATCGATGAAGCTTATCCCAATAGCCGAGGCGGTTCTCTTGAATTACTTGGCCCCAGTCTTCACTGCGATTCTATCGCCGATAATCTTGAAGGAGAAGCTTGGGAAGGCGTCGATAGCGGCTCTGATAATGTCTTTTCTCGGGATCTATCTCATCTCCCATGAGGAAATGCTTTACGGCGGCTCCCAGGATCTCTTAGGGATAGTCTATGGGCTTCTTGCAGGACTGAGCTACGCAGGATTCATAATTGTGTCGAAGAAGCTCCGGGAGGGGCATTCAAGCCTTATCACCGCATTCTACTCCTATGCGTTCGCGGCCATTTTTCTAGCTGCCATATCCCGGCCAATGATGCCAAGCCTCTCAGCGATGGAGTGGACCTTATTGCTAATATTGTCCGGCGTGAACACGTGCTCGGCTGTAACGCTCTATCTCTTTGGTCTCGCGATGATAGAAGCTCATAGAGCAGTCGTCCTAGCCTACTTGGAGCCGCTGAGCGCGGCGATAATGGGAGCACTATTCTTAGGCCAGCTCCTAGGGCCGGTCGACATCCTAGGAGGAGCCCTCATCATTCTCTCAGGCTACATCGTGGCTAGATCCTAGATCCCGAGCTTATCCAGCTTCTTCCTAACCCTCTCAGCGGCACCGATTTTAAACCCAGACTCCAGCATCTCTGGCTTCTCCTGCTCCTCAGTCCTTCTTTTAACGAAGAGGGCGCATCTACCATCTGGGAGAAGCTTCCTCTGAATGCAGAAAGCGTAGTTGCACTTATACCCAGTGCACTGAGAATTAACCCAATTACACCATGGAGGATTCCGCTTAAAGTCCAGATCCTTCCTTCCGCATCTAAAATACCTGCAAAGGGGGTTGCAGACCTCTGTCGGGTTTCTGCTTAGGGTCCAGCCGGACTTATCCCCCGCCATCTCCCCACGCTGGCTCAACCAATCTCATAAATTCACGAGAATCTCATGTTATTAGCCTTTTCCTCCTAGCCTTAAGAATCAAGGCGGCCGAGGATATTATGCACACCGCTACTAGGGTCAGCATTATCACTAAAGCTATTGTTTCAAGCTCTATGAGGCCGCCGATGAAAATATGGTTCTTCAACTCCACTACGAGCTCTTGGGGCCCATGGGCATACAAAAGCTTTCTATGCAGAAGTCTCCTACCATTTGCGTAAATGTCGCAACGGAGCTCGAGTGGATATGGTATGTCGAGGTTAATTGGTTCCCCTGTTAACTCTCTTCTAGTCAAGGTCCTATCTCCTGCATTGATTTCGATGTACCCTGAGGCGATTGGTTTTCCCAAGGCGTCGACAACCCTTATGCTTAGCGGAAAGTTAACCTCGTTAAGCTTTATCTCTAGAGATTCGCTAGTCAGCTGGGTTGTGGAGGCTCTTATGAGCTTATCATCCTTGTAGACTTCCATCATGTAGGGGCCGTAGAATAGCTTAAAGACGGCTTCCCCGAGATCATTCGTCGTAGCGTTGAGGATGTCTCCACTAAGCTCATCCACAAGCTTGATTAGGCATCCCGAGAGGAGGTTACCATGATAATCTAAGAGCTTTAGCCTAGCTTCTCCTCTCCTAACGATAAGCTCTAAGGCTGTTCCAGGCCTATCAAGATCCGTCCTTAGCTCTCCTATCATTCTGCCCGCCCTTATTGCTTGAATGATGTATGTTCCGGCATCTACCTTGCCCCTGCTGAGCGGGATATTCTCGAAGACCGCTTTTCCGCGCTCATCGGTCTCGCTTGAGGTGAAGTTGGCCATAAAATCATTGCTCAGAACTACTCTCACGCCCTTAATTGGCTCCCTACCTTCATCAACAACTCTCACGACCAGTTTCATAAGATCTGCTATCAGGGAGATGTTCAGGCTCCTCTCGATACTCCGTTCCTCAAAGTATATCGGCATATCGCCTCTCTCAACTCTCATTGAGGCATTTATCCTATACGGGCCAACCCCCTTCACATCAGAGGATGGCAGATTCTTGAAGACTATAATACCTCTCTCCGACCTTCCCTCAGTAGAGTATCCCTGAGAAGATAGGCTAAGGCTAATCCTAGGGACAGGTTCACCTTCAAGATTCGCAATTGTCAACCTTAAGCTCACGAGGGGCAAGGTTATGTTCCGAGAAACTCTCGGTTCAGCAATTTCCAGAGATCCCTCATATACCACTAAATCACCGAGCTTGATAGTTAGTGAGTAGATGCCGACGCCTTCGAGACCACTATAAGGAACCCTCTCGATACTAACCACCCCCTGATCATCGGATTCGCCCAAACGACTATAGCTTCCAGCCCGTAACTCTGCTCTCAAGCCTTTAACAGGCTCCCCATCCAAGTTGAGAAGCTTGAACTCGACAATGCTTAGTTGAGCAGTCACATCCACCTCCCGATCCTCCGGAATTCTTACGAGCTTCTCCCCAACATTCACATTCTCAACAATCACTTTGAGAATATACTCTCCGGGCTCGAGATGCCTAAACTCAGCATAGCCGGTCGAGTTCGTCACAAATCGCCTAACCTCATCACCCCTAATCAGCTGAACCTCAATTCCACCCAAAGAGTTCCCAAATGGATCTCGGACCAAAACTGTCAACGAAGCTTCCTGCCCGTAAACAGCTATTATGCCGGAGAGAAGCATTAGAGCGAATACCGTAATCGCGAACCACCTTCTATCCATATTCATCGTCCTCCATCTAGTAGTCATGGAGCCTCGGCTGACGGAGTAAATGCATGTTTTTGAGAAGGTACTCATGAGCTTCTCGGAGAGTCTCCTTAGCCGTCTTAAAAGTTAATCTCTTCAAGCTCCCCTCATACGGGAGCCAGACATAACCTATATGCTCATGAGATAGGGTAACATTCTTCGTGTAGGACCTCGCGAGATAGAAGATCACCGTCTTCCGAACGAGCTGGCCCGACTTCCGATACCAGTAGTAAATGACCTTCCTGAACCCCGGTATAATCTCTATCTCCCTTATCCCCGTCTCCTCCCAAACCTCTCTCCTAACAGTATCGAGCTCCGACTCGCCAGGCTCAATAGCCCCCTTAGGAAGATCCCAGTGCCCAGCCGCATAATGAAGGAGCAGATACTCCATCTGGGACTCGAAATGGAATATCGTAGCGCCGGCGGAGACCTCGCGCAGCATCACCCTACCCCCCATGAAGCCATAATCTCATCTGAGCCGAGAGCTTAAATACTATGACCGGGGAAAGCCCCTAAAAGCCCCCGAGAAGCCCGCAAATCCTCCACGAGGACCATCCAAGTAATCATGTCTCGAGGGCTAGAAACCCGCCGGGGAGGAGTTAATCTGGGAGAGGAGCTCACGTAACCGGGCCATATCCTTATTATCGATAAAAGGTTCGCGGCTCATCTCCGCACTCGAGCAAAAACCCACAGTTCTGAAAATGGTGATCAATTAGTCTAGAATTAAGGGCTGTTACGCCCCGGTTAGAGGAAAAGGAATAGAGCTGCAGGAAGCAGTTCACCAGCGAGAACGATATAGAGCTTGATAGATATGAGCGCTGTAAGAGTAACTTTTTGGAAAATCAAGAGTGGATTGAAGAATGTGCCTATGAGGGCCGTTGGCTAGCATGGATAAGAAAAAGCCCTATCTGAACTTATTCAATCAAACTCTAGGTTCTACCATAGTTTTCTTATTTTCCTTGTTGTGGCTGGTATATTTGGCCTTGTTATGTTGGGCGCCATACGGCTATTTCAACTGCCGCCTTTTCTAAGCCCCCATAAGCCTGTTTGACAACCTCTTCTATTGCTGTTTAGTTTGGGAAGTTTTCCAAATGGCCATCTCATGATCTAAGCTTCAGCCTATATTATCTGTAATTTCCAAAGCTCTTTTCCTAGCGGGTAGCCGCCTCTGCTTAAAGTATTTAGGCGTTTTATTATTGTAGCTTGCATTGTTTGCGGCTAATAGTCCACTAGGGTTATGGTTAGCGTAACTTTCTCTTTCAAGAGCTCCAGCAGCCTCCCGTTTAGCTGGCTAATTACTCACTTAATTTTAATTTTCCAACTCTTAAATGCTTAACTAGTAAAAGACATCGTCAACAGCGTCTCAGCTATTAGGATTGTTACTTCTTCTGATAGCGTCTTCCAGTTCTACCCTTCGCCACATGTAGTATGTCTCGCTTGAAGCAGTTCATAAAAGACTATGTGGCCCACTTCCGGAATATCCAAGCCCTCCTTAGCAATTAGCCACAGTGGATTTGTTTCTCTCGGATAGGTTGGGAAAGCATACGGCCTTTTTGGTAATTTTAATGGAGCATGTTCCCATCTTCTTACACCACTCCTCACATTCCCTTGCAGTTTCCCAATCCAGATAGCCAAGACCACATACACCACACAAATAAACCGTTTTGTCATCTAGTTTCTTTTCCCTCACCACAAAACTTCACCATCACCAAATTCTAACAAATTTTAGACTAATATTCTTTTAGTCATCGTTGACTGGAAATAGAAATTTGTTGATAATACTGTAGTCGGACATGGCCTCTTGAAGAAAAATGCTAGCGGTTTTGCAATTCCGGCATGAAGTAGCTACTATAGGCGGAGCGTGGCTATTTGGGCCTACTTGGTAATTGGTTTCTGGTAATTACATCCGTCCTGTCGTTCACAGTTTTCATCTTAGCTTTTGTCAAGCCTATTAGAAAAAGAGATTGGAAAAGCTTAAGTCTGTATGAAGCCTTTATCGTTTCATTGTTCACGGAAACGTTTGGAATACCACTTACGATTTACATTCTATCTTCCTTAGGCTTGCCTTTTGTGGCCGACCCTTTGCAGGGACGTCTTCTCGCTGCGCTACTTGCTCTGGCAGGTGTGTGGGACCTAGAAACAGGAGTGATTGTTGTGATGGTTGTTAGCCTTCTCATGCTTCTGTTAGGTGGATATCTTGTGGTAGCTGGATGGCGCCAAATTTACAGTGCGGAGGAAACTCTAATCTCCAATGGTCTTTACAGCGTTGTCAGGCACCCTCAATACTTAGGTATAATTATCGGCACGGCCGCCTTTCTCATACAATGGCCAACAATAATAACGACTGTTATGTGGCCTATCCTAACTTACGCCTATTATCGGCAGGCCAAAAGAGATGAAAAGGAGCTGCAAGAAAAGTTTGGAGAGGAGTATCGCCGATATAAAGAGAGAGTGCCTATACTGATTCCACATTTGAAGTTCAGATAGACACAGGAGGACGGACTTTATGGTAAAAGACCCCGTATGTGGCATGAACGTCGACGAGAAAACCGCCAAGTTCAAGTTGGAACACATGGGCAAAACCTACTACTTCTGCAACGCAGCGTGCATGGAAAGATTTAAAGCTAACCCCAATAAGTACGTGAGAAAGTGAAAGTTTGAGAGATGA
>CALJVH010000027.1 GCA_937974645.1 uncultured archaeon | reverse complement strand
CTCTTCGACTCTCCTAGGCCGCCAATAAGAGCTCTTATGAGGGCTAGGGAGCTACTCGGAAGGCTGAGATTATCTGGGGTCAGGATCTGCCACGTCATAGGCGACCACGAGATTCCCAAGAGGGTTAAAGATTTTCCGCCGACCGCGATTCTTGAGGAGGTATCGGATTACGCCGGGCTCAGGAACATCGTGATGGGTGATGATCTCATCGTCACGGGGCTCGATAGGGTTAGGCTCAGCGAGAAGGATGAGGCACTGAGTATACTCGGCGAGCTGGCCGAGGAGGCGAAGCGGTTCAAGAAGAGAATACTGCTCGCCCACGCTCCGCTTCGGGGGCCGGAGAACATGGTCAAGGATCTTCCCAAGGGGTATAGCTATTACGCGCTCGGCCATGAGCACGATCGCAGAGCATTCTCCATAGATGGATCGGCCGCAGCATACCCGGGCTCGATTGAGATATTATCCACATCGGAGATAGAGGGATGGAGCAGGTTTGGCAAGGGCTTCCTGCTAATCGACTTCTCGGGCGATGAGCCAATAGTGCAGGAGGTTAACCTGAGCTCCATCAGGCCTCAGAGACTCATCTCAGCGGGCGTGGAGGATCTTGAGAAGGCTTTAGCGGATACTGCCGAGTGGTCCTCGGCTCAGCGCAAGAAGCCGATAATCCACGTCAGGGTTAGAGGGAGGAATGTCGACCGCCAGCTGATCTCGCGCGTTATTCAGGAGAAGCTCGCCGGCAGGGTGCTTCATTACAGGTATGAGGTCTTGGAGGAGTTAGAGGAGCTCGGCGGGGTCGAGGGGGTCCCGGCGATAGATGTTAGGGCGATGATCAGGGAGTATCTCCTCTCGCGGGGTTTCGGTGAGGATGACGCTGAGCTCGCGGTCAAGATCTATGATGCGTACGTCGGCCGCGGGATCGAGGAGGTTGAGAGGCTGATCCTCGGGAGGCTAGGTGAGCGTGAGGGATGATCATCCACTCGGTTAGGCTGAGGAACTTCATCTCGCACAAGGATACGTTCATCGAGTTTCCGCAGGGCTTGACTGTTTTGGTTGGCGATAATGGATCTGGGAAAACCTCGATTCTCGACGCGATAACATTCGCCCTCTTCAAGGAGCATGGCCGGGGAAGGGATGAAAACCTGATAAACCGCGCTGCATCGAGTGCAATTGTTCAGATAACATTCAGCTCTAACGGGAGAACATACGAGATAACCTGGAAGCTTTGGAGGGGGAGGAGAGCCCAAGCGAACCTTCGGGATCTAACCTCTGGCTCGACGCTGCTCGTAGATGCTGGCGAGAGAACTACTCTACCGGAGATCGAGAAGATTCTCGGAATACCGCGGGAGGTCTTCCTCAGCGCCGCGTATGTTAGGCAGGGCGAGATGGCGAGGCTCCTTGAGGCGAGGCCGGCCGAGAGAAAGGAGATAATCTCGAGGCTACTGGGCATAGAGGATCTTGAGATGCTATGGGAGGAGCTGAGGTCATCGATGAGGCTGCTCGAGGAGAAAGCGGCCGAGCTCAGAAGAGAAGTTGAGAGAGCTGGCGAACTCGAGAGGAGGCTAGAAGAGGTTGAGGCCGAGATCTCAAGGAGGAGAGAGCAGATGAACACGCTCGAGTCTGAGATTCACGACCTCGAGGAGGAGCATGATAGGGTGGAGTCGGAGCTGCGCGTCCTGGAGGAGAATAGGAGAAGGATTGAGGGATTGAAGGAGGCGGTTTCGAAGATTGATAGCCTGATAGCATCGAGGAGGCGAGAGCTCGAGTCCCGTGAAAGGGATCTGTCGCTCGTGAGGGGGGCGGAGAGGCGCGCGCTCGAGCTAGAGAAGGCTGAGGAAGAGCTCGAGGGGCTGAGGGATGAGGTAGAGGCGCTGAGGCGCAGGATCGCCGAGCTAGAGACGATGAGATCTGGGGGAGAGATTCTCAAGAAGAGACTCATCGAAATCTCGAGGGAGATCGCGTCACATAAATCGCTCATCGAGGATTGGATGAGGAAAGTTGAGAGGATCTCCGGCCGCAGGCCCGAGCGTCCGGAGGACCTACCTGATGTTCTTCGAGGGCTGCTCGACGAACATAGAAGGGCTGTGGAGGAGCTTGAGCGCAGGGTTCGAAAGATCGGTGAGGAGATTGGCGAGACTCAAGGTGTGATGAAGACCGCGATGGAGAGGATCGGGGAGCTTGAGCGCGGCGGAGCTGTATGCCCACTATGCAGGAGGCCGATGAGCGAGGAGCATAGACTAAAGGTCTTAAAAGAACTCCATCTGGAGTTCGAGGAGCATGAAAGGAGGGCTAGGGCGCTAGAAGTTGAGCGGGAGGAGCTTCGCCTAGACTTGGAGTCCGCGAGAGCCGTGGTGGAGGAGCTTTCTGGAATTGATCCCCGTAGGGTTGAGGAGGTGATCTCTAGAATTAGAGAGCTGGAGGAGGAGCGGATGAGGATGGAGGCTGAGTTGAGGGGTATCGAGGCGCCGAGCGAGCTGGAGGATCTCAGGAGAATGTTTGACAAGAAGATGAGCGTATTGAGGAGCGTTGAGGGAGAGGTTAGGAGGCTGGAGAGGGAGAGGGGGATTCTCGAGAAGCTTGGATCAAGCATGGAGGTCGAGCAGAGGGTTAAGAGGCTTGCATCCGAGATCATGGAGCTTGAGGAGAAAAGAAGATGGATGCTCGAGAGAATTAGAGAAATCAGGTATAATGAGAAGGAGTATGATGAGCTCAGAGAGAGGATGAAAAAGGTTCTCGAAAAACTCGGCGGGCTTAGGGAGGAATACTCGGCTCTAAGCCAGCGAGTGAATGATCTTGAAGATGAAAGAAGCAGACTCATCGGCGAGATAGAGCGAGCGAGACATGCGAAGAAGAGGCTTGAGGCAGTCGAGCACGAGCTCAGAAGACTCAGAGCGATCCGAGAAGCATTCAGCAAGGATGGTGTCCAGAAGCATATCAGGGCTGCTGCGAGAAAGAGTATTGAGTATTACGCGGGGAGGCTTTTAAGATTCTTTAACCTTGCCTACACCGATCTAAGACTTGACGAGGATTATAACGTGTACGTTTATGGCCCATTCGGAGAGCAGCCTATAGACTCTCTGAGCGGTGGTGAGAAAACTGCTATAGCGCTCTGCCTCAGGCTCGGTATAGCCGCAGCTCTGACGGGGAACAGGATCAGGTGCATCTTGATGGATGAGCCGACGACGCACCTGGATCCAGATAGGAGGAGGGAGCTCGTGAAACTTCTAGGCAATCTTCGCGGTGAGGGAGGCCTGATTCCCCAAGCGATCATCGTTACACATGATCCTGAAATTGAGCAGGCGGCGAATCAGGTGTATCGCGTTGGGATTGATGGTGGATATTCGCGTGTTGAGAAGGCTTAAGGCTCGCATCGAAAACCCTTTAGCATCCGCTGGCTAGGAGCCGGGGAGGTCTTGGCGAGGGTACGAGCTCCAAAACCAGTCTCCTGCGGCATCCTCCTCTCCTATAAGTGCACCTCGACATGTAGGCATTGCATGTATGCTTGCTCCCCAACTTGGAGAGGCGACTGGATCTCGGAGAACGATCTGGAGAAAATATTATCGCAGCTCTCGGAGAGCGTTGCCCCCGCTCCGGGCGGCCCATCACGTGTTGGAATAAACTATGGCCTCCACTTCACGGGCGGCGAGCCATTCCTAAACTACAGGCTCCTCCTAAGGGCCGTGGAGCTTGCCGAGGAGCATGATATACCATCGATCTTTGTTGAGACAAACTGCTTCTGGTGCGCGAGCCGGGATAGGGCTGAGGAGATGCTTCTAGAGCTGAGAAATGCCGGCCTCGATGGGATGCTTGTTAGCGTTAACCCATTTCTCGTCGAGTATACGCCCTTCGAGCGGATGAGAGTCGCGGCCGAGCTTAGTGAGAGAATCTTCAGCGGTAACTTGATGATCTATCAGCCAGAATTTTATGAGCAATTCAAGAAGCTGGGTTTGAGAGGGACGATGAAATTCGAGGAATACTTGGAGAGGGTGGGGATTGGGGGGTTGAGGTGGGCTGAGCTCCTGCCAATGGGAAGAGCATGCTATAGGCTTCGGGGCATATTCAGAAAGTATCCCGCGAGGATATTCTTCGATGAGGATTGTAGGTCCAGCTTATTGAGGAGCTGGCATGCCCACGTGGATAACTACGGCAACATGATCACGGGCTATTGCGCCGGCCTATCGCTCGGTGATGCAAGGAGGCTTGACGAACTTGTTGGGGAGGGGGTGGACCTAGATGAAAGGCCTATTCTACGAATGCTGATCTTCGAGGATCTCGGAAGCCTATATAATTTCGCGGTCAAGGAGTTTGGCTATATGGAGAGAAGCGATGGATACGTCTCGAAATGCGATCTATGTCTAGATATTAGGAGGCATATGGCCGCGCGAGCTGGGGCTTGCGAGTACCCGGAGCTCTCCCCCCGAGAATTTTACATGCACTTGGAGGAGGAGCCGGGCTTCAGGTGATCGGGATAAGCCTTGTCTCGTAGTATCCCTTCTCCGTCTCAACCTTTACTGCGAATAAGGTTGTCCTAGGCTTGACGCCGTAGAGGAGGAGGCATCCATGCCTTCTAGTAAGCTTCAGGTGCGTGGAGGCTATGGTGGCGATTCTCTTGGTTAGCTCAGGGTAGGAGGATTTGTCTGATAAGAGGCTTAATCCCTCATTTCTTCTAGTCCAAGCCGCGATCCTCGAGACCGCTTTCAAGGAGCCATCACGCCCATAATTGAGCTCAAGGGAATCCATGCTCGCCACAATGAGAGGCGGGCTTCCAGCAATCTTCATGAGCTCCTCGGCCGAGGTCTCTATCCTATCAATGAGCGAATCAACTCCTTCGCTTGGATCATATGGAATTATTGTGTCATGTAGGCTGCGATTAATCGACTCGGATACTATGAGGTGTCGTGCGAGCTTACGCTCCTTCTCGAGAAGTGCGAAGGCCTTATAGAAGGCTTCTACATCTCTTGGACCACTTCCTATACCGGGGATGGTTACCGCCGGCCTCTTGTTTCGAAGGAAGTTTGTGGGATGTGGCCAAACTAGCATCCTATATTGGTCTCTTGTTATTCTAGGATCTATCTCTAGGAGGGTCGTCGAGCCTTTAGGATACCCCCCTATAATCTCATCCAAGTCTTTGATCCCGCTAGAATATCTTCCGGGCGGATCTGGAGCTGGATCCGGAGTTCTTGGATTCTCAAGAGCTGGAGTCTTGTAGGGTGGGAAAGTGATGAACCCGGCTCCCAGGGTATAGCATGCGCGGTTGTTGGGCACCGGCTGGCCCCTCAGCTTCTCTATCCTCATTCTCCTGATGAACTTGTCATCTATCATGTCCTTCTCGAGTATTATGACCGCCGAGGCGACGAATTCCTCAAACCCGTATCCTATTCTCGCCTCGCCGACCGGAACCTCCTCAATCAGGATGGTCGTGCAGTCCAGCCCCCTCATTATCCTCGAGAGGAGGCTGTGGAGGAATACTCGGAGCTCCCTCGGCTCCCTCATTCCCTGAGCGAGGGCTGAGAAGGAGTCTATGACGAGTCTCTGTGCTCCGAAGGATATAGTCTCCTCGATTATCTCATTGAGGAGCTCCGCTGTCCCGGCCTCCATCAAGGTTAAGGCCTCTATGAAGTAGAAGAGGCCGCGACCCTCCAGATCATCGAAATCATAGCCGACCCTCTTCATGTTTCTGATGAATTCTTTTCGATCCTCGGCGAGAGAGACGTAGGCGCCCTTCTCGCCATATTTTACGGCTCCCCAATATAGGAAGCCTGCGGAGAACATCGTCTTGCCTGTACCTGGACCTCCCGCCACGATAACGAGCCCTCCTCTCGGCAGGCCTCCTATCAGCTCATCAACCCCAGGTATCCCGGTTGGATTCAACGAGCATCGCCCCCCTCTGTCCGGCGATTGGAGGAACAGAGGATCGCGAAGAAGTGGATCTTAAACTCCTGATTCTCGCTCTCGAGAAGATCAATCACCTGATCCGGGGTCAGCCCCCGTATGCCATTCTCTCTCATCAGGGTCTTTGCCAATACTATGAGGAGGCCCCTAGCGCCTGAACCGAAGAATGATCTCAGGCCATCGCAGAAGAGCCTAGGGCTCTCATATAGGGCGTCGTAGGGGTCCTTTCCGAGAAATCTCCTGAGATGAAGCTCAAGAATTCTTGAGCCGTTCTCGCCGAAGACGGATTTTACCGCGCGCCTAAAAGAATCTTTGACCAACTCCGGCCTTATAAAATCCTCGACCAAAACCTCTCCTCCCAAGTCTAAGCCTAAGAAATTCTTATTAGATAAGGGTTGCGCATGAGAACTCCGCGGAGGGCCGCGAGCTCGTGGCCAAAAGCACTGGGGGGCGCGGGAGATGGGGCTGGCGGCTTCCAGCGTAATCATTTTCTGATGATCTCGGGCCAAGCCTTCACGTAAAAAATATATAGCGCGGTAATTCAAGCTTTCCCGACTCGGAGATGAGCGGAAAGGCTTCAAGAAAGGGTCTTTCGCCTCTGCTGGCCATAATAATCGGCCTCGTCGTAACCATTGTCGCGGGGATATTGTTGGCACAGCTATACTTCAGCTACGCGGCGACGATATCGACAAGACCAGCGGCAAACGTGGAGTATATCGATCTCGTATATTCAGGAGGCGGTAGCGGTATACTGGTGATTAATGTCAAAAATATGGGAGGATTAAGAATAATGACTCTCGACGTTACAGATACAGGTATAAGTGGCTGTACACCTCAAGGCGTTCCAACTCCAGCTGGTGGAGTTGCTGCTATAACGTGCCCTGTTTCAGGGATAAGTCTGGGCGGAAACATGACGGCGACTTTGATCGTTACCTTTGAAGATGGAAGCGTGCAAGCCTACGCTATCGCTGCTAGAGCCAGAGCCCCCTAAATCAAATACGATTCTTTAATTATTTTTTGCATCCGCATCATTTCCACATAGACAAAATCGTGAAAAATCTTGCCACTTTAGGATGCCATAGAATTGGGAAATGTCTGGCTTATTGCTCCATTTTCATCTTCTTCGTCTGCCCTCAATCAGATTGAGGACAAGTCCCAAGTCTTAGGCCGAGAATGGGTTAGTAGAAATTCATTGGCTCAATAAAACCACCGTAAAACTATCGGAAACGACTCTGGCATGTGGTGTGGCTGATCCGCTTATAGTTACTTCACCACCCCTCTGAATTTCAAATCTAAAAGTCACGGTTGCTACAGTCTGCTTCGCCGAAAGAACAACTGATCCAGGATTAAAGCCCATTCCTCGTCCAGGAGAAACTTTAATCACGTTCCCTCGACTCTCAGAATAACGTAATGTTACTTCCCCATCGTATCCATTCTTGCCGATAACGTATATCGTTACGCTTCTGACTTCACCGGATCTGCCGGTAACCGTTTTCTCCACTACTTTTATCTCCACGTAGCGCTCGAAGGATGTCTCGGTTCCAGTTCCAGCGGTGCCGATTATCATAGCTTGCCCCTTCCCAGCCTTGAAGACCATCACCATGCTGCTTCCATCTTCAAATCCTACCCTCAATATTCCCAGTACAGAGCCGTCGTATTCGCTTACGAGATCTCCCCTGCATGTTATTGAGAAGGCGCTTCCGGGGGCTCCGCTGCCCGCCACATTACAGCTAGCACCCTCGAGCCCTTGAATTATTATGCTTCGAGTATCAACAGGAACGTTTCCCGCGTTCTTCAGGTTCAGCACCAGTATGTCATGGTCTCCTCCCTTGACCAAGTCGGCGTACTCGATAATCACGGCCGGCCTAATCGAAACTGGATAAGCGTATTGGTAGAATGTATTGGCCATGGCGATCCCGGCCACGATCACGACCACTAGCCCGATGAGCATGGACAAGAGTTTGGACAAACCCCTCGAGACGCCCGAAGATAAGATCGCCCGCAACCCGCTACTTGCACACCCAATATTTTACCCGATTTAGAGAGATATAAAACCGCCGCCTTGACCTCATTCCTTAGCCGCCCGAAAATAGGACTAGGTATTCCAGGTTATTCAACTTCTATCACTCCGCCGAACTTATAGCTTCCCTCCAGCACCTAATACCGCTTCCTTACAACTCAGATGACGATGATCAAGCCTGAAGTTATGAGAGTAGAGCCTCATCAAATGTATGTTAGCAGATTCATGTGGTCGTTTTAGTGTCTGCCCTTTCCACCATTCCTCTTGCCATTGGATTCTTTCGCAGCCCCATTGTTTCCGCGACTCTCATCACTCTTACCATGGGATTTATCTTTGTCCGACATCTCCTCCGCGGCGCTTTTATTTACGTTCATATCCTTTCCAGGGTGCTTATCTAGTTTGGATTGTGCCATCTCCAGTTCCTTTATTGCCTCCCGTATTGTTGAATTCATGTATGCAGCTGTATCGTTATCGAGATTCTTCCCGCTCTGAGCCCTCACCTCGTTGAGCAGCGCGTTTAGGATGTTACCCGCCGCATTCAGCATGTTCCCTGCGACATGAGTCTGGTTTGCTAGCAGGTGCTCTTCCGCCTGCTCAATCTTCTTCAATGAATTCTGAAGTTTGGCGAGCAGGCTCTGTCCTATGGTCAAGTTCATGCCTGAGAGCAGGTCGATGAGGCTCTTCAGCCTCGAGGCCGTTACATTCATCATGTTGCTGACCGTGGCGTTAACGAATACTTGGAAGGATACGTCGGGGGCCATTCCGCCCGTAACATATACCTCCACCGTGTAACTGCCTGTCGTAATGTTGAAGGGGAGTTGCACGGTCGCATCGAACTCTCCATTCTCATCCGCAATCGCCGACACATTAAGGAGAGTTTTGGAGTCCAGAAGGATCACAATATTTACGGCGCTGTTCGGCTCAGCCCCGCCTCCACGGATGATTATCTGATCGCGCGGCATGAACTCGAGCTTATTTATCTCGACGAGGCCGAATGTGCAACTGGATATAACATTATCCTCCGAGTCCAGTAGCATCACCACGTATGTGCCCGGATCGCTTGAAGATGATTCCCAAGAGATATTCATCTCCTCGTATACAGCATTAAATTCTATTGAGTAAACTTGACCTCCACGATATATCGTGAGATTATAATTCTCTCCTATGGTCAGCCCGCTTAGGGGGAACAAGATGACATCCCCGACAGCGTAGATCATTCTTTCAGTTAAGATCGACTGCCCAAGCACGGCGGGGGTGAGGCTGGAGAAGAGGAGGAGAGTACTCATCAATATCGCCGAGTACGCTAGGCTCCTAAAGAAGAGCCCGGACATTATTTTTTATTTGATTTTGGCCGCTTATATTTTTGCCTTTTACCCGCATTTGGTCGGCGTGAAGTGAGGGGGCGTGCAGCGGTAGCCCTCCTTCTGTGTTTAGGCGGGATCCGTCTAGTCGGCTCGGAGGAGCCTCGCCGGGAGGCGCGCTCACAGGCTCCTCCCCTTTCCCCGCGCGGGTCGCCCGTTTCACCTAATCCCACGCCCTCGCTCATCGGCTTCAAGTGGGCGCCGAGTCATTCTCATCGCAGCGTGGGAGGTCTCGTTTCTGCGGCGTTGCCCGAGGTCTCCCCCGGTGCCTCGCGGCACCGCGCGCCTCCCGCTTTGGGGGAGGAACTTCCTCAGGAGCTCCCCGAGGCCCGCCCCGCCGCTCGCCCCAAATATCCTTCTTACGAGCCTCTTATTTTTAGCTTCTCCTAAGTCAAGTCTCCGCATTCGCATAGGGCGTCGTTTATCAGGTTGTAGAGGTCTTGCATGCCTTGGCCCGTCTTCGCCGAGGTTTTCACGATCCTCATGGCTTTTGAGAACTCCCTGACAAGGTCCATGAATTTTGCTGAGAGCTCAGCTATGAGCCCATGTTCCTCAGACACTATCCTTCTTGCGAGCTCGGACTCGTCGGCCAGCAGCTTCTCAAGCTTTCCCGCATCTAGTAGGTCAGCTTTATTTATCGCTGAGACGACTGGAATCCTAAGCCTGAGCCTAGTTATGATCGACATAGAAATTCCGACCGCGAGCCCCGAGAGACTTGAGGCCAGAAATGGGTCTAGGATATAGACGGCGACCGCCCTTGACTCCTCCGAGAGCCTTTCAATGATCCTCGGCCCCATCTCCCTAAAGAGAAAGAGTTCCATCTGCCCCGGAGTATCAATAAGCTTAAAGCCCGCCTCGCCGACCGCACGAATACTCGCAACAACATCCTCTATCTTTTCCTCAATAATTTCCGCAGCTCTTATCATGGCGCCGTTTGGTCCAAGACTAGTCTCCATCATCAAATCATCAACCCTCACAATAGATCTGACATCATAATCGGGCTCGTAGGGTAGGCTCAGAACCCCGGGGTCCAAGTTAACGTAAACAGGATTCTCGCCGAGCTCCGATTCAAGCCACCTACCAAAAGAAGCAACCATAGAAGTCTTCCCGCAGCCAGCCGGCCCAATCATCACAACACTTATCCAGGTAGCCATCCACCATTAGAGCCCCCCACTCATAATTTAACCTGCCCGGAAAATGTTATAACTCTCCAAGGTTTATACTATTTTGTTTATACTATTTTCTTTCTTGGATGATGTGAGCGGCCGTATCTAATGATAATGAGTATTATCAGATGATGATGACGCGCTTATCTGATAATGAAAAGTGGAGTGGTTCTTGTTCCGCGTAGATTGCCTACTTCATTATTCTTATTCTCCTCCTATCTATTGTCAGGATGGTCATCACTATCGCTATTGCTCCGAAGATTATCATCCTAACGTTCAAATCTATCGCCAGCATGCTCAGCCCGGAATCCAGCCATCTAATTATCAATACTCCCAGTAGCGTTCTATGGACTCCGCCGACCCCTCCTGTCAACGCTGTTCCCCCAACCACCACGCTCGCGAATAGCGGTATCATGTCGAGAACCCCTACCTGCATATGTGCGCCTTGAATTTGCGAGGCATAGAGTATTCCTGCTATGCTAGCGAGCATTGAACAGATCATGAAGACCAGCGTTCTCACCATCTTGACATTTATCCCCGCTAGCCGCGTCCCAACGATATTCCCACCTACGGCGTAGATCATCCTACCAAAGGGTGTTGCGAATGTTATGAAGATAAATATAATCCAGGTTATAATAGTCCAATAGAAAATTGATGGTAACCCGAATATCATCGTTGTTGAGAGAGCCCTGAAGGCTGGATCCGTGATCATTCTGGTGTAGCCCCCGGAGATAACTTGAGCTAACCCCTCGGCCATCATTGAGGTTGCCAGCGTCGCCATAAAGGATGGAATATTAAACCTCGCAAGTAGCATGCCATTAATGAATCCGAAGATTAAACCCACGGCTATCGAGACAGGAATTGAGGCAAACCCTATGAATGGGTAGAGCACCGCGAATATCATTGCTGAGAGCTTTAAGACGCTTGGCACTGAAAAGTCGAAAGACCCCATTAGGATCACTAGAGTCAATCCACATGCGGCGATCAAGAACCATGACATTCCATAAACAAGTGTTATCACGCTATCCCAGCTTGTTAGGAAGTACGGGTTCGCTGCTCTGAGCGCTATTACCAATGCTATGAGTCCGGAGATCGGAATTATTGTATTGAGGTTTCTCTGAAGCCATTCCCGGGAGATCCATGTTTGAGCCATAATCAACTCCTCCTCATGCTATTAAAGCCCCCCTAAGAGCCCTAGATGCCGCTATCACAGCTCCCAGTAACAGCGTTCCCACGTATAACTTGAGGTGGTTTGGATCCACGCCCGGCAAGAGGAATAATCCATTGAATATGAGTACGTAGACTAGCGCTCCGAGGAGCGTTCTATGCGGCCCGCCCATGCCGCCTGCGAGGGGAGTTCCTCCAAGGACTATCGCTGCAAGACCTCTTACAAGTTCGCTGGGATCGAAGTCTACTCTTGTTTGACATCCGAGATGCACGAAAATCGCTATTGATCCGAGCCCTGTTATCAGACCACTAAGCGTGAAAGCTAAGGTTTTATATTTCTCAACATTTACTCCCGCAAGCTTTGCTCCTTCCTCGTTAGATCCTATTGCGCAGAAATATGTGCCGAACTTTGTGAAGAACATAATGAACAGGGCTATTACGATCACTGGTAGAGCTAGTAGGAATGGTGATGGGAGGTAGGGTATTGGCGACTCTCTTAGGAAATTGTAGGCTGGAACAGTTAGCGTCAGCACTCCTGAGACATTTCTTACATACGTTGTCAGAAAAGCGAACACCGCGGTCACGGCGAGCGTCAATATAAATGATGGAACCCTCGCTTTCACATGAACCACGCCATTGAAAAGGCCTACCAGTAGGCCGAAGATCGGGTATATCGCTATTGATGCCAGCCCCAAGTACGGGTATAATAACCATACCAATGCTCCGCCGAACATCCATACGCCCATGTATGATACGTCGATGGAGCCGAGCAGTATCACGAACGTTGGCCCTACGGCTAACATCGAGGTGACCGCGAAATTTTTCAAGATTGCCACAAAGTTGCTCACAGATAGAAATTTCTCAGGTACTATCGCTGAGAATATCACTATTAATGCAAAGATAGCCCATACTGCAGGATTCGCCTTTATAAGTCTCCACGCAGATGTCACTACCACGGAGCCTATTTTTAATTGTCCTAGACCACCTTTCATAGACCCATTAACCTCCTGAATTCTTCGTTCGTGTATACCGCTTGCACAATACCATTCCTTACGGAGATTATCTTGTCACATAAGATGGTGTATTCCTTTGGGTCATCGCTTACAAGTATCATAGCGGTGCCGTTTCTCTTCATTTCGAGTAAAACCTCGTAAATCTCCTCTCTCGCTCCAACATCTATCCCTATTGTCGGGTCCTCGAGTACGAGTATCTTCGGGTTCTTTTCAAGCCACTTACCCACGGATACCTTCTGCTTGTTCCCTCCGCTTAGCGAATAACATTCTGCCTCCACACTTGGTGCTCTTATTCTGAGCTTCTTCATGATCTTCTCCGCCAAAGAGCTCTCAGCCTTGAAACTTATCACGGAAGCTATTTTCAGAGGCTTCTTCGTGACTTTCTCGAAATTCACGATCGATAAGTTCTTCTTTATCGGCCAGAAGAGGAATAGCTCCTTCCCTGTTTCTCCCGAGAAATATCCTATGCCCATCTTAATTCTTACATATGGCTCACCCTTCAACTTCGCTTCCTTACCATCTACAATTATCTTTCCGTTATCCGCAGATATCTCTCCGTAAAGAGCCTTAGCTATCTCGCTCTTACCGCATCCCGCCGGTCCAAAGAGACCTATACACTCTCCCTCATGTAAGTCAAAGGAGACATTCTCGAAGTAGCCTTTCTTCGCCAAATTCCGTACAGAAAGAATCGCACGCCTCTCCCTTACTTCTCCCACACCATATACGTACTTTGCCCATAAATCATAGTAAGATTCTCTTCCAACGATTTCTCTGAAAAGCTGATCTTCAGTAACCTTCTCCGAGGAGAGATCATGATGAGCAACTACCCTACCATCTCTCAATACGTAGATGCGATCGCTGAATTTCATGACCTCCGGTATTATATGTGAGACAAAGATGAATGAGTTCGACTTTTTCAGGTTTAAGAGGTAATTGAATAGTTCGTCCCTTTCCTCTAGGGAGAGAGGTGCTGTCGGCTCGTCGAGGATTATTATCGGCGTTATCTCCGATCCACCATCTCCCACCATCATCAACTTAATGCTCAATATCGCTCGAGCTATCTCAACCATTTTTTGAGTAGATGGAGGAAGCTCGTATATGCTACTTGTTAAATCGCATTCGAGCCCAAGCTCCTCAAAGACCGATTTGGCTAAGCCTATTATTTTCCCAAGTTGCAATCTTCCGAGCTTCGTAAATTTTTCCTCAAGCCCGAGAAACAAGAACTGATAGACTTTTAGATGTGGTATGACTCCCCTCTCCTGATATACTATTGAGATTCCTCTTCTAAGAGCATCTAGCGGATCTTTTGGAAATGGCACCCTTCTTCCCAAATAATACATTTCTCCGCTATCTGGCTGGTATACTCCCACTAAAATCTTCATTAAAGTAGATTTACCAGCGCCATTCTCGCCAACAACGCTAACTATTTCATTCCCTCGCACTTCTATACTAACATTATCAAGCGCTGTAACGACCCTGTCAAAGGTCTTTGAAACATTTTTTACTTCCATAATCGGATTAGCCGCACTCATAAATTTCTCACACTCGTTCTAAAAAGAAAAATAAAATTGGATTATTAATAAGTATTTATTATGTTTTGCTGCGTTTCTTAATCCACTACCTTGCCCCAGAGTGGCTCGAGCTTCAGTCCTTCGGCTTCGGCCGTCTTGATCTTTGTCTCATTTTCGGTCCAAGCGTCCCAGTTGAGCTCAAGGTAGTACTTCATTGTTAATCCGAACTGCTTTCTGAAGGATTCGAGGTTATCTCCTTTTGTCCTGTCCTCAGTGACCTTCATTCTGCCCATTAATGGTACGTAGTAGTAGTCGTTTGCGGTTAAGTAGTTCTTTGCATGCCTGTCGTATGTTAGGCCGAGCTCCCTGCACTTGCCGACGGAAAGCGTTCTAAAGTCATACGGATACGTTTGGGCCGGGTATACCTCGCTGATCTTCAGGAAGTCGAGTAGCTTAGCGGCATCAACCACGATGAAGTTCGGATGCCACAATAGACCTGAGTTCTTGATCAGTTCCTCGTTCTCCTCCTTGATGCGGGGCGTTGATAAGTTCAGAACCGTTGTGACCCATGGTGACTGCACCATCTCATCCCTCAGCGGGTAGGATACTCCGGTAACAGCATCGTAGGTATCCGCGACACGCTTTCCACCGAAGTACTGGAACTCGGTCAGGGATGTAACAAACCAAGCACCCTTAATTACTTCATCTACGCAGGCGACGATGGCGTCTCTAGCTGCTGCGAAGGGTCCTATGTCGATTCCTCTCTCCTTGAATACCGAGACTGTACCCATTGCTTGGTCATCATTATGGCCCCAAACCGCCTCGTAGTCGGTTCTAACGGCAAGCGCGTCCTCTCCAGCCTTCCTGCCTCCTGGATAAGCCCACTCGCCCCAGTAGTGTCCTAGTAGCTGTATGAATGGATACCTCCTCCAAGCGATTGAGATACCCTGATTGATCAGCGCCGTGGAGTCCGGAGCGATCGTCTTTGAAGACTGCACGTGTAGAACCTTGCTCTTATTATATTTCCTCATCTTCTCGAAGAGTAGCGTCATACAGTGGAAGCTCATCTCGTCGGACATCGTGCTGAATTCTAAAAACCAATGTGGACCTTTGTCGCCGGGCAGTAGCGCTGGGTCTCTACACCATGCAGTCGCAGCGAATACTTTGTTCGCCTCGCAGAGCCTGACAATCTCCTCCATGGCAGCGAGAGCCGGGGCCCAGTAAACAACGCCCTTAGCGCCAGCCGCGATCAACGAGTCGGTTGCCTCCACGGCCTTCAGGGCCTCGGCGCCAATCTCAATCCCCTTGAAGTCTAGTCCAAGTTGCTTGCATGCCTGATCTGCACCTTGGTAGTCGTATTTCGGCGCCTCCTGAGCTAAAGTCCAAGTAACATATCCTACGAGGAATTTCTCGCCCGGCCTTCCAGTAGCATATCTCTGTGCCAGCTCCCTCCTGAGTTCAGCGAACCCCGGGGCAACCGCGGCAGTTACTGTTACAGTTCTCTCAACAGGTCTCTCAACGGTAGATGTCACAGTTCTGGTTACCTCCCTAGTCACTTCCACTTCCTTTGGTGGAGCCGCAAAGTATCCCGCAACTCCTCCTACAACGAGGCCAACTACGGCGGCTCCAGCCACTTTTGCAGCGGTTCCAAGGGCCTTTCTCCTGGTTATCTTTGCATCTAGGGGGCTGGAGTCCTTTTTCCTTTCTCTCAATTCTCTACTTGGCATTTCCATACCTCGCAACATAATGTTAATCAACTCTTAATTAAAGTTTTCTATAAGATATACTGAGATGGCGCCGGGTTTGATGATTTCTCACGATTCTTTCCTTAATAGAATTAGATTATCCTGCTGGCTGAGCCGATTACGCTTAAAAAGTTGTACTCTCTTTTCGTGGGGAGTTTTTGAAGGGGGAAGGAATATATTCATTAAAGAGGTGCTTAGAGCCGTGATTGGAGTATAATGTCCCTGAAGCATTATATAATTCGCGACCCATTTTTATTGCATCGAGAGGGAATTCGTAGATCCCGGGGGGAGAATGCTCGGGAGGGCAATATTGAAGTTGCGAAGACCGTGGTTGAGTTCTTGAGAAGCTCTCTAGGTCCTATGGGTATGAGTAAGCTCATGATTAACAAGTTTGGGGATACTTCTGTCACGAGAGATGGCGCCGTGATTCTTGATATGATTGATGTTTATCATCCTGTTGCCAAGTTTCTGAAGGAGGCTGCTAAGAGCGTTGAGAGTATCGTTGGGGATGGCACTAAGTCTACCATAATATTGATCGGGGAGCTTGTAAAGAGAGCTGAAGGGCTATTGCGGAGCAGGTTTAAGACCGGGATCATAATTAGCGGTTATAAGAGGGCATGCGAGATCGCCTTAAATCGCTTGAAGAGCTTTTCTAAACCATTTGACCTCAATGACCTTGAATTAATGAAGAAAATTGCTAGAAACGTGTTGAGCACGAGAGGAATTGAGATGGCTGTCGATTATCTTGCTAATCTCATAGTTGAGGCTGTTAGCATGGTGATGGAAGTTAGAAACGGTAAGGCAGTTATAGATAGAGATTTGATACAGGTTGTTAAGAAGCCCGGTAAGGGTATTCTGGAGAGCGAGCTTATCAGGGGTGCTGTTATAGATAAGAGGCTTGCGCACCCAATGATGCCCAAGAAAATCTTCAATGCAAGGGTAGCTGTACTTGATGTGGCGCTGAAGGTTGACCCATTTAAGCATCTTCAACCATATAAGCGCGAGATCCACGTCACCGAGAATGAGTTGATCAAGAAATTCATCGAGAAGGAGGATGAGATTGAGAAAGATCTTGTTAAGCGGATAGTTTCAGTAGGGACGAATGTCGTTATCTGCAGAAAGCGTATTGGAAGTGTTGCGAGGCACGAGCTTGCGAAGGCCGGGGTTATGGCTATCGAGAGGCTTCTTAAAGATGAGCACATAGAACCAGTGGTGAAAGCCACGGGCGCAATGAGAGTTGCGAATCTCCAAGACCTAAGGAAGGAGGACCTGGGGCATGCTGATCTCGTAGAGGAACGTAAGATTGGAGAAGATCGAATGTTGGTTATTGAGGGAGGTAAGTTTTCGAAGATAGCAACAATACTTCTGAGGGGTGACCCTTATCAGGCGGATGAGGCGGAGCGCGCGATAAAGGACGTCATAGCAATGATGTCAGCTCTCGTAGCGGAGCCGGCCTACGTTCCTGGTGGTGGGGCTGTTGAGGAAGCTCTCTCGATAGCTCTTAGAAATGAGTCGCTTAGATATTCAGGGAAGGAACAGATAGCAATCCAAGCATTCGCAAATTCCCTCGAGGTCGTACCAATACTACTGGCCCGGAACTCCGGGCTCGATCCAACAAACATTGTGACAGAGTTAAGGGCCAAGCATGTTGAAGGGATGTGGGAATATGGTATAGATGTCTATTCCAAGGGGGTTGTCAACGTTATTGAAGCGGGTTTGATAGAGCCGCTGGTAGTCAAGGAGCAGATCCTCAAGACCTGCACGGAGGTTGCCTCCAGCATCATCAGGATAGATGATGTGATTGATAAGAGGTATGTAAAGAGACATCGCGGAGAGATGCCGTAAACCAGCTAATAGTCCCACCATTGGGGAATTCCATGTATGCGTAATGTTTATCTTCCCTCCAAATCTTGAAGCTTCTTAGTGGAGATGTCGCCGCAGTATTTTATTGGTGTTGATATAGGGACTACGGGGACCAAGGCGACCATAGTTGATGGGGAGGGAAGGCAACTTGCCATAGCTTATGAGGAATCTAAGCTCTATTATCCGAGAGTTGGCTGGGTTGAGCAGAAGCCCGAGGACTTCTACTCCTCGGTCAGGAATACTGTGAGGGAAGTCTTGAGAAGATCGCAGGTAGACCCAAGAAATATTGCTTCTATAGCCTTCAGCGGCCAGATGGCCGGCATCCTCGCAATAGACAAGAACTGGGATCCCGTAATACCATATGACTCGTGGCTGGATATAAGGTGCAAGAAGTATATCGATATGCTCGCGGAGAGGTACGCTGATCTTTTGATAGAGGTTACTGGAGTCCCTCCAACGGTTGATCATCTTCCGAAGATGATGTGGTGGAAGAATGAGAAGCCTGAGATATTCGAGAAAATCTATAAGTTCACGGTTCCGGCAGTCTATGTTGCTGGCAGGCTCGCCGGGCTTGAGGGGGATGATGCCTTCTACGATTACACCTACGTCACCTTCACCGGGCTATTCGACATTAGGCGAATGGAGTGGTCTGATGAGCTAAGCAGGATCTTCAGCATCCCGCTCGAGAAGCTTCCAAGAGTTGTGAGGCCATGGGATATTGTTGGAGAGCTGACGACCGAGGAGGCGGAAAAGCTCGGCCTCGTTAGGGGGATACCGATAGTTGCTGGAGCCGGCGATGGCATGGCATGCTCCCTTGGAGCCGGCCTTACAAATCCCGGAATATGTCTCGACATAGCCGGTACAGCATCAGCGTTCTACATATCTATAGACACGATAGTCCCGGACACAAAGCATAAGACTTTGCTTCACTTGAAATCCGCCGTTCCGGAACTATGGAATGTTGGGGCATACATTAATGGTGGAGGTCTCTGCTTGAGATGGTTTAGGGACGAGCTCGCGAAAGATGTTAAGATAGAGGCGGAGGAGAGGGGCATAGATCCATATAAGCTTCTTGATGAGATGGCCTTAAATGTTCCAGAGGGGTCTGAAGGCCTCTTCTTTGTACCACATCTTGGTGGCAGAGCTTACCCATATAACCCGAGGCTACGCGGCATATGGATAGGATACACTTGGAAGCATACCATGGCGTATTTTTACAGGTCAATCCTAGAGGGGATAGCCTACGAGTATTATCGTTACCTAAGGATCTTGAAAGAACTCTTGAAGGGTGTAAAGATCACGGAAGTTAGGGGTATAGGTGGTGGAAGCAAGAGCCCCATCTGGAACCAGATTAAAGCCGATATACTTGGAGTGCCATATGTGCTACTGAATCAGGAGGAGTTCGCCGCTCTAGCGCTAGCGGTCATCGGGGGATACGCTGTCAAGGCTCTTGAGGACTATAGGAAGACGATAAATGAGTGGGTTAAGCCTATTAAGAGAATCGAGCCGAGAGAAGAGGTTCATGAGAGGTACCTGCGATATGCGGAGTTCTATGAGAAGCTCATTGAGAGGTCGGATATGCTCTTCGAGGGTCATGAGCAGCTAATTGAGGCCTAATTCCCGTCTTAACATTTCTTCATTAGCCTACGATACTAACGAGGCGTGAACTGAACTCCATGACATTTCCGTTCGTTGAGCAGTGATAAGAAGGAGGGTCATCGCAAGGATTCTCTAGGGCATGCCCTCATAATGGTTCTAATTGCCGGAACCTGCGGAGGCAACTTACTCTATTTTCAAGGACTATAAGGAAAGGTGAAACTTGAGGAAGGCATTATTTTATGCTGATACGAAGAGGGGTTGGAGGAACATCGCCGGGGAAGCTCATGACATACTTCTTTCATGAAGAATTAGGTGGCCTGACAAGATCCCCTTATCAACCAGGAATACTTGTGAGTGCACAACATGGGCTAAAGGAAATATTTATGATGAGGGGGCAATAGTCGTGCGTCGGTGAAACCGATGAATAAATCTAATTCCCAAAGGTGGAAGGGGCTCACGGGGAGGCTTTTAAGGATAAATCTTTCGACGAAAAAGATCGTGGTTGGAGAAATACCTTTTGCATGGGTTCAGAAGTATTTGGGAGGAAGGGGGCTTGCGGCGAGATATTACTATGAAGAGGTAGGGCCGGATACCGATCCGCTCTCGCCTGATAATAAGCTGATCTTCATGGCTGGAATAATGACTGGCGCTCCAGCATTTGGATCAACAAAATCGTATATCGTTACAAAGTCCCCTCTTACGGGACACTATTCGGTGACTAATGCTGGCGGATACTTTGGAGCTCATCTGAAGTGGGCTGGATACGATGGGGTTATCATTGAAGGTAGGGCTGATAGCCCGGTCTACATTTCGATAAAGGATGATGAGGTTGAGATAAGGAATGCTAGTAACTTCTGGGGAATGAAGACTAGCGAGACGCAGGATGCTATTAGGGAGTGGGTTGGTGATAAGCGGGCTTCGGTTGCTTGCATTGGACCAGCTGGAGAGAAGCTTTCGAAAATCGCATCAATCATGGTTGATCATTCAAGCAGGAGAGGCGGAGCCTTTGGAAGAGGGGGATTCGGCGCTGTTATGGGGTCGAAGAATCTCAAAGGAGTAGCTGTTGTTGGTACAAAGGGGATGGATCTTGCGGATCTGGACGGCCTTAGAAGCTACTTAAAAGCTCACATAAAGGAACTTAGGGAGACTACTGGAAACCACACGAAGTATGGCACACTTCAGTACGTAGAGCCGCTTTACGAGCTTGGGGCATATCCGCTCATGAATTTTACGAGAACGAGGGTTGACGAGTCCCTGATGAAGAACCTATTTGCTGAGGTGATGAGGAGCCGATACCTTGCCAAAGATGTAGCGTGCGCGAACTGTCCAGTCGCGTGCGGAAAGTTCTTGGAAGCGAAGGAAGTACCTTGGACTGGATATAAATGCAAGGTGGAGTATGAGACTCTATGGTCGCTTGGCCCCCATTGCGGAGTCTTCGATTATAACGCCATAATCGCGGCTCACCAGATTATTGACGAGCATGGATTCGATGGCATATCCGCCGGCTACACTGTCGGATTTGCCATGGAGCTTTATGAACGCGGCATAATAGATAAGGAGTTCACCGGAGGCATCGACCTAAGGTTCGGGAATGATGAGGCTGAGATCCAGCTACTCGAGCTTATGGGCGAGAGGAAGTGCGTTGGAGAAGTCTTAGCTGATGGCGCGGTTGCGGCTGCTGAGAGGATCGGGAAGGACTCGATAAGGTACGTTATGCATGTTAAGAGACAAGAATTCGCAGCATATGAGCCCAGAGCGTTCTATGGCATGGGATTAGCTTATGCGACTTCTTCCAGGGGCGCCTGTCATAATGTTGGCGGCTGGACTATTAGGGATGAGCTGCTTAAGCCTAGGATTGATAGATTCGCTATCAGGGGTAAGGGTGAGCTTGTCAAGAGCATTCAAGATGTTAGGGCATACATAGACTCGATCGCCCTTTGCACTATACCGAGGAGATCGTTGAATCTCACGGATGAGCCGAGCTCTGAAGTCATAAACTACATCACGGGCGCCGGGATCACTGGAAGAGACCTAGTGATTGCTGGAGAGAGAATCTACACATTCGAGAGAATGATCCTGAACCGCGAAGGGATAACCAAGAAGGATGATATGCTGCCACCGAGGATCATGTACGAGCCTATACCTGACGGACCTGCTAAAGGTCATAGGATCTCACCCGCGATGCTCGACTTCATGCTTGACGAGTACTATGAGGCGAGGGGCTGGGACTCAAATGGGGTCGTAAGAGAAGAGACTAAGAAGAGGCTTGAGATAATATAATGCGGGGTGAGTATGGTGAGCGCTGAATCGGCCTTGAAGGCGATCACACTGGATCTAAAGAAATATTTGATGAAGCCTGCCACTCGTAAAAGGGAGGTTAGGCTCAGCGAGCTGAAGGAATATTTCAGCAACCCCGAGGCCGCCGATAAAATCCTCTCATCCGGCAGGGACCCGACAATCTATGAATACTACGAGTTCGCGGTTGAGGAGGCTGCTGGCCACCTAAGCCTTGGGCTAACGACAATCTATCCCGGGAAGGTTGGGAAGGAGTATTTCATGACTAGAGGGCACTTCCACCTAAAGCCCGCCGCTGAGTTCTATTATGGGATCCGCGGCAGAGGAGTGTTGTTGATTCAGAGCGAGGATGGCAGGACGGAATACGTCGAGCTAAAGCCCGGGGTCATCGGCTATGTTCCCCCAGGCTGGGGCCATAGAACGATAAACACGGGTAGAGGCAGGTTTATCTTCTTCTTCGCCTATCCGTCAGATGCAGGCCACGATTACGGGATAGTGAAGGAGAAGGGGTTCGCCAAGATGATTGTAGATGAGAGGGGTAAGCCAAAGGTCATCGACAATCCAAGATATGCCAGCTCAACCTGAAAACAATATTTTTCCACGAGCTTTCCGTGGCCTCTCTTTACGGCTTGATTATAACCTTAAGACCCTCACCTTTGAGAGCTGTTGAGAATGCTTCTAGGCCGTTTTTTAGCCCGAACATGTGGGTTATCAGGGGCTTGACATCAACTATGCCAGCGGCAACTAGGTCTAGCGTCCTCTTAAACTCGTACGGCGTCTGCATTGATGTCCCGAGAAGGATTATCTGCTTGTAATGTATGATATTCGTGTTTACTGGAACCTCCTCTTTCCCCGCCGGTAAGCCTGCGAAGAAGTTTATTCTCCCGCCCCTCGCGACTATTTTCAGAGCATCTTTTTGTGCTGACCCCGCGCCAACCGCCACTATAACCGCATCCGCGCCCTTTCCGCTAGTTATCTCCATCACTCTTTTCTCAATATCCTCCTTAGCTGAATTTATCACATGGTCTGCCCCGAGCTTCGCGGCGATCTCAAGCCTCCTCTCATCGATCTCGCTCATGATCACCTTCGCCGCGCCAAACGCCTTCGCGAGCTTTAGGTGCATGAGCCCTATCGGCCCTGCACCTATTATCGCCACAACATCGCCGGGCCCTATCATGAGCTTTCTCTGCCCCCGGAAGCAGGCTGAGAGAGGCTCGACTAATGATGCCTCCTCGTAGCTCAAGTGAGCAGGTATCTCATACACTCCTCCTACTCTGAATGCCCGATCCGGAATAACAACGTACTCGGCGAACGATCCATCGACATCGATTCCTATCGCGTATCTATTGGGGCAGAGTACATGCTCCCCCATAATGCAGTACTCACATCGGCCGCAGAAGATGTTCGGGTTAACGATGACGCGCTTACTGACATACTTTTGATGCTCCTCGCTCGCCTCGATTATCTCTCCGGCGAACTCGTGTCCCAGGGTTACGGGGATCTTAGTTCTAGCGCCGGTGGTGTAGGCCTTTATATCTGTCGCGCAAATGCTAGTGGCTCGGACCCTCAGTATTGCGCCAGCGCCCTCAAGCCTTGGTACATCAGCATCCTCTAGCCGGAGGTCCTCCTTACCATAGAGCCTTAGCGCAAGCATACCTAGACCCGCACTCCCGTAAAAGCCTGCTCTTAAAAGTGTTTCGAGAGCGCAGAGGCACGTGTCGAGACCGCGCTCATAGGCCTCGAGAGCACTTTCGCCTAGATAGTAAGCGCCCCTTGATGGACCCCTCGGGCGGTTGGGAGTGGCGGGCTGAGGGCGTCCGGCACAGAAGCCTCCGCCCTTACACCCCCACCCCATCAACCCCCTCTTCTAGGGGAGCCCTTGTCGAGGGCCGAGACCCGTCGCCGGGCCCCATGGCCCTCGATTGGCCGCCTAGTCTCGGGAGCGGCTTCGGGCTTAGATGCTTTCAGCCCTTATCCGCTGGGGCGCAGGTGCCCGGCACCCCCCTGTAGGAGGACCGGTACCCCGTTGGCCCCGGCGCTCCGTTCCTCTCGTACTAGGAGCACCTTCCCCTCAGGCGGCCACCGCCCCCGGCAGGTAGAATCCGACCTGCCTCACGGCGGTCTAAACCCAGCTCACGTTCCCCTTTAATCGCCGAACAGGCGCACCCTTGGCCGCTGCTGCACGGCCAGGATGGGAAGAGCCGACATCGAGGTACCAAGCCGCGGGGTCGATGGGGACTCTCGCCCGCGACGAGCCTGTTATCCCTGGGGTAACTTTTCTGTCACCACCGCCCCCCATCGGTGGGAGGCGATGGATCGCTAGGCCCGGGTTTCCCCCCTGCGCCCCTTACGTTCAAGGGCGCAGTCAGGCCGGCTTTTGCCCTTGCACTCTACGGCGGGTTTCTGTCCCGCCTGAGCCGACCTTTGGGCCCCCTCGATACCTTTTCGAGGGGGTGCCGCCCCAGCCAAACTGCCCACCTGCCGTTGTCCCAAGGCACAGGCCCTGGTTAGCGGCGCAGCCGGAGGTGGCCGGTGTTACATTGACGCCTCCCCCAGCCCCCGGAAGGGCTGGGATCGACGGCTCCCGGCTACGCTCTGCACCCCCAGCCGCACCGCAGCGACAGGCTGCAGTAAAGCTCCACAGGGACTTCTCTCCCCGCCGGGGGCCCCTGGACTATGCATCCAGGTTACGTGGGTTCACGGGGTTCCGGGCGGGGACAGCGGGGCCCTCGTTGATCCATTCATGCACGTCGGAACTTGCCCGACAAGGCACTGCCACGGGCGCTTACCGCGCTCGAAGGG
>CALJVH010000026.1 GCA_937974645.1 uncultured archaeon | reverse complement strand
CCGCTAAAAATCCATTAAGCCATCGGATTCCAGCTTGGATGCTGAACCGGAGAAAGGATCCCGCCACCGGAAAAGATATGCAGCTATACGGATCTGATCTAGTCTTCTCGATCAGGGAGGATATCCAGAGGGAGATGAGGATAAAATCTTGGAGGGGGATAAGGCACTCCCTCGGCCTCAAGGTTAGGGGGCAGCGGACGCGGACTACGGGCAGGTTCGGGACGGCGGTCGGCGTCTCTAGGAGAAGGCAGTAAAAGCAAAAAAGTTATCCACTTCCTTCTCTAGCAATCCTTAGAGGATATGAATTCCCAGAGAGTTCTCAGGTATTTTGGAGTGTTGGCTCTAGCGGTCGGATGGCTAACGATAATCATCTCAGTAAGCATTAATCCCTGGTTCTCTCTGGCAAGGAATGCTCTCAGTGATTTAGGGGCGGTCGGCAGGGAGACCGCATGGGTATTCAATTCCGGACTGATGGTTGCCGGGATCATCGCCGCGCTCTACTCCATCTACCTCATCGGTGTGGCTCGTGATAAGCTGGAAGTTCTCGCATCTACGATATTCCTCGCATCCTCGATACACCTAATTTTGACCGGCGCGTTCCCGGAGGGAACTTACCCACACCTCTTCGCCTCATACTGGTTCTTCATATCCGCCGGCATCGCCGTCCTGCTGTTCGGCGCGGCGCTACTGGCTAAGCGCGATCTCTCCTTAGGCGGCTCATTCATCCTCATATCGGTTATAGGGTTTACTGGCGCGGTCTTCGTGCCATGGCCTTCGATTGGCTCAGTCGAGGTCTTCGCGATAATCCTGCTCAGCATCTGGGCTACCCTGATGCTGAAGCGCTTTTAGTCTCCTCCATTTTCTCGATCTCAGCCCTCAGCCTCCTCTTAATCGCTGAGGGGTTATTCTCCACGCCGTATAGCTCGGCGAATAGGGGGCTCGTCTTAAGAATTAACGTTCTTCCAGATCTCTCGGCTTCGATAAACCCCTTTTCCAAAAGGATCTTGATGTGCTTGTAGGCTGCTCCACCTCTAGCCTCAGCGACCTTGCTCTGTTCGATGGGTTGATGATAGGCTATGAAAGATAGTGTTCTCATTACTCCACGGCTTAGAATAGGTTTCTTCAAGATCTTCTTCACGAGCTCCATATATTCCCCCCTGAGCTTGAGGAGGTACCTATTTCCGGGGAGCTCGATGAGCTCCAGCGCTTTCGAGTTATCTTGGTAATGCTTCTTAAGTTCCTCGATCGCGCTTAATACTCGCTTCTTCGATCTAGTTCCGCATATTCTCATCATCAGGTTGAGAGGGACGGGCTTTCCGGCCGAGAAGAGTATCGCCTCAATTCTCGCCTTCAGCTCTTCTGGATCTGACATTCCACTTCACCGCTATCAGCCTATGACCCTCATCCTCTATCAGCTCAACATCCCCCCTCGCGGCCGCGAAGAGCAGTAGTAGAAATCGTCTCGCAGCTTCCAACTTGTCCGCTCCCTCGAATATTCTTCTTAAGTCAATTATCTCCTTGCCGCCGAATATTCTTCGAAGACCTTCGAGGAATTCCTCAAGCTCCTCCTCTATCTTAACTAGGAACTCGTCCAGTTCCACGTCAAATATCGCGAGAAAAGTCTCTCCCCCGCCGTTGTTGTTTTTCTGGCCCAGCTTGCTGAGGGTCTCCCTAAGAGCTTGAATTAACTCATTTACAGCAACGACCATGAACTCGGGCATACATGGTAGATCAATCGGCGGCGGGACGATCATCAGCTCCCTCTTCAAGCCATTATCCACGGGCCTCGGCTCATCCGCCTTCAAGAGAAGTTCCGTCTTCATTCTATGGATCGTTGCGGCGGAGTATGCCGCGACTCCGCAGGAGTTGAGGTCGGGTAGGCTTATTCTCCCCAGCTCCTCCATGAGCGCTCTCAGGATCTCAACTAGCTTTATCTGCCAAGGCTTAATCCTGTCGAGCTTCGTGACATCGAAGAGAATCCTCCACCTCGGGTCGCTCCAGATGGTGATCACCTTATCGGCCATCACCTATCACCTCCTCGAGCCTCGTCTTCACGATCCGTGACAATCCGCCGGCATTATAGACACCGATGACTTGATCGGCCTTCTCCACCATGACATCCTTCAGGCTTATCACGATTATCTGGGTCTTCCTAGCCATTTCCTTGAATAGCTCGGCGAGCCTCTGGCTATAGCGTAGATCCATGTGAGCATCGACCTCGTCGAAGATGTAGAAGTCTGCCGGCGTAAGCCCCTGGAGCGCGAGGAGGAAGGCGACCGCTGCTACCGATTTCTCCCCGCCGCTAGCGGCCCTAGAGCTTCTAGGCTGCTTTCCTGGGAACGCGAGGATCATCTCGATGCCGCCCTCGAATGGGTTATCCGGGTTCTCAAGTTTCAGCCAGCCCCTGCCGCCCGTCAGCTTACTGAAGTAGTTCTCGAAGGCTTCGGCAATTCTGCTAAAGGTCTCCATGAAGATTCTCTTCTTCTCCCCCTCAATCCACTCGATAAACCTGAGTATCTCTTGCCTCTCCGCCTCAAGCTCTGCTATCCTAGAAGATCTGACTTTATAGTTTCCGACAACCTCCTCATACTGGGCTGGCGCGAGCTGGTTTATCATCTCAAGCTCCTTCAGCTCGGCCTCGAGCTCCGCCCTAAGATTCTCGCCGATCGTAGGAACCTCTATGGATGATTCGCCGATCAGGGGGAGCTTCTCCCGGAGGTTTCCAAGCTCCACCTCGAGCTCCGCCCTCCTCACCCTTAGCGACGATCTCGCTTCTGAGATCGCCCTCATCTCCTCATCCAGGCGACTTACCTCCGTAGAGATCTCCTCGACCCTCAGCCTGAGCGGCCTAAGGTCTTCTTCTAGGTCTCTCCTGAGCTCGGATAGGATGAGCATTCCATATGTTGCTTCCGCTATCTCTAGCTCCAGCCTCCCAGCCTCGGCGATCAGCATCCTCGTCTTCTCAGCGGCTTCGAGCTTCTCGCGCTTGGCAGACTCTATTCTCTCCATAATCCTTGAGATCTCAATCCTAACGTGCTCCTCCTCGGCCTCGAGCTCCTCAAGCCTCCTCCCAGCATCGGAGAGGCGGAGCTGCAGCTCGGACCTCCTAAGCCTAGCCTCCTCATAGGAGCTCCTCTTCTCCAGCATCTCATCCTCAAGTCTCTTTAGGCTCAACGCCTCCTCCTCGCCCACCTCGGGCCCTGGCATCCCCTTCAGCCCGCGCCTAGCTTCGATTATTACGCGATCTAGCTCCTCAAGCTCCCTGCTCAGCTCCTCAATTCTCTCACGCCTTCTCAGGATCTCCTTCTCTATACTGGAGGCCTTCTCTCGAATGACCCGAATTCTATCGGCTAGCCGACTCTCCTCAGCGCTCAGGCTCACGCTCCTTGATGTGAGCGTCCTCATCTCCCCCTCGAACTCACCCAGCTCCATTCTCATCCCATCCCTTCTCCTCCTCAACTTATCCAAGACTTGCAGGGCCTTCCTATACTCCCTCGTGGCGACCTCACTTAGAAGCTCCCTGCTAGATGAAGCCGTCTCGATCCTGAGATCCGGATGGATCATCACGCCATTCACTAGGATCTTCTTTCCGGCCTGAGGCTGCGGCTTAGCCGAGAGCTCGATGTTTCTCAAAAGGTATTTAAGCGCGACCTCAGCCCAGCCAGCTTCAGCCTTCACGCTGGGAATCCTTGCTCTCGTGCGAACACTCGAGGCGACGTCCAAGGGAAGTATCCTGAGCTTTATCCCTGATCCACTTAGAGCCTTAGCGAGCTTCAATCCAACAGACGCGCTATCCACCACGAGGGCGTCGAGCCAGCCCTCGGTCACGGTCTCCAGCACACTGAGAACTTCTTTATCCGCTGAGATAGCGTCCTTCAGGAATCCTCTAACACCCTTCACCCCAGCTCCCCTAATAGCATCTAGGATCTTCCCGGTATGATCGTCTTCCGACTTGAGTATGCCCATTGACGCTATCATCTCGAGAATTGAGGAGAGGCCGCGCTCAACCTCCTCAAGCGATGAAATCTTAGAACTGTGCTCTTCTATGATCCTCCCCAACTTATCCAATTCTTCTTGGACAGCCTTTCTCTCGTTCGCGGTCATTTCGAGCCTCTTCTCGAGGTCCAGCAGCTCGGTGAGAATGCTTTCGCGGTCATCTCTGAGCTTCTTGATCTCAGACTCTAGCATCTTAGCTTCGTCCACGAGTGCCTTGCGCTTTGCCTCAGCTCCAGCTAGCTCAGCCTCGAGTTTAAGTCTCTTAAGCCTAAGCTCCTCCAGCCTCCGCTCCACCTCATCTTTCAATGCGAGATGTGCTTCCTCGACCTGCTTGAGTTCCTCGAGCATCTCGCGTTCACGCGAGCCGGCTTCCTCGACCTCTCTCCTCAGCTTCTCGGCCTCCTCCAATAGCTCGCTCTTCTCAGAGGCCAGCTTGACCAGCCTATTCTCTAAGCTCTTTAAGGATTCCTTCAGGTAATCCTCCTCCCTCCTCAGCCTCTCCCATCTCTCCTTGAGAGCTGAGGCCTCAATCCTCAGGTTATTGACCTGACTCTCTTTGAATCTCCTGAACAGTTCTAAAGAGGATGTCATCGAGTCGGCGTGCTCGATCTTCGCGGAGGAATCCTCAAGCCTGCGTCTGAGCCTCTCCCTCTTCTCCAGCAGTCTCTTCCTCTTATCCTCGAGGCTTCTAAGCTCCTCCTCAACTGCTAGGAGTTGCTCATCAACCTCCTTCAGCTCATCTTCAAGCCTGCCTATGCGCTTCTCGAGCTCATGCCGCTGGATGGAGTTCAGGAATTTCTCCACGAGCCTCCTTCTCAGAGCTTGGTTCCTCTCCCTCTCTAGCTGCTTGACGCGGGCCTTAACTTCTTTTGTGCCCGCCTTCGCGATGGCGAGGTTTTTCTCTGCGATTGCAAGTTGCTCCTCCGCCTCAGCCTTCTTCTTCTCGTAGTCACTTATCCCCGCGACCTCCTCGAGCATCCTCCTGAGCTCCACGCCGCTCCTCTCGGCGATCTCGATGACGGATCCCTGCGGGATTATATTGAAGCCGGATGGCCTAATATTCGCCATCGAGAGAAGCGTTAGGAGCTCGTTTCTCGAGACCTGCCTGCCATTAATGCTGTACTCGCTCTCGCCATCTCGGTCGATCTTCCTCGAGATCGTGACCTCATCCGAGTCCACGGGAATGGCTCTATCCGAGTTATCCAGCGTTATGGAGGCCCTAGCCCAGCCGACCGAGGGATCATCGTGGACGAGCTCAGCCAGCTTGCCGACCCTGAGATTATGGGCGCTGAGCTCTCCGAGAGCAAACCTGATCGCGTCGATTACGTTCGACTTCCCGCCACCGTTTGGCCCAGTAACCACGAGAAACCCCTTCTCGAGCTCGAGGGAAATGCGCCTCGAGCCGAAGGACTTAAACCCCTGGATCGTCAGCCTCTTAATATATACCATCTTCGCCTTAGCCTCACTTTAGGCTTGGCCACAAGTTAAAAATTATAGCGCTAATTCTCGAAGGTTTTACTCTGAGATTCTCGGGAGAATATTGTGGCACGGCGCTTTTAATACATGTACTTGTCCTTCCATTTGTCAGCCTCTTGGACCGAGCGCCTGACATCGCTGAAGAGCTTAACTGCCTTCTCCACGTCCTCCGGCGTTATCTCCTCCCTGCCATTCTCCCGAGCTATTATCTGGCTTGGGGTTAGAAGCTGGACCGCGTAGCGGAGTGTCGACTGTTCTCCTATGTCGGTGAGCTTTTCGATCGCATTTAAGCTGAGTCGGACCATTTCCTCCGTTGCCCGGATTTCGAGGATCTTCTTGACCTCATCCCTCGTATATGGCCTCGTGGTGATTATCAGCATTCTGTCGAGGAGGTCGAGCGGGATGCCATGTGGTGAGACCATGTCTGTTCCTCTGATCTTGGTCATGCCCCTGTTCGTGGCGAGAATTATGATTGGGGCGAGCTCGCTCTCCATCGCGTCATTCAGGAACGAGAATGCTTCAATATCTAATAAATGGACCTCGTCTATGAATAACACGCCTGGTATTATCTCGGCCGTCCCCTCCTCGATTCTTTTCTTCACCATCTCATCAACATCCCTTCTAATCTCATTATCGATTTCTCTGGTCGGCGGCGCCCCAAAGAGGAGACTAAATAACCCACCGCTTCTGGACTGCGCACTTATCTGATCTAGGTCGTGGAGGGTGAGAACGTAGACGAACTCCTTCTCCTTTTCAACGGGTCCACCCGGCCTCGGGACAGGTTTCTCGTCAACCGCGGCTATATCGTATTTCTCAGCGGCCTCCTCCGATCTACCGACCCTCGTCACCCTACCCGTCTCCGCGTCGATGGTTATCACATCCCCAACAGCTATTCCTTGAGAAAGCATATAGGAGGCTATGGTCGCCCCCGCCCTGAAGATTTTCCGATCATCCTTTGTCGCAAGCCCTATGACAACGTGATCTGGGATCTCCTGATAGGGATTATACGGGTGTCTCCTAGTCTTTATCTCGAGCTGAACAATCTCTCCCTCGTAAACCCTTCTTCTCTCCCTCAACCTAACTCCTATCGCCTTCCTCATCACCTGCGTCAGGATCTCCGTCTTTTTCAGTTCGGAAGAATAAATTTCGGAGCCGCTCAGTGATACGAACGGGACATCCTTACCGAGCTCGCGCGCTATCGCGCAGGCTATTGCGGTCTTGCCGGTTCCGGGCGGGCCAGCGAAGAGGACGGCCCTTCCAGCCATTTTGCCCTCCTTGATCATCCTGACGATTATTCCAGCGGCTTCCCTGGCCTCAATCTGCCCCACGAGGCCGTCTCCAATTGGCCTTGCCTTAAGCCCCTCGAGCCCGAGCCCCTTGACATGGCTGTGCGCCCCAACTCTCAGAAACCTTTCCCCGCCAGAATAACTCGTTATGTCCTCGAACATGCCTAAAAGATCCCGGGTGTGCCCTAATAAAGGGCTTTACGCCCTCCATGGGAAATGCGTTTATATAGCTGGGTTTTCTCCGTCTCGGGGGAATGGTTCAGTGGCACTGGAATCTGCATAAGCGGAAGCCGACCGGCGGAAGGCGGAGGCCCTACAGGAAGAAGCGTAGGTATGAGCGTGGAGAAGATCCAGTCTACACAATCCTAGGTGAGCGAAAACTTAAGGAGAAGAAAGCTAGAGGCGGAAACATAAAGTACGCGCTAGCAACAGACCTTTACGCGAACGTGACGGATCCCGAGAAGAAGATCTCTAAGAAGGTTAAGATTCTAAGAGTTGTTGCGAATCCTGCTAGCAAAGACCTGGAGCGAAGGGGCGTCATAACTAGAGGCGCTGTGATCGAGACCGAGCTCGGGAGAGCCGTCGTCACTTCGAGACCTGGGCAGGATGCAATCGTAAATGCGGTCCTAATTAAGTAAAGGTGCGGATCATCTTGCTCAAGAGGAAGGGCTACATTATCTGGCCCATGTACTTCGACGCATCGGTTAGTAGGTCCCTTTGTAGGAAAGTGCCTCTCAGCCTCTCTGTGAGGAATCCGAGAGCCGAGCAAATTGTTGAGGCTGCTAGGAGATTGGGTTGGTCGGCGATGATCGAGCCTGGAAGCTATCCAGCCCTTTGGTGGAAGAAGACCGGTAAGGTGATCGTGGATCCTGGGAAACCGATGAAAAAGAGCGAGGTGATAAAGATCATAGCCAAGATTATGAAATCCGGTGAAGCTCGATGAGCCATGATGCTAGGAAGCTGAAGAGGCTTGGGAGGGTCTGGGGCCATGTTGAGGGAAGCCTAATAGTCGAGGCCGAGCTCCTCCCAGAGCTTGGAGAAAAGATCTATGATTCGCGGCTGAGGGAGGTTGGAAGGGTGGTGAGCGTCCTCGGTCCGGTCAGCCACTTCTTCGTCGAGATAATGGGCGAGAACGTGAGTCATGAGCCGGGCACGCCCCTATATGTGCTCAGGGGAGATCGCGGTAAGCGGGATACTGGGCACAGATCTGGGTAATATGCTGAGAGTCTCAAATAAATTGGCCGGAAAGCTGCTTTATTAGGCCTTGGGAGAATCCAGCCCCGGATTATATGGACGATAATGTGTGCCCATTTTGTGGAGGGCCCTTAATGGAAGATGAGGTCTCCGGTGAGCTAGTCTGCTCGAGATGCGGCGCGGTTGCGGGCATGATCCCCTACCGTGGGCCCGAATGGAGAGCCTATGGTGACGGGGATAGGCTCAGGAGGGAAAGGGCTGGAGCGCCATTAACGCCGCTAATTCATGATCTCGGCCTCTCAACCCGCCCGCTAGCGGGCCGTGGCCTGAGGGATCATAGGGAGGATAAGCTGATCATGATACTTTCAGAGATCTATAGGCTGAGTACGAGCATGGGTTTGCCAAAAGCTGTTGCAGAGACAGCGAGCCTTCTTTCAAGGAAGCTGGAATTGAGGCTCACTAGCTTTAAGAGAGAGGCTTGCCTGCTTCCCGTTGCCCTCCTCCACCTCGCGGTAAAGGTCCACGGACTCCCCATCGGGGCCGGAGAGCTGGCCGAGATCTCCGGAGCAGATCCAACGTTGGTCAAGACTATCTCCATGCGACTCGCCGGGATCCTAGGTGTGAGGACCCTCGAGAGAGCGGATGCGTGCATATCAAGACTCGTCGGAGCGCTGGCCCTACCAGGCATTATTGAGGAACGCGCTAACAAGATCTGTAGATCAGCTATTGAGGCGGGCTTGTCGCAAGGTAGGAGTAGGAGGACGCTGGCGGCGGCCGCCGTCTATCTCGCGGCAAAGAGCCTCGACTATGAGATCTCGCAGAAGCGGGTCGCCGAGCTCGCCAAGGTAGGCCTAACCACTTTGAGGAAGAGAATAAGGGAAATCACCCAGCTCCATGCGAGATCTTCTCCTTGATGCGATGCATATATAAAATGGGGCGACTCTACATGATCTGGGTGCTTCTTCTTGCCCCAGAAGCTTAGTAAGCTTGAGGAGAAGGCCATAGCGCTTCTGCTAAGGCATCAGGATAAGGGGCTTCTCCAGTCCGAGCTCTGGCATAAGCTCGGCGTGACGAGTAGGGAGGGGTCGAGGATAGCGATTAGGCTTGAGAAGAAGGGAATGGTGAAGAGGGTTAAAGAGTTCGCGAAGGATAGGTGGACGAGGAGGCTTGTCCCGCTCATCAGGAGGGTGACGATAGAGCCTATTAGGGGCGCGCCCTGCCTCGCCTGTGAGCAGGAGCATGTCTGCGGGGAGGGTGGAGTCATATCGCCGAAAAACTGCCCGAGGCTCGAGAAATGGGTGCTCGAATCACACTTTACTAAGAAGAGTGAAATTAGTCAGAGCACTCAAACGTAATCCTAGGAGCGCTTTCCCATAGCTATGAAATAGAACTCAGAGCTTGTCTTCCTCTTAGCCCCGGGCATGAATCTCTTTACGATTGCGTAGTCTCTTCTCAGCTTTTCCGCGAGTTCCATGACTTCCTCGCAGTCAAAGGCCTTCAGCATCACCGAGCCATCGCGCCTAACCAGCTTTTTAGCTATCTCATAGGATCTTAGAGCAAGCTCATATTGCCTGGCCACATCTATGTCCCTGATCCCCGTGAACTTGGGAGAAGCATCGGATATCAGGAGATCGACGCGCTTCTCATTCAAGACTCTTAAGACCTCAGCGACTACATCATCCTCCAATATATTCAGCTGGAGAGTTATGATATTCTCTTCCTCAAAGGGCTTGAACTCCCTCATGTCGACGGCTACCACGAGGCCCTCCAGTCCCACAATTCTGGATGCAACCTGCGCCATCCCTCCGGGCCAGGCACCGAGCTCCACAACTACATCACCCCTCTTGAGGAGTCCGAACCTCCTTTGAGCCTCCTCGAGCTTGTAGGCTGCCCTAGACCTGTAGCCCTCCTCCCTCGCCTTACGCCTGTACGAATCCCTCTTAGCCTCCTCAATCCATCTTCGAGTCGGCATTCTAAGTAATACTATCGCCGGAGGCCCCTTTTAGCTCTCTTCATCCCACTTTCAGCCAACCCCTCCCCGCTTATGTGCCTCCCAATCATATTGTTTTTGCCGGTGGATGCGTCTTGGAGATGAATAGGCATATCTTGGCAACGATAAATGTGTATTTGACGGCGAGGAAGATGACGACAAACCCGCAGCTCTTCGAGGAATTGACGAGAAAGATAAGGGATAAGCCGAGCATCGCCATCAGCCATGGTGGAAGGATGAAGGCCGGGAGGCTACAGAAAATCATGGAGAGGCAGCTGAAGCTGATAAGCGCTCCACCCAACCACCCTTCTTCTCCTTTAGATGGGGGGGACTTCCCCCACCCCGATGGCTCCCGCAACGCGGGGCGCCGATGAAGGGTGGAGCAGATTCACCCCGACCTGGGGCGATGACGATGAAGGGCCCCATGGCCCGGAGGAGACACAACCCCAAGAGCTATAAACCTGCGAAAGGTTTATAGCTCAGAACCAAGCTTCCCGAAAATGCTCCTCAGCGCGTCCAGCGGAGCATCGGTCTTCACGCCGCTAGGGTCGATATGAGTCGTTGAGGCCCTGTAACCCAGCTCGATAAGCTTCTCGGCAAGTATGGAGGGCTT
>CALJVH010000025.1 GCA_937974645.1 uncultured archaeon | reverse complement strand
AACTGTATGCTCATCGTTCCGGAGAGCCAGACGGCGATCAGGGTTATCGTCGACATTATTATCGCGTGCTTGAACCCCGCGGCCAAGGTCCCCTCGGCAATCTTTCCCGCCACCAGCCCGCTCACGATCGCGATCAGCACGACCGGCGGGAGGAACATGTGGACGAACTCTGATATCGAGATGTAGATCCTCGCTATCTGGAGCAATCCCTTCATGAAGACCACTAAGATAACTATGACCGCGACGAGCATGACGGCAGTCATGTATGGGACGAGCATGAGCGGCCTTAGAGTCGCCCTCTTCTGCCTCTCCATCTCCTCCAAATCCTCCATGAACGTGGCCAAAGTATCCAGCGTCTCCGGAGCGCCACCGCCGACGTCGATCGAGTCTATCAGGATGAACATTCCCGCTCTCGCAAGCCATCCATGAACCCTCCTCTCGAAATCCCTGTAAATGCCCCTGAGCGATGTTCCCCAGCCTATCTGCCTACTCATCAGCTTCAAGTGCCTCGTGAAGCCGCCGTAATCCCTGTCCGAGAGCGTCCTAATGCACTTTTCGGGGCTCATACCCGTCTTCCTCGTCTCAGTCAAGTCTCTCAGAAACCTCGTCAAGCCGTGGAGAATTGACATGTTCTCCTTTCCATACTTCTCCCATGCCGCGGCGCCCGGGATGAAGAGGACTATGAAGCCGAGGCAGAGCGCGATAGTCGCCTCATATCCCATGTCTAGCCCCATGAGCTTCCTAAGCTGAACAATCAGGTCGGCCGTGAGGCTGAATGGCGGAATATATCTCAATGGCTCGAGGAAGGATGGTGCCACGAAGAGAATCATGAATGCCATGCCGATGGGCACTCCAGCTAGAAACGCCTTGAACGGTCTCTTATCCGTAAACGGGTACTTCGGCTGAGTTATATCCGCGAGATAGATGAACGCGCTAGCCATAAGAGGCATAATCAGGTAGGCGAAGACCACGAACTGCTCAGCCGGGAATGAGAAGTACTCGCTCGGAAGAGCTCTCGAGACAATGTAGATGATGTAGAGGACGAGAGATATCATCATGACTGTCGCCGCGTAGGCCTCCATCAACATACCAAGCCTCTCACCGACAATCCTCATATTCGCAGTCCTGCCCTGAAAGATCACCTCAGTCTTCCTGATCAGGAAGTGGACGACATCTCCGCCGCTCCTCAGCGTCGAGACATAGCCCATCAGCAGATCCCGGTACTCCTTTGATGGAATGTTCTTGGCCATATCCTCGATCGCTGAGACTGGATCCTCGCCCGTCGCCTCAACCTTGAGTTCCGCGACCCTCGCGATCTTGGCCAAATTCGGCATAAGCTCGCTCTTCGAGAGCCTCTTCAAGCTGGTGTAAGGCGGGACTCCGCCGGTCGCCATAACCGCGAGATAGGTCGCCGCATAGGGAACCTCACTCTCGAAAACCGATGAGATCGAAGAGGCCTGAGAGTAGGGGTATAAGACCCCAAGCATCAAGACTATCAGCGGCCCAACCATCGGGAGGAGGGAGAGAAAGCTTCGGGTGAAGAGATAGAGGATGAAGGAAATGGGAGCACAGGCTAGGGCCGTTATGAACGTGAGCCCGGCCACGGTCGCCGCATAAGCCTCGGGATGAACTCTTATAACGGCGGCCTCGAGCTTCGAGGCGATTCCCGGGAAAATTTTGAGGAGCAGGGAGCCTAAGCCCCTGAAGCTGGCATAGAAGAAGCCGAACATGCTGTCTCTGAAGCCCAAGCCTCAAGCCACCCTGAAAACTTACTCCGAGAGATATGCCTCGAGAACGATCTCCACGTATCCGAGATTAGGATTAGGTTTTGTTACGCAAACCACATAATACCCCCTATACTGCCTGATCAAAATATGTCTTCCATCTTCAAGCTGTATGTTGAACCTCTTATACCCCTTAGCTCCCATAAGCTCTATCACGGCCGTTATCGCGCCGCAGACAGCAGCAGTTGCCGCGGCAACATGCTCCGAGTTAAAGCTCGGGTTATCGTTCTCATGTAATATCGGCATACCATCTTCGGAGACAACTTCAATAGCGTCAACCCAGCCCCGGCTATTAATCCTAATCGCGCGGACAAGCCCGGCCAATAGCCTCTCCTCAGTCCTCGTGATCATCACTTAAACCTCCCCAAGCTCTCCGAGAGATATGCCCTCAGAAGATCTCTAACCTCCTCCACGCCGAACTCAGACCCGCCACCAACCGCAAGCGCATAGATCTCCGATTCTCCGACCCTCCCAACCACAAAGAGCATCAACCGCCGATCATCCTCCGAGACCATGTAATTGAAGCCAGGGTTAAACCTTCGAACCAGAGAGATGAAGTCGGCGACCGAGGCCGCAACCCTATCATCCTCACCAACATTATACGAGTCGATCGGTATTCCAGACTGGTTGAAAAGTATCACGGATCTTATACCCAGCATAGAGGCGAGCTCCTCCAGCGATGCAAACCCAAACTCCTCTCCCGCCTCGACGGGCTTGATCTCTAGGCCTTCGGCAGCTGGCCTCGGCGGGGGCTTAGCCTCGACCTTAGCAACCCCAGGCTTAGGCGTAACCTGCCTAGGAGCCGGATGAGGAACTGGCGGAGCCTTTACACTAGGAGCTACAGGCCGTGGAGGGCTCGTGATCCTCTGAGCCGCCGATCTAACAAGCAGTAAGGAGACAACCGATAACGCGATTGAGATTACCGCTAGGATAATTATGAGAAGGATGAGAAGCGAAACATCACCAATAAACGGTATGCTAACCATTTCCAGCCTAAAAAGTAATCAATATAAGATGCTTATAATTCTTCCCACCAGCGGCCAGCCTGCATCGAAATATATATCCCCTCTGCGCGAAAATATAGTTAGTGAGGAGTGGGGCTTGGGAAAGAAGGTCAAGGTTGGGGAGCCACTGAACCCTTGGAAGGGCATAGAGGTAAGGCCTATTCCCGAGGATCATGAGGTCCTAGAACGCTATGACGTTAGGGAGGGGCTAGCCGGAGTCGTAATCGCCACGCCCCCCAGCGAGACCCCTGAACCAACATACTTCATCGTGGAAGTTCAGCTTTCACCGCAAGAAGCTTTGGCCCTAGAAAAGCTGAAGGATATACTCTCGAAGGAGCTGGAGCCGCCGAAGCCCGGAGAGGAGGAGGATGCTAAGAGAATCCTGTTGGAGACCGCCGACAAGCTTCTATGGAAATATGAGCGGGCTCTCGGGAGATTCGATGATGAATCTAGGCAAAAGTTATTCTACTACCTGGAGAGGGATATGACGGGCTTCGGCCCCCTCAACATAATAATGGAGGATTATAGGATTGAGGATGTCTCCTGCGATGGCATAAACATCCCGGTATACGTCTGGCACAGGGACTATGAAAGCATCCCGACCAACATAGTCTTCACGGATCGTGATGTACTCGATGACTACATAATCCAACTTGCTCACAAATCCGAGAAACACATCTCATCTGCATTCCCGATACTCGACGCCATGATCTACGGTAAGCATAGGCTCGCCGCTACATTCAGAGAGGAGATCTCCCCACGTGGAAGCACCTTCACGATAAGGAAATTCAGGGAAAAGCCCTTCAGTGTAACGGAGTTAATACAGTCTAGGCTCCTCAGCCCTGAGATGGCCGCATACTTCTGGCTACTAATCGAGCATAAGGCGAACATACTTGTGGCCGGCGCGACTGGAAGCGGGAAGACCACGATCCTAAATGCTCTCATGTGCTTCGTTAAGCCAAGAATGAAGATCGTAACCTGCGAGGAGACCGCCGAGCTAAACGTACCAATAGAGAACTGGGTTAGATTCGTCACACGAGAAAGCTATGGTCTCGGAGCTCAGAAAGCGGGCGAGATAACCCTCTACGACCTAGTCAGGACGAGCCTCAGATATAGACCCGACTACCTCATAGTCGGAGAGGTGAGAGGAGAGGAAGCATTTGTCCTATTCCAAGCGATAGCCACCGGCCACGGCGGTCTTTCGACGATTCATGCTGAGAGCATAGAGTCCGTGATGAAGAGGCTTGTGAGTCCGCCAATGAACATCCCGCCCAGCCATATTCCCCTGCTGGATGCTGTGGCGCTGGTTGAGAGAGTTCACCTCCCACGATCAATCGAGGGGAGGACTTATGCTAGGAGAATGAGATACATCTGGGAAGTTGTTGATTACGGGGAATACGTGACGATCGCCGAGTGGAATCCGGCGACGGATCAGTTCGTGACGGACTTCATGAATAGCGTGGTCTTGGATAAGATAGCCGCTAGAACCGCTAAGACGAAGGATGAGGTGATCGCTGAGATCGGGAGGAGGGCCATGCTTCTGAAAGCCCTCGTAGAGAGAGGTTTGATCGAGATAAGGGATATAGCCAAAGAGGTATATGC
>CALJVH010000024.1 GCA_937974645.1 uncultured archaeon | reverse complement strand
GCGTCAAAAGATAGGTGATCAACGGCAACAGTCTTACCAAACCTCTTTACTAAATCTTTTACGACAACACTAACCATATACGCGATCCCGGCTAAAAGGGTCGCACCCAGCCCTATTTAACTTTATGGGACGCTCAGCGGTACTGTCAGTAGGTATTACGTCTCCTTCCAGCTTAAGTAGTATGTCATGCATGAGTGCTATTACTGTAGCTATCTCCTTTATGCTTTTCACAGTCTTAGAGCTCATGTTACTGTAGAATCTTCATTATTCTTTCTTTGAATGTTTCATGGAAGTATCTATTCCAAGCCTCTTCGAAGCCTATGGATATTAAGGTCCTTCATCTACAACTATTACAGACTTATCATTGCATGCATTCGAGACTCCCCTAAAGTTTAAAACACACTTAGCATAAACCTAGGATAAAGTTTATAATAAGGTTAAAACAGAAAACTTAAAAGGAGCTCAGGTTTCATAAAAGCGAGGTGTTGTAGATTATGAAGAAGTCGGAACAAGACAATATAAAGCGTTTGGATCCATCACAGGAGGAAAGAAGAAAATTCCTGAAGACTGTGGGTGGTTTAGCGGCGAGTTTTGTCGTCGGTGCTGTAGTCGGTGGAGCTACTGGATGGCTTGCTAAACCAATAGAAAGAATAGCGGAAACGGTGACTGTAGAGAGAACAGTGACTGTAGAGAGAACAGTTACAGTGACGCCGACCCCGACGCCGACCCCAACGGTGAAGGCTCCGACGAGAATAGATTATCTTATATGGACTTGGGGTGTAGAGTTCCAGAAAATGATTGTGGATAGGTGGAACCGTATACGTGGGAAAGAGTACCCGGTTACGATTAACGAATTGCCACAAGAGACTTATTTCGAGGGAGCTGAAGCTCGTCTAATAACAGGCGTGCCAACTGATGTGATGTTCTCTGATGTATATCTTCAAATAATCGGATATGTTAATGATTGGATAATTTGTGCTGAGGATTATTTCCCAGAGATAAGGCAATATGTAGGTGAGTTCCCAGAGGGATATCTACCTGGCTTTATGCTTAAGGGTAAAATGATGGGTTTGCATAAATATGGTGCTCCAACGCTCTTCTTATATAATGAAGATCATCTTAGTAAAGCAGGTTTTGATGAACCCCCAAAGACTTGGGATGAAGTAAGAGAGCAGGCATTAAAGATTAAAGAGAAAGGGATAGCTTCACGTCCTCTTGGTGCATTCTTCGGAAGTTATGGGTTCTGGCAGACGCTATACGCTTTCATAAGTGGGTTCGCAGAGAATCCGCCTAAAGACATACCGATGTTTGAGGGGGATGAGCCGATCTTTGCTCATGAAGACCATCCATTCTTTAAGGCCCTCAAATTCATAGTCACCGCCATTAATGTTGATAAAACATGGGATCCGGCAAGTGTTACACAAGGAGAGCCAGAAGACATAATGTCACTTGGAGGAGGTGCATGGTCTCTCGGATGGATGCCAGCTTATGATTTTGCGTCAATTAATGATCCCTCCCAGAAAGCATACCCCCATATAAAGCAAGTATTAAATCCAGGAAGTAAATACACGTCCTGCTGGATGCGTCCAATAAATATAACTACTATGTGTGCTAAAAGAGGAAGGGATGCTCTACAAGGTGCTTATGAATTCATGATCTACTACAGTGGAAAGGTTAATCCGGAAACCTTGGAGCCAGACTTCAAGAATGGAATATATCTAGTACAAAAGGAGGCTGTAATCCTGGTAGGAGACTGGACTGCGGTTAAAGAGGTGTGGACCTATCCTGATGTAATAGAGAAGGTTAAAAAATTCGGAGATCCAAAAATGTTAGAAGAGCAGAATAAGTATTTGTTCCTACACCAAATGGACCCGAACCCTGAAATAGCGCCATACTGGGCCAAGTGGAGCGGTGGCTTCGGTGTAGGTCCTGCGAGGACTGAGCTGGAAGCATTAATGTTAGGTGAAAGAGGGACCTCAGACGCGGACATAATGAACTCATTGAAGAAGATAGAGGCCCTGTGGAATGAGATGAAAGCTAAATACAAGGCTTAGCTCTAAACTTAAAATATCCAACCAACTTTTTCTCACAATTTTTTAAACTTGTAATTTTCATGCGTTATGATTAGCATTTAGAATTGTTTAGTATGCTAGTGGGAGCCTATTAGGGGGTAGCTCATAAGCTTAAGAGTATATTCAAGGCTGGAGAAAATCTAGAGGAATTGTAACGGTAAACGAGATCGTCGAGAGGGTGTTTAGCAGTAGAGTATATGTCTGGTTAGCAATGGACGTCGATTCAGGAGACATCAGTTTCCATTCAGACTTAACCTCTTGCAGCTCAGCTAGATCTCTGCGATCGCCGTCAATAAGCTGCCCGGGCGTTTTTCGTTATCAGGTTAGCTCGGGTATGCTTCGATGTTTATCCTATATTTTTTCGCGAGTTTTAAGAGCTTGTTCTGACATTTCTTGATATAAATCCTGTAGTATTGTTCTGGGATGTAGAGCTTTATCACATTTCTATCCTCCTCTATTCTGAAGTCTGGTATATATTCTTGGAGTAGACTTGTGATCTTGAATGCTGGCCTGCTTAATGTTTCTCCGCGTGCTTCTCTTCTCTTGATTGGCACTACGAAGTTTCTCTCCCCGAAGACGTAGAGCTCGAATTTTGGCTCATCTGTCAGGAAGTCCTTGACTATAACGGTTGGTCTTGCTAGATCTTCCTTCTTCAGGCCCGCTGGAACCTTTACTGTCATCTCGAGGGAGTAGATCTTCTCGATCTCGCCTTTATCCATGAAGAGCACTGTGTCAATTACTGAAGGTAACATTCCAAGGTCGATCCTGTTAGCTATTCTCTGGATCGCGTCTATGGGCGTCGTCGCATGTATGACGCCTATCATACCTATTCCGGCGAGCCTTAGGTCTACAAATAGGTCGAAGTCCTCCGGCCCCCGGATCTCGTCGAAGATCGTGTAATCGGGCCTGCTAAGTAGAAGGACGTCATGTAGCTCATTATGTTTTGAGGCTGATTTGGAGTATTGGGTTATCTCGGGGGATACTTGAAGGTCTCGTGGGCTTTCAATAGTCTTAACAATCTTGTTTAACGATTTATAGTGCTCTGCGAGGGCTTGCGCAAAGGTTGATTTACCCATTCCCGGAGGCCCGGCTATTAGTATCCCCTCGGCTTGGGTCTCCAGCCTCTCAATAACCTTTAATGGTAGGCTGTAGTCGACTAGGCTTCTCCTGATCTTCGGCTTGACTATCGTGAGTTCGAACCCGTCGGAGAAGGGTGGTCTTGTCGCTACAATCCTGAAATCTCTTAGCTGGAATATCTTGACAGCTGGCTTATCTACTTCTAGGAAGGCCTCCATCCCTAGTGAGGTATAAGCCTCCCTCATGAGGTGGGCGAGGGTGAGCTCCATCTCCTCCCTCGTGACCGATTTATCGAGAATCTCCTCGAGCCTCCAGCTTCTGGGCGAGCCCCGCTTGACCCTGGGTGGAAGCCCTTCCTTGAGGTGCAAGCTCATAATCTCTTCATTAAAGATCTCGTGGACGTGGAATGGCGGTGGCGGTAGCTCATAGACTACCTCTACTCCGAGAGACGAGGCCATCTTGGCCGTGATCGGGTCGCAGGTCACTAGGCTGGCCCCCCTCCTCTTAGCCTCCTCCAAGATAGTCAGCTTATCCCCATTCGAACTTGTTCCAACATACTCTATCACGACGCCCGCGGCTCTGCAGGCTCTAGCAAGCTTCTCGAGCCCCTCAAGGGCTAGCGTATCGCCATCCGAGGCCAGCTTCTCCGCCTCAGCTACGAGGCCGCGATGTATGAGGATTCTTCCCTCCCTGAGAAGCCCACTCTCGACTAGATGCACCACGGACTTGAGCTGGATCGCCAGTAGGTCGGGCAGGTAAAGCTTTTCAGCCATCCCCTTACTTGGTTGGATGCCGTTATAGCGTCGTAATAAAGGATGCGGGGTTCCCGGCCGGACGAAGTTCTTAAATACAGCATCCCCCAGTAGGCCTCTCGATGAGTAGCACTCAGATGGAGGAGGCTGAAAGAAGGCCCGAGGAAACCTCGCAGGAGGCTCAAGAGGCTCAGAAGGTGGCGCCTCAAGTGCCAAAGAAGGCTCTAAAATGGGGGATAATCCACATATACTCAAGCTATAACAACATCATAGTTCATTTGACGGATCTTACCGGAGCCGAGACTATTGCAAGGGCTTCTGGTGGGATGTTCGTAGATGCTGGAAGGCTTGAGCCGACCCCCTATGCCGCGACTAGGGCAGCGAGCTACGTGATGGAGGCAGCGAAGCAGAAGGGCATAGAGGCGGTCCACATAAAGGTGAGAGCTCCTGGAGGAGTTAAGGCGAAGACGCCGGGGCCGGGGACGCAGGCCGCGATCAGGGCGATTGCTAGATCGGGAGTGATGATCGGGAGAATAGAAGACGTGACCCCGATACCTCACGATTCGGTCCGAAGAAAGGGTGGAAGAAGGGGGAGAAGAGTCTAAAGCGGAATCATATTTTTCACAAAATTGTGATGTCTCGAGTGGAGAGAGTGGAGGAACTGCTATGTTTGTTTCGCCCTCCAAAGTATCGTTACGACTTCTTTGATATCTGGATGCGATATTGCTCCCTGGGGACATATTTTGTCGCAAGCGCTACATCCCACCACGCAGCTATATGGATTAACAACCTTCGCCTTCGGAGGGTTTCCCTCTAGCTTGAAGACCTCATTTTTGCAAAATCTAACACATACACCACATCCTCTACACTTACTTTCATCAACTGTAGGATACCATGGTATCCTCTCACGGGGAATATTCAACCAAGACATGGCGGCTCCTCCTCAATTATGCAGTTTTTCATTATTGGATCAAGTTATTGAGATGCTTTTTCAACAACCTCTTTTATCCGCTTGAATGCTTCTTCGATGGTCATATTTCTGCCGCCCGTCGCTCTCAGGTCAAGCGGTATCAATTGTCTCTCTATGTCGAGCCCTTTCTTATTAAAGGCCTCCTTGAAAAGCTTCTTCTGCATCGACGGATCGCATGCGGAAATGATATACTTCACATCCTTATCGCCCTCTTGGAGAAGATCTTCCAAGAAAGCGTCGCCATCCTTGACGCATAATTGCGGGTGGACGACAGCATACGCGACATCCAATTCTGTTCTCACCCTATTGATCAGCTTCCAAAGATCGGGCACAAGCCAGCTAAAGCCGGGACATTCACCTGTGCAAACACATTGAACAAACCTCAGCTTACTTTTATCCTCCATTACCTATCTCACCCCCATTAGCTTTTGAAGCTGTTGAAGAAGTATTTGAAAATATGCATCAATAAATTTAAATACATCTATCTCAAACAAATGCCGAAAGTTTGGAGATGAGCAATCGGCAAGTAAAACTGTTACCGATCTGTCATAAAGAGGCTGATAATCTGAATATCCTCCTCGTCTGTGGCGGCGCCGCGAATGTGGGCTTGGCGGGTTCTCTGGCTGCCTTTGACTTGACGAGGGAGGGGAAGGCAAGGATGTGCTGTATAACGCCTATCGGCGTGAACATGGAGCCTTACGTGGACATAGCAAAAAGAGCCAGGAAGCTCATAGTCATTAACGGTTGCCAGAACCAGTGCGCGAGCAAGGTTTTAGAACAAGCCGGCGTGAAGCCGGATCACGTGATCGTGGTCTCGGAGATAATCAAGAAGATCCCAACATTCGATGTAAGCGAGGAGGACGTCCAGCTCGTGAAAAGAAAGATCGAGGAGGCGCTGGAAGACTGAAGCTGCCGAGAATAGGCCTCTTAGTATGTAATAGTGGTGGATCAAATGCGGGGCACCTAACGGGGTTAGCCGCGATCCGAGCGATCCACGAGTTCGGGAATCAGGTCGGAATATGCTCATTACCAGCGCTGGCGAATAATGTGCCAAGGCAGGTGGCCCTGATGAAGAAAATCGAGCACTTAATAGTGGTTGATGGATGTCACAACAAATGCGCGAGCAGAATCCTGGGCCAGCTCGGCATAAGTTATGACGCGTACATTAACTTGGAGGATCTTGGACTCAAGAAACTAGGTCCATTTACGACTCTAGAATATAGCGAGGAGGAATTGGAAAAAGTTTATCGAGCTTTAGCCTCGAAAATAAGAGAATTGCTCGGCAAGGGGGATTGAGTAGTATGAGCATCACAATTATTTCCTCATATGTGAGGGAAAACTTACTGCTATGCACGGTGCGGCTCTACTCACAGGTTTGGTTACATGATACCTGTTTAACGGCTTTTTACAATCACATCCCGAGGAGGTTAAGGATCTGATTATGGCGAATGGCAATATTGAAGATCTACCCATTGATGATACAGCTTCAAGTGGAAAAGCTTGCCAAGTCCATGAAGGAGGTGAAAGCGATCGTACTCGCCTTGGTTTCAGCAATTCAGGCTCCAATTACGATGATCTACTCCCGAATGCTACCAAAGATGAGGAGTCTATACCATTAGAGTTATGCCAAATTCTAATTCAGTCTTCTATTCCGCGAATTCTGTGATTTTGGAGACGAGTTTCACCAACTTTTTATCGGCTATCCCGTAGAAGATCCACCTTCCCTTCTTGATGGGCTTGACTAGCCCACTCTCCCTCAATACCTTGAGATGATATGATACGAGCGGTTGCCTTAGCCGGAGAGCAATCATAAGCTCGCAGACGCATAGGCTTTCCTTCTCAAGCAACCTCAGAATCCTAATCCTAACGGGATCCGCCAGCGCGGAGAAGATCTTGGCGGCATATTCTGCCCTCTCACTGGAGATTGCTTCGTCAGAAAGCTTTTGAATCCCGCGGAGATACTCATCAACATCAAGTCTCCTAATACTCTTAACCTCGAGAAGCTTAGCCACAGTATTCCTCAACTCACGATAGCTTCTTTTCAAACTCAAAATAGCTTATTTACGCCCTTATAAGAAGATTCTAGCAGAGCGTAAGAGTTTAAGGTCACCAGGCTGACTCCTGATTTCGTGCATGTCGGAGTTTGTTGTAGGCGTTGGTCTCGGGGCGACGAACATCCGAGCCGCGCTGGGCAACGTTGAATTCGGCATTCTCAGAAGGATTGAGGATAGGACGATTAAGGCAGAGTCCCCCGACACAGTTATCCAGCAGTTTATCCACTTGATTGAGAAGGTCTCGGCGGATGATTTGGGTAAGGTTCGCGCGATCGGCATAGGCTCGATCGGCCCCCTCGATTGCTGGGGGGGTGTGATACTGAATCCCCCGAACGTGCCATTCAAGAATGTGCCGGTAGCCGAGGCTCTACAAGAAAGGTTCAATGTCCCCGTCTACCTGCTTAACGACTGCACGGCCGCGGCTTTGGGCGAATGGTTTTTTGGAGCCGGCAGGGGGTTGAAGAACCTTGCATATATTACGCTCAGCTCGGGAGTTGGCGGAGGAGCAATTGTTGATGGAGTTCTACTCCTCGGAAAAGATGGTAACGCGGCCGAGATAGGGCATATGGTGATAGATTTTGAAGAGAGACTAACCTGCAACTGCGGTGGCAGAGGACATTGGGAGGCATACAGTTCCGGAGCGGGGATACCGAAGTTTACTAAGCATCTGGTCGAGAGTAGGCCGAACGAGTTCCGGGGAAGCGTCATCGAAGATCTCGTGAAGGGGGGCGAGCTGACTCCTGAGGTGCTCTTCGATCTGGCGAGGAGCGGAGATGAGAAGGCTCTCGAAATCATCGAGGAGATAGGCAGATTAAACGCGATAGGCTTCGCAAATGTTAACACGCTTTATGACCCTGACCTGATCACGGTTGGAGGATCAATAGCTTTGAATAACCAGGAACTCGTGCTCAAACCAATACTTGCGAATATCGGCAGGTATACCGTGAATAGGACTCCCGAAATCAGAATCACCCCGCTTGGAGGCGACATAGTTCTCTACGGCGCCATAGCCCTTGCCTCAAACCCGCCTTCAGTCCTAGTCTCAAGAGGTTAGGGAAATGCAATTAGCCTTGAAGTCCCACGAGAAATAAAGAGCTAACTATTTTGAGAGCCATCCTTCACTTGGGGCGCTGAGATGAGGCTGAGGGATTTTCAAAGGCTTATGGCCGAGACCTACCTTGACCGCGATAGGCAGAGGGGAGCTGAGAAGACCCTACTCTGGACGCTCTCGGAGGCTGGAGAGGTCGCTGACGCCTTCCTGAAGAATGATAGGAGGGAGCTGGAGTGCGAGGTCGCCGATCTGCTTGCATGGCTTCTCAGCTTCTGCAATGTAGCTGGAATAGATCTCGAGGAGGCTTTCCTGACCAGATATGGAACAGGATGCCCAGCCTGCGGCTCAAAGCCCTGCCGATGCCCAATGAAGTAAGTTAAGTAATGTAGCTTTACAAAATCCTTTAATTGGATCATTTTCCAGCCTTAGGCTTGATGCGCGGCTATGGCAGGATGGCGGAAGTTGATCTAAGGGAGGGCAGAGTGCGCGTCTCCGATCCTGATGAGAGGCTTATGCGCGACTTCATTGGAGGGAGGGGGTGGTGCGCGCAGTTGATCTTCGAGAACCTCAACGGCATAACTCATGGAACCCATCCATCGAATGTTCTCGTGGTAGCCACGGGACCGTTAGCGGGAACGGGCTTCCTCGGCGGATGTAAGACGAGCTTCGCGGCGATCAGCCCCCAGACCGGGATCTACGGCGACAGCAGCGTTGGGGGATATTTCGGCTATATGATGAGAAGGGCGGGCTTCGACGCCCTAATAATACGAGATAGAGCGAGCTTGCCAAGCTACCTGCTAGTAGATGATGGGGACGTGGAGATCGTTGAAGATTCAAGCCTATGGGGGATGAGCTCCAAGGACGCGGATCACGTGCTCCGGGAAAGGTATGGAAACTGCTCGATAGCGACGATAGGTGTTGCTGGCGAGAAGATGGTAGCGTACGCCTCGATAAACGTTGATTGGGGAATTAGGGAGCGGAGGCACTCGCAGGCCGGGAGAACCGGCATGGGGGCTGTGATGGGTAGCAAGAACCTGAAGGCAATCGTGGCCCGCGGAAGCGGAACAATAGATATCGCGGACCCGGAAAGGCTGAAAGAGGTAAACAGGAGGCTCATTCAAGAGGTTAAGGCGAGCCCAGCCTACGATAGCTGGATGAAATATGGGACAACAATGACTGTCGAGTGGGCGAATGGCGTGGAGGCTCTCCCAACATACAACTTCCAGAAAACGGTATACGAGTATGCTGACGCGATCTCGGGCAGGGCGGTTCATGAGTCGCAGGCTTATGTCTCGGCTTGTGCCAACTGCATAATCCCATGCGGCCACGTGCTGAAAGTTGATGACGACTTCGTCGTGGTTGACTATGAGAACCTCGGTATGCTCGGCTCCAACTTAGGGCTGAAGACGCTTCAAGAGGTCGCGAAGGCGAATTACCTCTGTGACTACTACGGGATCGACACTATAAGTACTGGGGCCGTGATAGCCTTCTTGATTGAGTGCTTTCAGAGGGGCTTGATCGCGCGGGATGAACTCGGCTTCGAAATATCATGGGGTGAGGCCGAGAAGATCTATGAGCTGATAGAGATGATAGCTCACCGGAGGGGAATTGGTAGTATCTTGGCCCAAGGCGTTAAGGCGGTTGCGAGCTACGTTAAAAGGGGCTCGGGGGAGTTTGCAATGCACGTGAAGGGGCTTGAGATAAGCGCCTATGATCATAGGGCTGCCACGGCAATGGCCCTGAGCTATGCGACATGTGATATAGGGGCGCATCATAACAGGTCTTGGGCGATAACCTATGATGTCGAGGTTGGGCGGACTAGCTATGGCCGCGATAAAGCTGAGAGGGTGATATACCTACAGCACATCAGGCCGTTATTTGACATGCTGGGGGTGTGCAGGCTGCCATGGGTAGAGCTGAAGATAGATCCGAACATTTATGCTGAGGCTTACTCAGCCGTTACGGGCAAAGAAACGTCATTGGAGGAGCTTCTCAAGTGTTCCGAGAGGGTCTGGAACCTCGTTAGGGTCATCGCCTTCCTCAAGAAGGGGGTAAGCGCGAAGGATGACAACCTTCCACCAAGAGACTTCAAAGACCCGGTGCCCGAAGGAGAGACCAGGGGGATAACCTTGGATAAGGAGAAGTTCGATGCTCTCCTCAAAACATACTATGAGCTGAGAGGCTGGGACGAGAACGGCATACCGACGCCGCAAAAGCTGATGGAGCTCGGGTTGAGCGAGGCGCTGGCAAGGCTCTACCCCTCATGGCGAAGGTCAGGAGAGTTCCGGACATACGAGTTCGAGCTCTGAGGAATGCTCGGAGTATAGCTTGATGACGCGCTGAGAGGATAACCATAATAATAGTGCCGCTCAACCGGACCTGCTGGGAATCATGCCGAGAAGGCCGAGAAATCCCTCCTCACCGAGGTACAAGGCTAGGATGGGCTATGAGGGAGAATATTATCTCGTGAGGATGTTCGCCGATAGGGGCGAGCCGGGGACGTACGCTGTTAGAACTCCTGGAAGCGGCTCGGGGAAGCTCCCGAAGCCCGATGTGATCGCGGTGGACTCGGGCGAGCTGCTGGCGATCGAGGTTAAGTCGACGAACAAGCCATATGTAATCTTGAATAGTTCTCAGGTCGAGAGGCTCCTCGAGTTCTGCAAGCTATTCATCGTGAGGTGCCCGCACTGTGGGGCCGAGATCGGGCCGAAGCCGATCATGGCCGCGAGATTCCTCAATAGGGAGTGGAGCTTCGCTGAGATACCGTTAAACTGGAGGGGGTCGATTATGCTGAGGATGCCTGGTCGAGCCTCTGGCGGCGGCCGATCACTCTTCCACCAACGGGTGGAAGACGCGGAGAGAGCATCTCGATAGATGAAAGCTCTAGGAGATGCTGGCTCAGGAAATGACTTAGCGTCGGCGCATTCTTCACCCACTTCCGCTCGCTGGGCTTTGAGAGATAGCCCATGGATACTAAGGCTTGAAGCAGGTTTCCAACCCTCCTCCTCTTATTCCTATCCGCCTTAACTTCATCCGGAAGCCTCTCGATGATGTCGGTTAGGGTGAAAGATCCCTCGCCTATCGAGGCGACCGCGGCCAATATTTTCTCGACATCCTCAACCCTTAGCTTCTTAGCCCTCCAAGCCAGCATCATAATTATGGGATTCGCTCTCCGGCCGCTCAATCACCACCAGCCTCCAGCTTCCTCAGCAGGACATCAGGAGGTATCATAATGGATTTGCCGCACCCGCACGTGAACCTCAGCCTGCACATTCTTAATCTAAGCTCTTCGAGTTCTTCGGCCGCAGGCGAGATGACTACCGAAACCTCGCCGCATGAGGGGCACTTTATCCTAAACCTCTTACCCCGATCTAAGGTCTTGAGCTCCACGACCTCGCCGCTCGGCGCAACTGCCGCAAGCGAGGGTTTTGGCTGCTCAGCCACGGGCTTAGCCTCTAAGAGCTTTCTAAGAGAGTTAAGCTCCTCCTCCAACGCCTCCTTCTCCTCCTTCAATCTCTTAGCCTCCCTCTCAAGCTGATCGAAGGCCTTCTTAGGAATAAATTCACCTCTAACATATGGCATAATCAGTGAGGCCAGATCTTCTCTAACCTTATTTAGGATATGGGTCTCAAGGGGCTTTAAGGCCGGGAGCTCGCCCCTCTTAATCTTCAGAGCCCTCTGGAGATGAGTAACTAATGGTTCGAGGTCTTCAGCATCAATGCCCCCGGGCTCTGTGAAGAACTTGAGTACCGAGTAGGCGGCCGCAAGCTCGCCCTCAAGTATCTCGAGATAGGATTGCCTATCCTCAACCTCCCTCTCGAGAGCTGCCAGCCTCTGCCGCTCCTCCTCCATCCTCTTCCTGATCTCATCGGCATCAGCACGGGTTCCAAGAAGCTGCGACACCTCATTCCGAAGCGAATCTCTCTCAGCTTTCAGCCTCTCTACCTCGGATTCGAGCTCCTCGATCCTTCGGCGCAGCTCCTCGATCGAGACCCTATACCCGAATAAGATCTCGAGCTCAGATTTAGCCTCCTCCAATCTTCTAAATTTTTCATGGAGCTCTGCCTCAGCCTGCTTGATGCTCTCCTCAAGAACCTCACGGGTTTTCTTCAGATCCTCCAGCTCTCCAGATATCCCGTGTACCTCCTCTATCTCCTTGAGAAGTCTTTTCCTCTCATTATCGAGCTCCTCTAAGCTTCTCCCCATATTTTCGATAACCATCTCGAGCTCCTTAATTGAAGCCTCATAGCCCTTGATATTCTTCATCCTATCCAAAATCTCATTAACATTGTAGCCGGATTCCCTCATGAAGTTTAAGACTCTTAGAGCGTTTTCGAGATCGCTTAGATCAAGCCCCCTAGCCCTCAAAGCCTCCACTATTCTCCCAACATTCTGGACTACTTCTAGGGTCAGCTTATACTGCTCTACGTATAGGTTGAAATCCTCTTCCATTTGCCTACGCTTCTCCATAAGCTGCTCAATGGAGTACCTGAGCTTGACCTCGTCGCTCACCAGCTTCTCGTAGCTCTTAACCAAGGCCACATAGCTCTTCCCATACCGCTTCTCGAGCTCCCTCAATCTTAGAGCCGTGCTAATATACCGCTTAATCCTCGCCTTATTCCAGCCAAGATCCTCGGCCAGCTTGATGAAGGAGAAGAGCTTTTCCCGGGAAATATCAATCTCGATCTTCGGGACTTCAGCAACTATTACCTCAAAGTCCTCGTTACTCAAATCTTCTGCCACATGAGTTTATCTCTTTAAATAGGATATAAAAATAGTGGTTTCCTGGGGAGGCCCTAAATCCCCGCCTGCTACCAGCTTATCTTCGCCTGAAACGCTTTTGAGGTCTTCTGCCGAAGCCCATTGAGGGCTGGGGGTTCTCGGAGAGATTATTGTCAATGTTTACCTCTTTTATAACAACCTCTACTTCTTCAATAGATCCATATCGCCCTAGGTTTAGCTGCATCCTTCCCTTGAAGAGCTTGATGAAACCATTTGTCACTTTAATCGTCGAGCCCTCTTTAACATAGTCTATCCTCTCGTCCCAAAGGACCAAGTTTATCGCTCCCGTCTCATCGGCTATTAGGGCCTCGCTAAGCCTATGTTCCTTCTGATCATATTGTGAAGAAACAATCTTTTCTGGCGCCTTACTAACAACTTTCGCGACCAAATTCACATTTCTAGAGCGCGGGGTTAGCTGACTTATCTTTACCAATTCGCTCATTTCCTTTACGACTCCCTTTTGGACGATACTCAGCCCATCGCCCGCAATATAAGTATTCAGCCCCGCTGGAGGCTTGAGCTGAGGATCTCTATCGCCCTATCCTTTCCTAAGTCCCAAAGGAAAGGGCCGAGCCTCGGGCCGCTATCCCTACCGAGGAGTATCATATAGAGTTTCTTGAAGAACTCCTTTGGTGATAGGCCGGTTTTTCTCGCCGCCTGGAAGATTGCTGATTGAACCTCCTCACTGCTTCGTGACGCCTTTATCAGATCAATCAACTCAAGGATCGCCCTCTTCTCCTCTTCGGATAGCTCGACGGGCCTTTTCTCAACAGCGCCCAAGTCTTTCGCGTAGTTTATTGCGAGCTTGATCTTCTCCTCGACTCTTTCATCAATTTCGTATCCATATTTCTGGAGCCTCGCCGCGACGAACTCAGGTTCCCTCCCCTCCGGCGCGACCAGGGCTAGCTCCACTATCAGGGAGTATGATATGTGGGGTGAGGGCTTCTCGGGAGGCTTAAGGAGATGCGAGTAGAGGTATAATCCCTTGAGCTTGGCCCTCTCCAGCTCATTATCCACCTTAACCTTATCAAAGTAGACATCCTCGAGGTAGTCCAGCTCATCCATCAGCTTCGGTATTGTCTGGAGCATCAGCACGCGGGTTCCAATAGCCCGCTTGAAGAGGAGGAGGAGAAGGCTCTGCGGGATCCCATACCTGTACCAGAGTTGGGGCGTGAAGACGTTTCCAAGAGACTTCGAGATCTTCCTCCCAGAAGCGTCCAAGAACATTTCGTATCGCACGTGTATTGGCGGCTCGAATCCCAAGACCTCCCTAGAAACCCAATCATTCACCTTCACCGAGTCCGCGATGTCCTTGCCATATGCCTCGAACCTTATGTCGAGGGCGGCCCACCTTGCTGCGAATTCTGTCTTCCACGCAAGCTTGCCATCATCCCTTCTGATGTCCGCCTCGCCCTCATATCCGCATCCCTCAAAGTATCTCCCCCTAACCTCCACCCCGATGCACCTATACCTCACAACCCTCTTCTCCGAATCATATTCGTAGGCCTGTGTAGTGTAGATTCTGCCGCAATTCTTGCATATGGCGAAATATGGGAGAATCTGCTTGAACTTCATCTGGCCGGTCAGCTCTTCTATCTTCTCGCCTATCCTCCCGGCGTTTAGCATGATCTTGTGGATTTGCTCGGATAGGAGGCCGGAGGCATAGGCTTGCCTGCCCGATACATATCTGCATTCTATCCCAGCTTTCTCGAGCCCATCCCTCAGCATCCCACTCATATGCGCGGCGAATGATTCATGGCAGCCGTAAGGATCCGGGATGGATGAGACGGGCTTTAAGAGATATTCATCAAGCTCCCTTGGCATTCCCGCTGGAACCCTTCTCAGACCATCCATATCATCCGTGAAGGCTATGCATTCCGAGTTGTATCCGAACTCTCTAAGGGCAAGCGTCACGCCGTAAGCTCTTACGGCATCTGCCATGCTCCCGACATGGGGTATTCCGGAGGCGCCGAGCCCACTCTCAGTCCTTATCAAGCCGAGGCTCCTGCCAAGTCTCTTCTCCCTCTCGATAAGTTCCGCCGCGACCTTATCCATCCAGGTCCCATGGCCTATGATCTCCCTTGGCATATCCGGCAGAAAACCGGATGATAGCCTCTATTAGCGTTTCCTGCCATAGACGCAGCGGGACCTCTCATCGTAGCTTACATCGAAGCCCGCTTGCCTGAGCCTCTCGAGGACTCCCTTCCATATCTTTCTCCCCTTATGGATGCCCGGTTGGCCGACGTAATGCACGATCCTCCCATCGGGCTTGAGAGCCTTGGCGAGCTTCAGGTAGAACTCGAGGCTATACAGGCTCCCGGCTAAAGACATTCTTGGAGGATCATGGATCACGGCGTCGAACTCGCCCTCAAACTCATCTACTGCCTCGAATGCGTCTCCCGATATGAGCTCAACCCGATCATCCTCGAGCTCCCATGAGCATGGGTTGAGCGCGGCGAGCCTCAGCACGTTTTCGTCCTTTTCTATCGTCGTGATCGAACAAGCGCCCCTCTTAAGGGCTGCTATCGCTGTGTAGCCGAGCCCCGTGCAGACGTCGAGGACTCTATTGCATCTGAGGTCGCCAAGAAGAGATACCTTCATCTCCGAGTCTACGTCCGGGGTAACATCAAGTGTCCTATGCATGTGTATTCCATCTATCTCAAGCGTCGGAGGCTTACCCCACTTGACCAAGACGAGCTTATAGAAGTGCTCTGATGCTATAGAGAGAGGGATAAGCTCGCCCTCCTCAATCGCGTATATGTCTCTCTTCCTCGAATAAGCCAGCTTGATGTGATCCCAATCAAGCTCTACCTCCTCATAGCGTATCCCGCGATCCAGGAGCTCAGCCTCCACATAGCTCCTCCCGAGATTGAATGATGCTCCGACGCTTCTGAGGCCTCGGCGCCTGCCCTCAAGAAGCTGGCCGGCGACATGACTGCATATCAGGGGCTTTCTCAGCGCCCTGAATCTCATCCAGCCTCCAATTTGGAGAAGGTAATATTTTAGAGGAATGTCGGAAACTTACCCCCACCCCGGAGAGAAGAAAATGAAGCTGATAGTGGTCTCGGAGGCTGATAGGATCTCCATGCTCGTCGGAAGGCTGCTAATCGAGAGGCATGGCTTCAAGCCCATTGAAGACAGGCTTTACGTGGGAGGAGACATCTACCTCAAGGTGATAGAGGGGAGGCATGTTGATGTAGATGGGCTGGGCGAGGATCTAAAACCCGAGCTCCAGGTCATCGCATCCTCACATAGGTCGGAGGCTGGGATAAGGGCTCTTCTAACGCACCCGGTAGGGAATTGGGGCGATGAGGCGCCGGTGGGAGGCCTCCCGAGAACGTTGTCGCCGACGAGCGCGATAGCCATCTACGGCGCCCTGAGGGCGCTCTACGACGCCGCCTCAAGGCTTGGGCTGAATGAATGGAGCATCGGGCTGGAGGTTACTCACCATGGCCCGGCCACATCAATACCAACGATCTTCATAGAGGCTGGAGGCCCCTCCGAGGAGATGCCAGATCAAAGGGCAGTGGAGGCCGTTGCCCACGCATGTATCAAGGCTTGTGAGACCAGCTCGGGGCCGCCGCCGGCCATAGGCTTCGGCGGGGGGCACTATGCTCCCTCCTTCACGAGGCTCGCCCTAGCTAGCAAATATTCATTCGGCCACATCTGTCCGAAATACGCCATGCCGGTTGATCATGAGCTCGTCGAGCAAGCGCTCGAGAAGACGATAGAGAAAACCAAACTCGCAGTCATAGACTGGAAGGGTTTAAAGGGTCAGGATCGCGAGCTTCTGCTATCCATTTTCAGGGATCTCGGAATTGACTGGGTGAAAGTCTGAGGCCTAGAATAACGCTCACCGGCCTAAAAGATAAATCTCTCGAGCGACGAGAGTCTTATGGAGGAGGACTCTTTGAAAGTTATTATTAGGACCTTCGCCACACTCCGGGAGATATTTGGCGGGACTGGGGTGCTCTACCTCGAACTTCCAGAGGGCTCAACAATAGAGGACCTGCTCAGAGAACTCAGGAAGCAATACGGATCTAAGCTGGATGTTGGTAGGCTTGTGGGAGAGAACCCCAACGTGAAGATCCTAGTTAATGGAAGGGAGATAACGTATTTAGATGGTCTAGGGACTAGGCTGAGGGATGGAGATTCAGTCGCCTTCATACCACCGGTCGCTGGCGGATAAGCTTAACCTCTCATCGGAGGAGCTTGAGAGATATGATAGGCAGCTGAGGCTTCTCGGATTTGGAGTTGAGAGCCAGCTCAAGCTGAAGAGGTCTAGAGTTTTAGTAGTCGGGGTCGGCGGGCTCGGATCGGTTGCAACGCTCTACCTCGCCTCAGCCGGGGTCGGACTGCTAAGGATGGTAGATTACGGCGATGTGGAGCTTAGCAACCTTAACCGGCAGATACTCTACACAATGATTGATCTCGGTAGGCCGAAGGTCGAGTCAGCCGCCAAGCACCTTCAAAAGCTGAACCCGGAGATAAAGATCGAGGCGATAAGAGAGAGGCTGACCGAGGAGAATGTCGAGGAGCTACTATCCGGAGTGGATCTCGTAGTCGACTGCCTCGACAACTTTAGGACTAGATTCATCCTAAATGATGCATGCGTGGAGCATGGAAAGCCGCTCATCCACGGAGCAATATACGGTGCCGAAGGAAGGCTGATGACGATAATTCCGGGAAAAGGGCCATGCCTCAGATGCCTAATACCGAGAGAACCGGCGGAGCATGACAAGATCCCGGTTCTGGGGCCGCTTCCCGGGATAGTCGGAGCCCTCGAAGCGCTTGAGGCGATAAAGGTCATCACCGGGCTCGGCGAGCCAGCGATCGGAAAGCTCATAGTGATAGATGGAATGGATCTTTCCTTCTACACGATAGAAATCAGAAGGAATCCGGATTGCCCAGTCTGCAGAAAAATAAAAATTGAGGAGGGATAAGGAGATTTAGATTATTCCAAGATTCTTGAGAGTCCTCTCAGGAACTGTTCCATCGGGATCATAGCCGTGCTTCCGGTAGTATTCGTCAAGCATCTTCTCGAATGTCTCTCTGTCATAGACTTGGCCATGTGATGATGGCTCCTCGAAGAATCTCCTCGGCAGTATGTCGTCCTTCCGGGAGAAGCCGTGAAGCTGGTTGAAGTACCTCTCCTGAGTCCAGATTCTCTCCCCTATCTCGTCCAAGTCCTCCGTATCGACCTCTATGCCTGTCAGCCCGGAGTACAGTGCGGCGTAATCCTCCTTCGTCATCGCGAATGTGCTGAACTTGCAGAATGTCATGCTGTCCATGAGCGCGAATAATCTCTCGAAGTATATTACCACGTCTACCTTGCCGTCGTAGGCCAGCGGATCAGTCTTGTATGGTATGCCAAAGACCTCAGAAGATACCGCGTATGCTCTAAGATGACAAGCGCCTCTATTCGAGGTCGCGTAGGTCAGTCCCATGCCCTTAAGGCCCCTTGGGTCGTAGGCCGGTATGCTCAGCTTCTTGACGGACATGGAGAGCTCCGGCGCGCCGAGCTTCTCCGCCGCATTCGCCCCTCCCTCGGCCAGCAGATTGCCGAGCTCGCCCTCGCGATAAGCTATCTTCTTCAATAGCTCGGCGAAGGCGTCCGCATCGCCCCACTTCACCGAATCCTTTATCAGCCCTCTCTCCGAGGCCTCGCACGCGACTGCAAGGGTGTTTCCGAGCTCTATTGTATCAAGTCCATACATGTTCGCGAGGTAGTTCAGGTATGATATGGCCTCCACGTGGCCGAGTCCAGTCATAGCCCCGAGAGCCCAGAGCGTCTCATATTCGGGCCCCTCACTCTCATGCTTGAACTTCCCATCCTTGACCTCCGACTCCCTCTTACACGCCACGGGGCACATGAAGCAGGTCCACTGCCTCCTCAGAATTGTTCCACGGAGGTTCTCGCCTGAGGTGTAGTAAGCCTCCTCGAACATCGTCTGCTTCGCATTCCTCGTTGGATACGCTTTAAGCTCGTTTATAATGTTCACGACGACCCCGGTTCCGTAAATTGATAGAGCGCCCTTCCCGGGGCTCGTTATCTCGCTCTCCCGAATCTTTCTGAGCGACTCATCAATTGCCTTCTTGAACTTGTCCGGGTTAGCGGGCTGAGGCTTCTTCTTAAGATCGGGTAACATTACAAGCCCCTTAACCCTCTTACTGCCCATTACCGCCCCAGTGCCGCATCTCCCAGAAGCCCTGCCGCCGGGCGCGAACCTGCTGAAATGCATTATGTTGGCGAGCCTCACTAGGTTCTCTCCGGCAGGTCCGATTCCATAAAATACGGCCTCCGCACCATATTTTCTCTTAACCGACTGGTACGAATCGAATGTGGTCTTGCCCCATAGCGCCCTCGCGTCCTCGATCGTGATCCCGCCATTCTTAGCGATAAGCAAGACTGGTTTCTCCGACGCGCCGGAAAGCACCACGCCATCGAAGCCCGAGAGCTTGAGAGCCGGCCCAGCGTATCCGCCGCAATGGCTATCAGCGAACCCTCCCGTGAGCGGCGACCGCGTTACAGCCGCGATTCTGTTAGAGAGGGGGGCCTCACTGCCCGTCATCGGCCCAACCATGATCGCGAGAATATTCTCGGGGGATAAGGGATCCTTACCAACAGCATGCTTCAGGAGAAATCTTCCACCAAGACCCCTCCCACCAATGAACTTCGCAACATCATCCTCATCAACTTCCAAGTATTCAACATGCTTTTCCGCAAGATCAACCCAAGCTATCCTATTCGCATAACCACTTACAGATGTCACAATAAGTTGATGTCAGAGCTACATATAAAAGTCTTTATTCCATTTACTTTCGCCCTCATATTCAGGGATAGAGTCTTCTCCCGGTATCTTCCGTAATCCTGTAGTGCGGTAGCCTGCTCAGCTTCTCGGCGAAGCCCCTACTTCTTAATGCTTCCAAGATCGCCTTAATGGAGTCCTTGTAAAGTCTATCCCTGCGCACAGCGAGGTCGAATCTCTCATCCGCCAGGTGGATGAACTCGAGGCCATATATCTTGGCGACGTAGCCGACCGCTATCCCGACATCAGCTCTTCCCTGAGCGATCGCGGCCGCAACACCCGTATGGGTCTTCATCTGGTAAGTGTATCCCATTATACTCTTCTCGGGATTGATTACCCCGAGTCTCTTGAGCTGTAGATCCGTGAATGTTCTTATCCCTGATCCGGGAACCCTGTTAACGAAGGTCACATCAGGCCTCAGCAGGTCCTCGAAGCCCTTGATGTTCTTCGGGTTCTTGGGAGCCGTTATGAAGCCTATCTCCCTTACATACCCTCCATAGATCTCGACATCATCCTCAAGCCCAAGCCTCCTCGGCATGTGGACATTATATGTCATCGTCCCTTCGTCGAGGAGATGTGTCCCTGCTATGTCGGCCTCGCCCCTCTTGAGCGCGAGCCATCCGCCGAGAGAGCCCACATTAATCAGCTTGACATTCATTAACCCGGCGGCGTCTATGAGTAGATCCAGCGCGGGGCAGTGACTTCCGATTACCACGGCGCTTGCAGGCCTGAATCTCCTGAGAAGCCTAACCTCAATAATCTCGCCCTCGTCGAGAAACTGCTTCTCACCCGGTATTTCTACGAAGCCATCAGCATCAAGTAGCGCGGAGGTTGAGCCTGAGTCCCCCAGCACCGGGTAAGCTCTTAAGCCCTTCGGCGCGGCGACTAGGTGCACGGGGATCAAGTGAGTTCTGCCTCCGAGATTTAGCCTGAAGGCCGCCTCAGCTTGAATGGCATCCGGCTCTTGGAAATCGGCTCCCATGAGCCTCATGAGAATTGGCTTGACGAGCGAGATAAAGAGCATCATCGCCGAGAGAGGGAAGCCGGGCAGACCAACAAGAAGCTTACCATCGGGCGTGACCGCGATTATCGTCGGCTTACCGGGCTTAACCCTAATACCGTGAACGATGAGCCTCCCAAGCCTCTCGAAGGCCTTGTAAGTGAGGTCTCCGAGACCGGCTGATGTCCCACCGGAAGTTATCACTACATCATTTTCCTGAAGCGCCTTACCGACTTCCTCGAGGATCACCTCCTCATCATCCGGCAGTATCCCCTTGAACTCCACGCTAAGGCCGAGCTCTGCCAGCATGCCGGGAATCGAGTAGCCGTTGACATCATATATGGTCCCGAGCTTAAGGGGCTGCCCCGGCCTGACGAGCTCCCTCCCAATCGAGAAGACCGCGATCCTCGGCTTCCTATACACCTTCACTTTAAAGCATCCGAGCGCGGCTAGAGCCGCAATCTCTCTACTAGTCAATATTCTTCCCCTCCTTAAGACGAGGTCTCCCGCCGAGACATCAGAGCCGGCCTGTGCTATATTCTCCCCTGGCCTCACGGCCCTGAAAATCTTCACTCTGTCGCCGGACTGGCTTGTATACTCCACCATGACGACGGCATTCGCTCCGCGCGGTATAGGCGCGCCCGTCGAAATCTCGGCACACTCGCCCTCTCCAATGGATACACGCGGCCTCTCGCCAACCTCAACCTCGCCGACGAGCCTAAGCCCGACAGGATTATCTTCATCGGCCTGATAAGTGTCCTCCGCTCTAACAGCATACCCGTCAACAAGCGATCTATCGAAGGGGGGCGAGTTAATCTCGGCGTATACGTCTGATGCTAAGACCCTGCCTCGAGCGTCCTCTAAGCTCACCTCCTCGATCCCGAGGGGCGAGATATTTTCTAGAACTCGCCCCAGTGCTTCGTGAAGCGTTGGAAGCTCGTGGAAGATCTTCCTCAAGCCGCATCACCCTCGAAGAGGGGCGAAAGGAGAATAACTTCCACCTCAGAGTTATCATCAAAGCCCTCGAGCTCTTCCGGAATGACCAGCAAGCCATTCCCGCGAGTAAGAGTTGAGAGGATGCCAGAGCCAGTGACCCTCAGCGGCTCGATTAAAATCTCTCCGCCTTCGCCCCTGAAGACCTTAACCCTAGCATACGTCCTGACTCCTGGCGGAGATGCTACTCTCCTGATAAGCCTCCCCCTTATCCTTGGAGGTGGGTCAAACCTGCATCCCAGCATGAGTTCTAGGGCCGGGAGGACGAGCTCTTGAAACCCTATTAACGCCGCGACCGGGAAGCCAGAGAGCATGAAGATTGGCTTACCAGATGTTGTCGCGAAGCCGGCGGGCTTACCTGGCCTGATCGCGAGGCCGTGAACCACTATCTCGCTGATCCTTGAAAGCGCCTCCGGCACGAGATCACGCTTCCCAACGCTTGTGCCGCCAGTGACTATCACGGCATCAACCCTCGCCAACTCCTCAGAAACTCTCTCGGAGATAAGCTCAACATCATCCGGAGCTATGCCCAAATCAATTGGCTCGGCGCCATGTGACAGAAGCATTGCCTGAAGCATAGGTCTCGTGCAATTATACACTTTTCCTGGAACAGGTTCCTCTCCGGGCTCGATGAGCTCCCCTCCAGTAGAGAGAATGGCGACCCGAGGTCTTCTAAGAACCTTTAGGCTCCGGAAGCCGAGTGATGCTAGGGCCGCGATATGCCATGGCTTAATCAACCAGCCTCTTCTCAAGACGATCTCGCCCCTCCGATAATCCTCACCCCTCCTAGAGATATTCTGAAGCGGTCGTACATGCTCATACACCTCTACCCGCTCGCCGATTCTTCGAGCATGCTCGAATGGGATAATGGCGTTCGCCCCCAGCGGAACCGGCCCCCCGGTTTGCACCTCCACCACCTCACCTCTCCGAATCTCTGGAAGGCTCGATGGATCCACGCCGAGTTCAATCCTGCCAACAAGCCTAAGCTCCACTGGATTCGTCGGCGAGGCCCCGAAAGTATCCTCGGCCACGGCCGCGTACCCATCAACAGCACTTCTATCATATACTGGTGAATCCATCGGCGACCGTACGTCCTCGCCACAGACCCTACCGGTCGCCACTATGAGCTCTATCTCCTCAACCTCCATTATCCTATGAAGAATTCTCTTTCTCAGCATGTCTTGCGCATCCTCAATCCTCGTCAGCCTCGGAAACCCTTTCCTCCGCTCCCTCATCGTCGAGTAACTTAACATGCTTCGAGCCTATAATACTCTCGGCCCAGCGGCAACCCCGGCAAAGGGTCGGAAAAGCTGATAAGATGGTCCCCCATTCTTCATCTAATTGACGGAAGCATCCGTTAAAAAGACAAATATATTGCGCTTATCTCGATCACAGAGCGCTAAATGAGGAGGCTTATGCTTAAGGGGCTGGACTTGAGGAAGCCGATGAATGAGCGGAAGCTCGCGATACTCAAGATCCAGACTGGGATACTCAAGATCATAGTAGAGAAGCTTCTCGAGAAGGGTTTCTATTGGATGCTACCTGTCATCCTCTCCAAATCCACGGACCCGCTCTGGCCAGACCCCGACTTCAGCATCGAGAAGAAGATCGAGATCGAGATCTATGGCGAGAAGGTCTCAACGATGCAGAGCATGATAGTCCAAAAGAGGGTACTCGTCTCCCTCGGCCCCGAGAAGATATTCATTCTCTCACCAAACATCAGGATAGAGAAGAGGGATAGGGCGGCAACCGGAAAACACCTCTACGAGTTCACGCAGTTTGAGGTCGAGATAGCATACGCGAAGATGCATGACATCTTCAGGATATATGAGGAGCTAATAACAGAGTCGACAGAATACGTGAAGAAGAATCTCTCACACGAGCTCGAGATCCTCGGGAGAGACTTGAAAACCCCACAACCACCATTCAAGGTCTATAAGAGAAGTGAACTCGAGGAGAGGTATGGGAACTCGTGGCAGGACGAGATCTCGAAGATCGTCGAGGACCCGATTTGGGTAACGGGAATACCGAGACAGTTCTACGACTACGAAGATCCGGAGACCGGCGAGTGGAGAAACTACGATCTGATTCTTCCAGAGGGATACGGCGAAGTCATCTCGGGAGCCGAGCGAGAATACGAATACGAGAAGCTCGTCAAAAAGCTTGAGCGCGACGGCTTGGAGAAATCGAGCTACAAGATCCTATTAGACCTCGCTAAGGAAGGTCTCCTAAAACCATCGGCGGGAGCCGGCCTCGGAATAGAGCGATTCGTAGCATACATCGCAGGGGCGGCGCATGTCGCAGAAGTCCAGCCATTCCCAAGAATACCCGGAATAGTACCAGACATTTAAGCGCTCCGGTAATGCGTTTATATGTCGAGATGAGATTTTCCTAATCGTGGCGAGGAGATTTAACCTCATAGTTACGACTGCCAGGGGCATGGAGAACCTAGCGGCGATAGAGCTCGAGGATCTGCTCAGGTTTCTCGGTGATAGTGAGCCGCAGGTTTCGGTGACGAGCATCTCGGGTCTGCTGACCGCGAGGACCAGCCTCGACCCATTTGAGGTGATCGAGAGAGTTAGGGTGATTGCCGAGGAGGAGCCTTGGAGAGTTGGAAGCCTGATGAGAATAATACCAATAGAGGAAGTCGTGGAGTCGAATCTCGAGATGATAGCTGAAGCCGTCAAGAGGGTTGCGTCTAAGATTCCCGAGAATGAGAGCTTTAGGATAACGATCGAGAAGAGGCATACGTCGCTCTCGAGCTCGGAGATAATCGAGGCCGCCGCGAAGAACGTTAATAGAAGGGTTGATTTGAAGAACCCGGACTGGATAGTTTTGATCGAGGTCGCCGGAGCATATACCGGCATCTCGGCGCTGAAGCCCCAGCAGATACTGAGCTTGGCGAAGCTTAGAAAGTAGCCTGCTAATTCTCCCAGCTCTCATGGATGAGTTTATAAAACGCTTGAGGAGCGCAGAAATATGTTACAGCATCTTAGAGTGGAGATCGGTCTCGCTCTAGTAGTCTTCATATTCATAGGGCTCGGCGATTTCTTCAGGAAAAAGGGGGGTCTCGCTGAGCCCCTCGCCAATTAGCCACTACCTCACGGAGACTCTGATGGTGCTCGCAGTAGCCATTGCCCCTGTGTTGTCCCTTTGAGGGGTGGAGGGCCTCCCTAAACAAAGATACGGTGGTTTACCCCTCCCTTTCAGGAATCTCCATAGATCTGGGCATAGCCTCCATGCTTCCTGCGCTGAAGATAGGGGGAGCGAGGTGTAATCATACCCGTAGCTAGGCCGGGACTAGCATTAACGGTTCTCCTCAGCACACTCATTCTAGGGGAAGCAGTAACTCCGAAGGGAGTGGCGGGAATAATCCTCACGATAATAGCCATATACCTGCTATCCACGCAGTAACAACTCGTATGGAAATCATAATCATTCTAAATTAACTCATAAATAGCAGGGCCCTGAGCCTTCGGGGGGATATGATCGAGGAGATAGGCCGGATAGCCGTGAAGGTCTCGGGAAGAGAGGCAGGGAAGAAGTGCGTCATAGTCGATGTGGCTGATAAGAACTTCGTGCTGGTTACAGGGCCGAAGCAGCTGACGGGGGTCCGGAGGAGGAAGGCTAACGTGAAACACCTAGCATTCACGTCTCACAGGATAGAGATCAAGAGGGGTGCCAGCGACGAGGAGGTTGTGAAGGCTCTAGAGGCGGCCGGCCTGATAGATTACATGAAGTCCGAGGTCAAGGTGGAGCTCAAAGCACTGGCCTAAGCGAACCTTTTTGAATAAAGGATAACTGATCACGGCTGGATGATCTTCGAGGCGGCGAGGCCCCCATGGGAGATAGAACGGGAGATTTTGGTCAGGGTTGATTCCGAGAGCGATCCAAGCTACGGGTGCCCGCCATATAAGAGACCCATCGAGGAGCTTCTCAAAGCATGCATTATTAATGTAGATAAGCCTCGCGGGCCGACGAGTCATGAGGTAGCGTTCACCGTGAAAGAGCTCCTAGCTGCGAAGCAAGCTGGACATGGAGGAACACTTGATCCAGCGGTCTCAGGCGTCCTACCAATACTCATTGAGGAAGCGACGAAGTGCGCGGGGGCAGTCATGGGCGGCGGAAAAGAATATGTCTGCCTGATGAGGCTCCATGAAGACATCTCTGACGAGGATCTCGAGCGGGCGCTTAGGTTCTTCACGGGCGAGATCTATCAGGTCCCGCCGGTTAGGTCGAGTGTCTCGCGAAGGATCAGGACGAGGATTATCTACAGGGTCGAGCTAATCGAGAGAATTGGGAGAAACGTGCTGATGAAAGTCGCCTGCTCTGGCGGAACATACATACGAAGATTATGCAGGGATATCGGCCTATACCTGCGATGCGGCGCCCACATGCAGGAGCTCCGGAGGACGAGGGCCGGCCCATTCGTTGAGGAGAAGGCTCACATGTTGTTAGACCTCTATTGGGCGTTGAAGGAGTATAAGGAGAGTGGGGATGAGGCTCGGCTGAGGGAGATTTTGAGACCCGTCGAGGAGGCCGTGGAGTATATGCCGAAGGTTTTCATTCTTGACACAGCCGTTGACGCGATATGTCATGGGGCGAACCTCGCCGTTGTCGGCGTGGCTAAAGTAGAGAACATTGTTAGGAGAGATGCACCAGCAGCGATCATGACGCTCAAGGGAGAGCTCGTAGCCATCGGGAGAAGCCTGATGGATGCAGAGGAGATGCTTGAGAGGGATCATGGCATAGCGGTGGATACCGAGCGGGTGATAATGAGGAGGGGGATCTATCCGTCAATTTGGAAAGGTGGTAGGAGATCGAGCTAAATCAGGAGCGAAAGGAGTGTGAGAGTCTCCGCATCTCTCTGTATATTTTCCATTTTGCAATATTCATTAGGTTTATGAGCCATGCCATCCAGCGTGGACCACACGGCGGCCGGAATGCGCTGCGCTCTGAGAATCGCCGCGCAGGTTCCACCGCCTATCCCGATAATCTTCGCATCAATTCCTCTCGAGAGCTTCAGCGCCTCGGAGAGCTTCCTAACCACATTAGCGCTCGGAGGTGTTGGGGGAGGGGCCTCCCAGCTTATAACCTCCTCAACCTCAATCTTCACGCCATACATTAGCTCAAACTCTCTACAAAGATCTCTTACAACAGTCAAGATTTCCGTTGGAGAATATCGTGGCAGGATTCTGCAATCGAAGTAAAAGACATCCGTGCCCGGGATCGTGTTTATGTTATCTACGTTCAGCTCCTTCTTCGTCGGTTCGAAAGTGGACGTAGGAGGAATGTATAGCTCATCACGCTCGTTGAACTTTTTATGCAACATGTCATCTAGTGCTAAGAGCAGTCGTGCCCCAACCCTATGAGCATTTATCCCTTGGTGTGGGAAGGCTGCATGAGCTTGGGCGCCGCGCACTACGAACCTTAACCATAATACGTGCTTCTCAGCAACTTCTATCTCGGAGCCGTCGGGTGAGCCATAATCAAGGACAACAGCCTCATCGCCACTCATGAATATCCCCTTATTGGCGAGTTGCTCAAGCCCATACCTGTTACCCGTCTCCTCGTCGGAGACGAAGACCATTCCAAGATTGACCTTTGGCCTCAGCCCGAGCCTCATGAGGGTTTTTGCGGCCAGAAGCATTGACGCTATTGCTTGACCATTATCCTCAGCGCCCCTTGCACATATCCTCCCATCCCTGATCACGGGCTCAAAGGGATCGGTCTCCCAAAGCCTCACATCACCCTCAGGAACAGTATCCATATGGGCTATCAGCCAGAGGGTCTTATCCGAGTTCTCGCCCTCCATGGTCGTGATAATGTTTGGCCTAACACCGCCCTCAGCCCTCTCATCAGGAACATCCACTCTCTTTATTCGCTCAACCCCGAACTCCGAGAGAATGGATTGAAGTCTCTCAGCCCTTCTAAGCTCGCCACAACCGCCAGCTGAGGGACTTATGGCCGGGATTCTCAGAATCTCGACAAACGCCTCGACAACCTCATCTAAGAGCTCTCTGGAAATCGCCCTAACGCATTCTACAACCCCCTTCACAGGATAATTAAGCAAAGAGGAGCTGTATAAATCATTAGCACCATCCTCTTACCAGAAAAATGGTCCACAAAAGATACATGCTTTCGAGGACGTTTCAAGAATTAACACGAATCAAATCGGTTCTCTCCGCTTTTCAGCAATCTCTAGGTTCTTTTCTGCGTACGCCTTTTTCGGCTTCATACACCGTTTCTATAATAGGAGACAAGAATCTCGATAAATAAGAATGGGAATACATCCTTATGGACTACGCAACTACGTTGACTAAGATGATTTTTAAATAAAAACCTAAATGAAAACGTGTTCATCTTTTCCCGAACCAGCTTTCCGCCAAATTGGCCGGTAAACATTTACGGGGGGAGGCATTGATTAGGCACACCATATGAACGGAAACGAGTGAATAATATATAAATAAAGTCTGCCAGAGGACAGTGTTTAGAATAGAAAATGGCTAGAAGCGCCACGGAAGAACGCCTGGTGTTTTTGCTGCTTCTACTCATTATGCTCTCTTCGGCTTCTTCTGTTTTGGGGGTCAACATGCCTAGTTTGACTTTAAGGGTCTACGAAGATGGAGTGGTGCATGTAGAAGAAAAGATTTTTCCTGACAAGTCTATGGGAAACGTTACTGTCAATTTACTTACTAATGATGTGGAAAATCTCATAGTGCTAAGGGAAGATGGAACCCTTCTTAATTATGATCTGACGGCAGACAAATTGGTTATTCATTACGACTCATTGCAAGAGGTAATAATCTATTATGATACTGATGCTCTGACATTTAAAAATGGCTCTTTATGGATTCTAGAATTGTATCTACCGATGGAGGCCGCAATTTTACTGCCGAGTAAAAGTATGATACTCTCTTTGACTGACATCCCAAGGACAATAACAAGTGAGGGGGGCTTACTGAAGCTTATTCTAAGCCCTGGATACTGGAGGATAGAATATATAATGCGAGTCGGTGAGACTTCTTTTAATGAAAATGCGCAACAAAATTTTCCCGTCCTTATTCTTGTTGGATCACTAGGAGGCTTCGTTGCTGCACTTTCTACGATAATATTTGTGAGGAGGTTTAGGAGAGGCTTGTATGATCTCTCAGAAGATGAGAAGAGAATTTTGGAGATAATTAGAAAAAGGAGGAGAGTTTCTGAATCAGATATTAGAGCTTTGACCCATCTCCCTAAGACTACCGTTTGGAGGGTTGTTAGAAGACTTGAGAGAAGAGGATTGGTTCGAGTTGTGAAAGTCAATCGGAGAAATGAGGTGGAGCTCGCATAATCCCTTCCCTCGGAGGTGGGGGTGGTGGTATATTGGGTTTTAGAGATTTCAAAATATCATTAATTATCTTAAACGCTTTATCCAATTTGATCTTAGCCTCTTGGTAAGAGCCCTTTTCGACAAGCTGTTCAGCTTCTTTAACTATCTGCTTCAAAGTATTTGAAGCGTTTAATAATAAATCCTTTACATTTTCGTCGCATGTTTTTTCGGAAAGTTCCATGAAGATGTCTATCCAGCGTTTAATTCTCTCAATCTTTCCCAAGAGAATGCATTTCATAGCGGCTTCTTCATCAATGACGTTTATACCTGGTTGAAGGAAGTACTCGCGTAACATGAACATTAGTTTTTTAATATTCAGCCATGCAAGATCATATTCTCCCCTTCTGGAGTGTTGTCGAGCTTTATCTAATAAAATCCTAGCATCCTGAACGTCAACTCTCGGGGGAGGCGGCCCATATATGGATCTATTCTCTTCAATTTCTTTAACTTCTTTTTCCAGTAGGTCTAGTAGCATTTCAAGATCCTTTTTCTCCCTTAAACTTTTCTCGGCAAAGTAATCGTATATCATAATTGTAGATGTAATTAATGCGACAACAATGATGCACCCCAATATTATCCACTTCGTTTTTCTTGAAGAAAGCATAGCTTTAAGATTCTTTTTCCAGTAATCATTTCCCGGACCTTCCTCACTCATATCTCAGCGCCTCCACTGGACGGTATTTTGCCGCCCTCCAAGCTGGGATCAGGCCCGCTAGCAACCCTATCATGATGGCCATCGCCAATGTCGTCAATAATAGGTCAAGGGTTATTTTTGGAGTTACCTGTAAGGAAAAAGTTACTACTTGACTTCTTCCAGGCTGCCCGAATGGTGCGCTAATGTTCCCAAAAGGCAGGTAGAAGAAATGAGCCCCGATAACGCCCGCGGTAATGCCTAGCGCTCCTCCTATAAGCCCTATCAACACAGCCTCTGTGAGGAACAATCCTAGGATATGTTTTGTCCTGAATCCCACTGCTTTCAGAATTCCGATCTCCCTAACTCTCTCCGTGACCGATGTGAACATTGTCGTCATTATAGCCAGAAATGCGACTATGAATGACATAAAGGATATTGAGGCCAGGAATGATGAAAACTGCCCCATCGTCTGCTCAATTGTTTGCGCTATTTGCTGCGGTGAAAATGCTCTAACATTACTGCCAATAACATTTGTTATCTCGGTCTGGATTTGTTGAATATAGCTTGTATCTCTAGCTATTATGAACACCTGACTATACGTTGATAAGCCCGTCAATCTTTTTCCAGCTCTTAACGGTATAAATATCGTTGTATCCGGGTTGAAGAAAAGACCCTGCCCATATTCCTTTAATATACCGATTACCCTTACGGTGATTGCGTGTTTTTCCCCGCCACTTGAAGTTACTTCTATGGTTATCGCATCGCCGAGATTTATCTCCGGGAGATCTGAGTTATCGGGCTTTGAAATCTTCGCGCCTATCACTGCTATGGAACTACCAGTCCCAGAAAGATTCCCTTCACCTAGCTGAAGCCCTTTGAAAATGTCGTCAAGAAGCTTCAGATCCACAGCAATAATTCTGTACGTCTCTCCCCCCGGAGACACCTCCACCGTCGTACCTTTAATCCTGATTGTAGCGCTGGATATGGAGTACATTGGGACTACCGTAGCAACTCCATCAACCTCTGACAACTTCTGAAGTACTTTATCAGTTAATTCCACCCGGCTTCCACCCCCCGGCCCTCCCGGCATTGACATTATCTGAATGACATTAGCACCTAGCGTCTGTAGGCTGCGTGTTAATGCCTCTCCATATCCTTGAGTTGATGCGATTGCCGCAACATAGAGGGCTGGACCAATGGTCATCCCAAGTATGGTCAGTGTTGTCCTGAGCTTCCTAGATCTTAGAGCGGAGAACGCTAGATACAGTACGTCAAGTAGCCTCATTCTCCTGTCTCCTCTTCTTCGACGATCTTCTTCTTACAAACAAGAACGCGATTATGGCCCCCGCTATGATGGATACTATTAGTAAAATCGCTATTGGGCGTTGTAACATCGATAGATAACTTAATCCTTCGGTGGTTGTGACACGCGTTCGTGCCGCAGTACTTTCTCTTTGTGGCGGACTTATTGTTCCATACGTGAGACTTGGAAAAGTGAAGCCTTGCGTTACCTGTATTTCAAATTCCCTTGAAAGCTGATAAAGATTTCCGAATGAATCGCTACAGGAAACAATGATAGCGCCTGAATATTTTCCTGGCCTTGCATTCTCAGCCACATCGATGGTCACGGTAAACGATGCTTTAGAAAGAGATGAAATATCACCGATATAATCTCTTGAGTCCTCGGTTACGATTAACGGACTTGACGCTCCCACTTTAACCTCGCATAGCTTACCTGCTGAGAGACCCCTGTTATATATGTCGCCTGATATGTCAATGGATTCCCCCGGGGCTGCGAAGGTGGAGGAGAACGTGAGGCTGGCGATCTCGAGCTTCAGATCCGGCTTGATTACTACTGGAATGGAGATCTCATCAGTTCTAAGGTTTCCAGAAGGGCTACGGTAAGTGGCTGATAATTTTACATAATTAGTCCCTATCGATGCTGAAGGCGGAGCAGTTACAGGGATTTTTAACTTAACAGAACTCTTAGCAGGGATTTCATCAAAGAAAAAGAGGCTATCCCTCGCTGATACCAATGACATGCCCTCAAAAATTGCTTTAATACTTACATCTTTTATTGGGGAGTTATAATTGTTCTCCACAACTATTTCGAGATTCTGACTCTCCCCTAAAACAATCTCGGGAGTCTTTGTGTACCCTGACAGGCTGAGCGTTGGCTGCGACTTAACATAGGCTTTAATAGTCTTGGATAAGGTCTGCTTAACACCGTTTGAATCAATATACTCCGTTTGAACTGAAATGGAATATGTTCCCTCAGATAATGTGACCGGAACCCATACCGAGAAGAAGCGGTTTAACGTGTCGTCAGGCTGCAGCTCATCGACATCAACTTCTCCATCAACCACCACTAAGTTTTCCGAAGAAATGGTCAGCTTAAGAGAGTATATCGGCGCATTTCCAACATTAGTGACTTTGATACTCATGTTTGAGGTTGATCCAATTGTTAATGCAGGGATTTCTATTGAAAGATCGAGCTTGCTGCTACCAGATACCGTGATCGGGATTAAGATTTCTTGAGATTGCTGGGTCAGCCATTTATCATAGTATTCCATAACCAGCTTCAGGGTATATGTGCCAGGCGAAGTGTCAGTGTTCACATTTAGCGGGAACCTTAGCGTGAAGCTTTCGCCCTCACTTATAAGTCCGGTATAGCTTGACTTCACTTCCTTTCCGCCTGTAAGATTGCTGAAGTGTTCGTCAAGGTAAAGGGTTGCAACTATATTGGAAACTTCATAATATTTCGAAACGGCAAACGTAACGGACAGTATTCTGTTTACATCTCCGGGCCCAATATTAACCTGAACACCCTCATTACTAAGCCAGTTTATGTTAAGCAACCTAAATTCTGGAAGAGGCCAAACGTCAATGTTTATTTTTTGCAACCGCATTATTAGTGGAATCTCTGGATCTCCGCAATCATAGTAGAAGAAGTAGAGATAGGCTTCATAGGTTCCAGGCATGGCGTCATCCTTAATTTTTACGTCAAAGGTGATTTCAGCCTTATCCCCAAAGCTTATTTGCTGATCAGTATATGTTACGATACTCCCATTTTTTACACTAGCGAATGGGAAGGGCCTGTAAAGGTCGACCGGCCATAAAATCACTTTCAGGCCGCAGATTTTTTCATCCTCAATTAAGCTTCTGAATTTGATTATTAGTGTCGCTTTGTCACCCCTCATCGCCGCCCATTCTTTTTCAGATGTGCCCCAATGAACATCTATTATTTCTATTGTTCCTGTTTCGGCCCTTATGCATGGGGTTATCAGCGACAGTATTATCAGCGTTTGTGAGATGATGCATAATGCTAGACTCCGATTCATGATTTCACCTCCTCCCGCTCGATTTTACCATCCCTAATGTGCAGAATTCTCCTCGCATATGAGGCGACCTCAAAATCGTGAGTAACCACCAGTATTGTTCTACCTCTCTCGTTAAGCTTCCTAAATAATTCCGCTATCACTATCTTGTTTCTGGAATCGAGGTTTCCGGTTGGCTCGTCCGCTAGTATTATTGTAGGATCATTGATTAACGCCCTGGCGATTGCGACCCTCTGTTGCTCTCCGCCGCTCAACCTCGTAGGCCTAGAATACGCCTTATCAACCAATCCAACTTCATCAATAACGCTCAGAACCTTTTCCTTTCTCTCGCGAGGTGGGGTACCCTTAACAATTAATGGTAATTCAACGTTCTTAAAAACGGAGAGGTGTGGAACCAAGTTATAGAACTGGAAAACGAATCCTATTTTTTCATTTCTCACTCTAGCTAAATCGTCATCGGAGAGCTTATTGAAACATATGTTATCCACTGTTACCTTGCCGCTCGTCGGTCTATCAAGCCCACCCACGATATGTAACAATGTGGATTTACCGCAACCTGATGGGCCAACTATAGCTACAAACTCCCCTCTTTTAATCATCAGCGTAACACCTCTCAAAGCCTCTGTTGAGACTCCATCAGAAACGTAGACTTTTCTAACGTTCACTAGCTCGATAATCGCCTCGCCTTGTTCATTCACCATCGCGTGTTCTTGAAGGCTCATTCTCAACACTGCAGAAACCATCGAGAAAAACTCTGTATTAAGGAACTTCATGAAACGTTCATGAAACACTAGTCTAGAATGAGAAGGTTTTTACCCTCACAGAATAAAATCAAATTTCGAGCGACGATGAAGAAAACTTCCTTCTGCTCGCAATGACTTTTACACTTTCTCTCGCCTCAATTCTCGGCGTATTAATTATCTAACCAAAACTTCTTTAGCTTAGCACAGTAATTTTTTGTGAGTCAGAATAGATTGAATGAAATCCATAGTGGATTATTTGGAATTCAGCACGATCTTGACTCTTTTAAGATGAACATCTCCAGTCAAGCAGGGCAGCAAAACCTAACCACTCCAGAGCTTGTTTATAAAAGGGTGAAAGATTCCATAGTCCTCATCAAAGCAACGGTGGTCGTGGAGACGATTTTCGGAAAGATTTATGCATTGCGTCAAGGATCAGGCTTCGTATACAATGAACTGGGGCACATTGTAACAAACTACTACGTCGTTGAGAATGCTATTGGAATTAATGCATTCTCTCTTGATAAAAAGCTCGTTTAAGGCCACGATTACAAGAGTGGATCCATATTGGTGTTGAATATACAGCCGGAAGGTAAGATACTTAAACCTTTGATCTTGAGAAATTCTTTTACACTCAAGATTAGACAATTTGTAACCGCTGTAAGAAATCCTTACGAGCTCGCCGCAAGCTTGACTGCGGGAGTTATTAGTCAACTTAATAGATGCCTAGAAGCTATTGAGGGCAGAATTATTCCTAATGTAATATAATTCGATGCGGCAATAAACCCCGGAAGCAGCGGAGGACCTTTACTAGACTACTCCGGCAGAGTTATAGGCGTTACAACAGCGATATACTCCCAGACCTGAGAATTTTCAGGAATAGGATTCGCCATACTCTCGAACATGGTGACTAAAGTTGCTAAATCGCTAATAGAAACTGGAAAGTATCAGCACCCATGGATCAGTATTTCGGGAGTTGATGTGGACGTTGAGATAGCTAAGCCCATGGATCTCCCAGATGCTCGAGTTTTCCTCATAACTAATGTTGAAAAGGGCAGTCTGACTTCATCTGCCGGACTCAAGGCTAGAACTACCCTAATTTCTCTCTCAGATGGACAAAAATATATTCGGGATAGTCAATCTTTTGGCATATTTAGAGGAGCATGGGAAGCCAGGCGATACTATAACCTTAACCATCTATAGAGCTGGAGCCCTTGCAACAATGAACCTTACACTAGAAGCAATACCTCCATGAAATAGAATATCTCCCACCGAATCGGTTTTCAGCCGGTACAAATCATTGCATAGCGACGAGTGGCGATTTTAAATCAGCTGTAAAGATTACGTGTGGAAAAGGCTTAACAGACTGGAAATGATAGCTGTGCGCCGGGGGTGGGATTTGAACCCACGCGCCCCGGAAGGGGCATCGGCTATCCAGTCCAAAACGCAAAAGTCTCCAGGCCGACCCACTACCAGACTATGGGACCCCGGCCTAATAGCTGTCTCTCATAGGATCTATTTATATTTCAAAACTTGTGAATATTTTCCGGGTAGTTACCCGGCTTACGTAAGGTAAGCTTGCAGGATATGTGCTCTTTTAAGAGAATGAAGCAGATTTCAACCAGTTACGAGTTGGGAATCGTTGGAGCATTTTGGATCCCGCAATTATTCTCCTCATAGACTCAGGGATACTGATAATTGGATTTCTGGCTGACATTATTCATGAGAGGTTTAGAATTCCGGAGATCCTCGTATTGATTTTTCCCGGCGCCCTTATTCGACCCCGTTCTCAACTGCCTCAATAATCTCCACCCTAGCACTCTACATGATCAAGAACCTCAAGGGCTATGATTCCTCTAGGAAAAGCCGTTTGACCTCAGTATAGTCGTGATGCTATTCCTAGAATGAGGTTAAGGTATTTAGGACAGAGAAATAAGTCGAAGCTTAGATTTTCTCTCGTGCAGCCTCGCCTATTCTGGCCGTTCAATTCTCTTGAAATAGTCCTCGAATTGCTCTGCATATTTGTAACCACTGTCGGGGAATACTAAGACTACGTTCCCCTTTTCTGGAGAGAGTCGTTTGAACGCCTTGAAGACCGCTCCGGCGCTCAGGCCTATTAGGAGGCCTTCTCTTCGCGCGACCTCAATTGCCCCTTCAATGGCTTCGTCCAGTGTTATGTCTATTATTCCGTCAAGCTTAACCATGTGAATCCACTTCATTCCAGACTCGATTCTTCGTATCCCTGGGATCACTTGGTTTTGGGCTGGCTGGACCCCAAATATCTTAACGCCGTCGCCATACTTGCCCTTGAAGTAAAGTGAAATGGCGCTTATGTGGCCGGATGTTCCGAGCCCGCCGATAATGTAGTCGGGCTTGACTCCGACGGACTCTAGCTGCTGGTCGAGCTCCCTTGCAGTATACTTGAGGTGAACCTTGAAGTTGGCGTCATTCTCGAACTGATTCAGATGTACTGCGCAGTCCCTCCTCGCTAATGCATCGACCTCGGAGATAGCTTCTACTGTTAGGCTAACGGGAACCCTGATGACCTCCGCGTCGAGGACTTTCAAGAAAATGTCACTGGCCTTCTGAATTGTCTTCGGAATGAAGAGCTTGACCCTCCTTCCCAGCACGTTCGCTATTGAGGTCAGGGCTATTCCGGTATTCGTAGATGTGGCCTCATATAGAAAGTCTCCGAGCGCCCCGCGGCTCAGAGCATCCATTATCATGGACCAGCCAATCCTATCCTTTACGCTATTGCTGAGCGGGTTGAACGACTCCAGCTTCGCGTAAACTGACCTCCCATCAGATGAGAAGGATTTGAGCTTTACGAGCGGTGTCGGCCAATTCTCCACGAGCAGGGATAAAGTGTCATCATAAACCCTGAGAGAACGTCTATCGAGCCTCGTGCTTTCGCATAGATCATCCAGTGGAACATCTATGGATGGAACATCAAACAGATATTCAATCCTGAAGTCTCTGAGTGATAACCTGCTCCGCTTAGTACGATGTTCTTCAATTAAATCATTCAATGTAAGTTTCTCTCCAGATAATCGCTCGATCACGAGCTGATCCTGGCCAACCAGTAGAACGGGCGCTTTGTGGGCTGAAAGCTGATCAAGTGCCTCAAGAACCTCGACGCCGCCAACTACCACCCACGTATCCCTATCGACTATCAGAGGCTTATCGAGGCGTCGATTCTTCAAAAGGCGCCCATAAGCCTCCATGAGGAGAGCTAGATCCACCTCGAAGATCCTTCGCAATGATGCCAGACCTGCGACCTTTATTTCATTTGGATGTACCATCCTCTTGACCTTGAGAAAGCTGAGGATAACATGCTATAAAGTTTTGTGGGAAAAATTTATATTACATAGTTATATGACAAAAAATGAGAATAAACATGATTCTCTTCGGGCCCGCTGAGGAATACGTGAACAATGACGGCTTTAAGCATATCCTCCGGGAGCTATCGTCCAGCGTGGCGATATTACCTATAAGCATTCTGAGGCCTCACGAGTGCGTTGACCCAGGACTTGTCAAAGAGATCGCCGGTGACATTAGGTCATGCGGCCTCATCAGGAAGCCGATAGTAGTTGATCGTGAGACTCTGATTATCATAGATGGGCATCATAGGGTTGATGCCCTAAAGAGATTGGGCTGCAAAAGAGCTCCATGTCTTCTTGTGCGCTATCGCTCCCCCAATATCATGGTCCTGAGCTGGAGAGGAGGGGAACACCTTTCAAAGGATCTAGTCTTGAATGCCGGGCTGAGGGGTGAGCTCTTACCACCGAAAACCACTCGCCATATCGTGGTGTTCCACGGAAAAGCATTCCACATATCTGAGATACAATTTGATATGAATATCCCATACCGAGAGTTGATGCTATAATCGATTCACGTAGCACACGTCGCGTTCTCAAGTTGAAGCATTTGTTTATATAAAAACTTGGAGGAAGCCTTCACCAACCCCACATTATTGCCGATGAGCCTTGCTAAGCCTCCAAGACTCAGAGGATGATGTTCAGGAGATATCCGATTATCACTATCTGCGGGACCGTTAAGACTGGCAGCCATAAGGCCGCTTTCCTGCCTATGTTGGACCAGATCAGGCCAACCTCAGTGTAGTCTGTCGCAACGCCGGCCATGAGGAACACGAGAGCGTTTCCGAATGCACCAGTCTGCCTATACAGTTCCAGAGCGAGCGGGGCTGATCCCTCCGAGCATACCTCTATCACCGTCGCGAATATCAGCGTCGCTAATAGGCCAGGCATGGTCGGGCCTAGGTAGTTCATGAAGGCCTCGCTAGGAACGTATGCATGTAGGGTTGCAGCGCTGATCATTCCTATGATGATCCACCAAAGGATCATTCTCGCCAGCTCCCATGAGCCCCTGAGGACGCTGATCAAGTCTCTAAAAATATTTTTAGCGCTGAAATCGTATGCGCGCAATCTAGCCCTAGCATCGTCCAAGATCGAGAAGTTTTCTTCGGGCTTGCCGCCATGGGCGTTGCACTCCACCATTCCGGCTCTATCTAATGCTTGATAAAGCAGTCCGGTTGTTATGGCGATGGCTATTGCAGAGAATATGAATACTAGGCCCTTAATTCCAAAGAACCCGAGCAGCAGCATCGTGACCGGAAGGCTTGCCCACGGCGAGGCCAAGAGGAAAGAGACTATGGCCGGAGTGGACGCGCCCTTCCTATAAAGCTCCATAGATATCGCGAGAATACCATGAGAGCAGGCCGAGGCGAGAAAGCCCAACCCAACAGAGTAGAGTACGCTCCCCCTCCTATGCTGGGCGAGAACTTTCCAGATATACGCAGGTGGGACGAACCGATCGATCAAGCCCCCTATGAGCAGTCCGATGGCCATTGGAAGCCATAGTATCCCCGCGTACTCGTAAAAAGCCGAGAAAAAGCTGCCTAGAACCTGTACGCGAAAATGATCTAAAACAATATGAACTATGTAAAGAGCAATTAGGCCCAGAACTATCAGGAAAAGCCTCTCCATATGCCACTTCCTAGATCTCGGGATGCATGCGTGACAACCTTTATTTCTATCTTCATGCCGAATCCCGCACTCGCAGCTCAAACCCTCAATCACGCTCCCCTTAACGGCTATTTCTTCCAGTGATAATAACATTGTAATCTATTTAATAAATTCTTACCAACAACTCCCGGGACAAAAGAAAGGGTACCTAAATTATGACGTTGTTATATCGCTGTGATATTCGACTTAAGTGATAAGGGCGATAGTAACCCTCGATATAAACCTCGAGGAAGCCTTCAACTTCGCTAGAGCAGTTCTTCCAAAGATGAGCCTCAGTCGCGGGATCCACAGCGGGCTTTCCGAATCTAGTCCATTACTCAGCGAGCAAGGCCGGGATAGCAGGACTCACTAGGACAATAACTCTGGAGATAGCTCAATATGGCATAAGCGTGAACGCTATATCTTCAGGGTCCATTGAAGCATAGGCATAAAAGCTTTGAACGAAGAGACCTATAAATGGATAAGGCAAGCTATTCCCCTCGGCAGGTTCGGGAAGCCGGAAGAAGGCGCCTATTTAATGCTTTTTCTAGCGAGCGATAAATCAGACTTCATAACGAGGCAGAACATAATAATAGATGGAGGCTACGCGCTGCCATAAGTACCGGCCCAAGTCCCGTTTCCCCTAAATAATTTTATTAGGAGAACTGACGTAACCCGCACAAATTATTTTCGCTATGGCAGAAGACTTTTCCGGACTGATTCATTTATTCCTATAAGAATCAATCAGCTATCCTAACATTCCATAGAGAATGTTTAAATCATGGATGTTAACGCTGTGAACGTTAGGAGGTGGCTTCGCTGAGAAGATTCGCCCTAAAATGCAGGGAGTGCGGAAGGGAATATGAGCCCGCTTTCCACAATCTTTGTGAAGAGTGTTTCGGCCCGCTGGAGGTCATCTATGAACTCGATGGACTGGATTTGTCAAGGGACGTGTTTTCACAGAGGATAAGGAGCTTATGGCGTTACTTCGAGCTTCTTCCCATCGTAGACGAGAAGAACATCTTCTCTCTCGGAGCCGGCTTCACCGGCTTATTAAGGTCAGAGAGGCTTGGGAGACAGCTTGGAATTCGCTATCTCTACATTAAGGAGGATATTACTAATCCGACCCATTCCTTCAAGGATAGGCCGGCTAATGTCGCGGTAGCTAAGGCCGTGGAATTCCAATTAAACGCCGTCGGATGTGCTTCAACGGGTAATCTGGCGGCCGCCACTGCTGCTCATGCAGCTAGAGCGAATCTACCGTGCTACATCTTCGTGCCCGAAAATGTGGAGCGAGAAAAGCTCTCCCATGCTTTATCGTATGGTGCCGTCCTTATATCAGTTCTTGGAACATACGATCAGGCAAACTGGATCGCATCTAGATTCGCTGAGGAAAGTAACACTGGCATAGTTAACATAAACTTAAGGCCATATTATGTTGAAGGGTCGAAAACTATAGCGTTCGAGATATGTGAGCAGCTTGACTGGAATGTGCCTGATAATGTTGTTATTCCCATGGCCAGTGGCGCCCTTCTAACGGCGGTCGGCAAAGGATTTAGAGAAATGAGGGAGCTGGGATTAGTAGACTCTGAGCCTAGGTTATTCGGAGCTCAGCCGCTCGGCTGTTCACCGATTGTTAGAGCGTTTGAGGAGGATAAAGAGAGGATAACTCCTGTTGGAAGGCCGGAAACTGTGGCAAAGAGCTTGGCTATAGGCGAGCCCGGTGATGGCGTATATGCTCTGCGGGCCATTAGGAGAAGTGGTGGAGCTGCTGTGGCCGCATCTGACGATGAGATACTACAGGCTATTCATGATCTAGCTAGGCTTGAGGGGTTATTCGCGGAACCTGGAGGAGTGGTTTCCGTAGCCGTTCTAACGAGACTTATTGAGCATGGTTTTATTTCGAGGGATGAAACGACGGTTTGCCTCGTCACCGGAAGCGGTCTCAAAGCTCCGCATACGATCTTGAATAGAGTAGCTCCTTCAATTATGATTGAGCCCACGGGTGAGGGCCTTAAGAGAGTTATGGAGGTGGCGAAGGTTGCCATTAGTTAAGCTCGTGTTACCACGAGCGCTGGCAATTCCGGGGCACAGTAAGGAGATCATGATGGAAGCTTCAATGCTGAAGGATGTTATAGACGCTCTAATCTCGATAAGGCCGGAGCTTGGATCTAAGCTACTGGATTCTAATGGAAGACTTAGAAGCATCTTTAGTGTATACATTAATGGGAGAAACGCTGAACTTCTGAATGGGATGGAAACCGAGTTAAGAGATAATGATGAAATATCGATAATACCATCAGTGGCTGGCGGATGAGGTTGAGAAGGATGGAGTTCAGTGATGAGGAGATAGAGCTTTACTCCAGGCAAATAGTCTTGCCTGAGATAGGTATTGGCGGCCAGGAGGAGCTGAAGAAGGCGAGAGTGGCCGTGATAGGTATCGGGGGGCTCGGTTGCTCAACCGTGGTGAGCCTAGCTGCTATGGGGGTCGGGTACATAAGGATCGTTGACAGGGATGTTGTGGAGAAATCGAATCTTCACAGGCAACACCTCTATAGCTACAAGGATATTGGATATCCAAAGGTGGAGGTCGCGGCAAAAAGGCTCAAGGAATTAAATCCATACATCGAGGTTGACCCACTCCCAATATATGTTGATGAAACTACAGCGAGAGATGTGGTAAGTGGTGTTGATATGGTAATCGATGGGCTGGATAACATAACTACTAGAAGGGCAATAAATAGGGCGTGCCTAGAAGTTAGGACTCCTTACCTCTTTTCAGCGGCCATCCAAACATACGGTGTTGCATCACTGATAATTCCAGGGGAGACCGCCTGCCTAGAATGCTTATACGCTAATGTTGTTGATGAAGATCTTCCAACGTGCTCGGTTATTGGAGTTCATCCAGCAATACTTCAGCTAATCTCAGCCATTCAAGTTTCAGAGGCGACGAACTACCTCATCCACTCCAGCTCCATATTGCAGGATAAGCTGCTATTCTGCGATCTCAAGAGCTTGTCCATGGAATTTATACCGGTGAAAAGGGTTAGTGGATGCCCCGCATGCGGGGAGAAAATGAAAATACGGGAAGAAGCGAAAAAGTATCCGATGGTGGAGGAGGTTTGCGAAAGAGAGGGAGTTGCGACCTTCATCATAAATCCCGGGAAATCGATGAAGCTACCGCCTGAAGTTTTCTCACATATAATAAGGGAGCACAAGGTTGAGCCTATCATCTTAGGAGAACTTGGATTAACTTTTAGGTATGGGGGAAACCTCAAGATCAGCTTGCTGAAGAGTGGTATAGCTATCATTGAGGGTGCCAGTTCGAGGGAGCAAGCATTAGAGATTTATAAAAACATCATTGCCACGATTCGATTAGACTGCGAAAAGGGTATGTGAGACTGCATGAGCATTGAGCTGCCCAAGATCGGCAAAGTGGATAAGAGAGTATTTGACGAAATCATACTCCCGAAGCTTGGTAGGCGGGATCGGAGGATTTTATTAGGTCCTGCCCATGGAGTTGATGCTGCCGCGGTAAAGGTATCTCGGGATTTTGTTATGGTCGCGGCCGAAGATCCGACATTCGGAATGCCCGTTCTGATGCCCTACTTTGGATGGGCCATAGTGCACATATGCGCAAGTGATGTTGCTGTTTTAGGCATCAAGCCGAGATACATGCTCATATCATTGCTACTACCTCCCAGAACCTCCTACGAAACTCTTCAATCTATTTGGGTTCAAATACATGAGGAGTGCAGGAGGCTAGGGATATCCATTATAGGCGGCCACACCGGGGTGTATCCCGGGATAAGTTATCCGCTTAATGGCGGATGTGTTGTCATAGGATTCGGGAGAAAAAGTGACCTCAGGCCATCATCAAATGCCAGGCCAGGTGATGCGTTGCTGATAACTAAGGGGGCGGCTATAGAAGCGGCAGGGATACTCGCTCACCAAGCCAAGGAAGAGCTTCGACACGTGTTGGGCTCAGAGGTGCTGGAAGAGGCCAAGAGATTAATCTTCCAGATGAGCGTTGTGGAGGACGCCTTAACGGCAGCAAGATACTGCCGCGCAATGCATGATGCGACGGAAGGAGGAGTGCTTAACGCCATCTATGAGATGGCCGAAGCCTCTGGGGTTGGAGTAAGGGTTTACAAGGAGAAGATACCGATTCCGGAGCCGGCTAAAAAGATATGCAAATATTTCGGAATAGATCCGTTGATATCTATAAGCGAGGGGACGCTATTAATTTCCGCCTCCAAAAATAACGTGAGAAAAATAATGAGCGCTCTTAAGCGCAAGAAGATCTCGGCAGCAGTTATAGGCGAGTTCACTAGATCTAGAAATAGAGTGATTATTGAGAGTGATGGTTCAGAGGAGGATCTTAAGCCGGTCAAAGTCGATCCATTCTGGGAAGCATACTTTGGCACTTTGAGGCGGTGATGCCATTTTGAGTCTGGATGAGATGGACAGGGTATTGGGAAATCTTGTAAGGGCGGTCAAAATCTTGGAAGCTTGTCCCGAGTTCGTGGACCTAATACCGGAGGTCAGAGTAAATGTCGTTTACGCTCTCCCAAATGCTAAAGACATCAGAGATGTGGCGGGGATAGATGGCAGGATCACCAAGGTGGATGGAAGACCAAGGGCTTGCGGGTATCCAGCTTTCGGAGCATCCAGCCACATGGCTAGGATAGTCCTAGAAGTGATGAAATTCGATGAAAAGATCAGGTCCGGAATCAACTTCGCGTGGAGCGAAGAACTAGCTTCATGGCTTAAGACATGGGCTAAGGAGAACAACATCAGCTTCGGCCTCGTGGACCGCTCCAAGGAGCCGGAAGATATATCAAGAGCGGAGGGAGCATCCATACCTTGGAAAATAAAGTTCCTTTTAGATAGTTATGGATTCATTCCGAGGATATTTTATGAGACTGCCGTGATGGGAAAAGAGCCTCTTTTCGTTCTCTTGGGAGAGGATGCCGTCTCCGTTGCAACCCTCATCACGAGGATTGCCAAGGCGTGGAAAGATAGGAGAAGCTAGACACACTAGATTTTCCTCTCCCTCCTGAGGACGAGGCATAGCCTGCAGATTATGTCAGCGCAAGAATCCTCAAAAGGACTCTTCACCAGCTCATCCGCGATCTTTGAAATCTCCTCTCTAACAGCTGCAATTTTCAATAATTCCCTAACTTTCGCTGCCCCCCTCTTCGACGATAAGTACTGGCTCACAGCCGCTTTGGTGGTTCCCAATAGCTCTGCGATCCTCTGTTCGGTTAAACCATGCTTCTGGGAAAGCTCCATGGATAAAAGCACCCTGATAGCGGGTAGGTACTTGGAGACCATAACCTCGCATCGTGGCTTCAAGACCTTAGAATACTTTATTACTGAAGTTTCTAATAAAAGTTGACTTCAGGAAGGTGGAATTCTTTTAATCGATGAACTAATGCGTGAAATCTTTCATGAGCTCCTGCCCCGACTTTTTCATACTCAATTGCTTCAAATTTTTCTAAGAGCTCGCTCTGCTTCTCTGAGGATAAGATCCTCTCAGCCAATGGATAAAGTATGTTATCCTCCTTGTAAATGTGATCTTTCAGAAGGTTCACGTATCGTCTAGCGCTTTCAACTATCTTTTTGATGGCATTCTCATCTTCCACCATATATGCTTTAACAGCCTCAGTCAGCTCTTTCACAAACCCCCTGCCAAGATCATGCTCCATAAGCATCACGCCAATAGGTCCACCTTCTCTCGGTACGCCAGCTTCCTCCATCGCCGGGAACAAAACATCCTCCTCTTTACCATGATGACACTTATCCGCAAAAACCTTGATAAATTCCAAAATCTTCTCAAGGTGATCCGCATCAACGTCTTGTCCAGACTCCAATCTACGACACACTTCTTCAAGCACGTCCAAAGCCACTTTAATCACCTCATGCTCTTCTTTTGAGAACCTTAGCGGCTGACATGCTCTCACCCTCTAAACTTCGATGTAGATTTCGAAGACCTGCTCGACCTTTTTATACTCAAGGAGTTTGTGTCCTGTTCTTTCAGCCCACTCCTTCACATCCCTGGGCGTTGCTGGGTCTGTTGCTAGGAGTTTTATAATTCCTCCCCGTCGTACCTCATTTAACTTCTTCACTAGAGCGAGCAGTGGACCCGGGCATGAAAGATATCTTGCATCAACCACGTGAACCACCCTATCCTCCTCCAACCTATGCTCACCTCGCCTTAGACTACTAGGGATACATCCGATTTCTCGGCTATAGATAGAAATGTCGCGGCGCCGACCACGTCATCAACAAAATCCTCAAGCTGATCTCTATCTATCGAGAGGAGGTTCATGGTAGCTGAGCAAGCGTAAATCTTTACATCTCCCAGCTGTTTCGCCTGCCTTATTAGATCAGCCCATCTGGGCATTACCCCAGACTCAACAGCCTTCTTTAAGGAGCTTTCATATGCCATGTAATCGCCGGTAATGCCTGAAGGCTCCCTTCCCTTAACCAAGGCCAGCAGGCCCCAGAAGGTGAAGAAGAGGTGCACGCTCCATCCCATTGAAGCAGCTGCCGCGGTTAAATTCGCCGCAATATGTAGCCTATCTAGCTTTTCCGTTGGAATGAGTAGGGCTAAGCTCGCCAAACTTCCGCCAACGGACAATGAAATAACATAGTTATAAAGTTATCTCCCAGAATCCGTGTAGAAGAGTGAGGGGCCAAGGGCTTGCGATTGTGAGGGCATATATTTTTAACGGCCTTTGCGGCTATAATGGAGGGGTTAAACGATCAAAGGATGGCTCGTGGAGATAGCTAAAGGAGTTTATTATGTTGGTGTAAGGGATTGGGATCGTAGGATCTTTGATGCCTTAATCCCGCTTCCGAGAGGCACGTCTTATAACTCTTATCTTATAATCGGCTCCGATGGAAAGACCTTGATAGATGCGGTGAATCCCGGCTTCGAAAAGGAGTTAGAGAAGAATATCAGTAGCGTTGTGGAGCCGGAGGAGATAGACTTTATCATAATGAATCACGCAGAGCCGGATCATGCTGGAGCTATACCATATATGATGGAGGTGGCGCCAAGAGCTAAGCTCGTAACGAGCAAGATCGGGAAGAAAATGGCTCAAATCTTCTACCGGGTTCCAGAGGGGCGGATCAGAGTTGTAGCTGACAATGAGAGCATAAGCCTCGGGGATAAAACCTTGCACTTTATTGAAGCGCCAATGCTTCATTGGCCTGAGACGATGTTCACATACCTGGTGGAAGATGGCATCCTTTTCTCGTGCGACTTTTTCGGCGCTCACTTGCCCGGCGCAGTTTACAGCGATGAGATCGAAGACGTGCTTGTTCATGCCAAAAAGTACTGGGCCGAGATCATGATGCCCTTCCGCTCTATGGCGAAGAAAGCGCTCGAGAAGATAGCCGGTCTGGATGTTAAGGTTATAGCGCCGAGCCATGGCCCGGTTTATAGGAAGCCGGAATCAATCTTGAATTCTTACAAAAGCTGGGCTTCTGGTGAAACGAGGCCTAAAGTGACAGTGGTTTACGTCAGCATGTGGGGTAGCACGGAGTCGATGATTAAGTATATGGTTGGGACTTTGGCATCCGAGGGCATCGAGCTAGCTGTTCATAACCTAGCCGTAGCCGATCTTGGCGAGTTAGCAAAAGATCTTGTGGACTCCAGAGCCATCGTTTTGGGCTCTCCGACTTTTTTGGGCGGTGCACACCCACTAGCCGTTTATGCCGCTTATATTCTTAAGGTTCTCCGCCCACCGATTATGTACGCTGTTATTTTGAGTTCCTATGGCTGGGGTGGAGGCGCGGTAAAACAGATTCAGAGAATGCTCAGCGGTTATAGGATTGAGCTTGTTGGTACATTGGAGGTAAATGGCCCGCTAACCAGAAATGACGTTGAGCGCATTACCGAACTTGGCAAAGCATTAGCCGAGAAGATTCAAAATGTGAGAGAACGATAATGTGGGAAAGCTAGTCTGGGTAAACTTTTACCCCATTTGCCGGGTCTCGGCATTCCTTCTCGAACCTCTCCATTAGCCTTAGGGTTATTTTTCCGGCTTTTCCATCTCCTACGGTTCTTCCGGCGATCTTCGTTACTGGGAGGATCTCGGCCCCGGTCCCAGTTACGAAAACCTCATCCGCTGTTATCAGCTCGAAGGGCGTTATCTCCCTCTCCTCCACATGGTATCCGAGCCTCTTAGCAAGCCTCATGACAAAGGCTCTAGTTATCCCCGGTAGAGCTCCTGTAGTCGGGGGCGGCGTCGCTATTATGCCATTCTTGACGATGAAGATGTTCGTGGATGTTGTCTCGGCGACAAACCCTCGATCATCGAGCATGACGGCGTCATCGGCTCCCGCGTTTATTGCCTCCAGCTTCGCGAGGATGCTGTTCAAATAATTCATGGACTTTATCTGATGCGTCGTCGCGTCAACCCTATCCCTCCTAACAGATGATATTATGAGTGAGATTCCCTTCAACTTCGCCTCCTTGCTGTATAGTGTTAAGGCCGGCTCTGTTATGATTATGACATTCGAATTCTTGCACTTCCTAGGGTCTAGGCCGAGGTCTCCGACACCGCGCGTGACCACGAGCCTTATGTACGCATCCCGAAGCTCGTTCCTCCTAAGAGTCTCCACGACAGCATTTATTATTTCTTCCTTCGTCATCGGTATTTCAAGCATTATCGCCTTCGCGGAGTCATACAGCCTGTCGATATGCTCCCTTAACATGAAGATGATTCCATCGTACTCTCTGATCCCCTCGAAGACTCCGTCGCCGTAGAGGAAGCCATGATCATAGACCGAAACAGCTGCCTTACTCTTGGGATAATACTCGCCATTAATGTAGACGAGAGGCTCCTTGCTCATGGCTCTTCTCGGTGGAGCGTCTCTAGATAAAAGCTTTCACGTGATTGGGGCTGGATTCATATACCGAAAAGTTCCGGCCGGGAGGGGGAGAGGACGCCTTGGCTAAACAATAATACTAGGTAAGGCGATTGCATGGCCAGGATCGTGATGGTTGAGGAGCATCATGCACTCGACCCGGTAGATCTTAAGATAATCGAGCTCCTTAGGAAAGATGGTAGGATGCCATTCGTCGAGCTTGGAAAGAAGGTGGGCTTATCGGAGGCCGCAGTTAGGCGAAGGGTCAAGATGCTCCAGGAGCAGGGGATAATCAAGAGATTCACGATAGAGGTTGATGAGGAGTTCCAGGTAAGCGCCGTGATTTTCCTCCAGTTCGAGTCAAGCAGCCTCCCGGGAGGGATCATCGAGAAGATTGCCAAGGTGCCCGGGGTTCAGGCAATCTACGAGCTGACAGGGAGATTCGACGCCATAGTGATAATCTCAGCCTCGAGGATCTCGGAGCTCAATGAGAGAATAGACAGGATAAGGGGTGTAGATGGAGTAAAGAGCACGGAGACCGCGGTGGTTCTGAGGGTCATAAGCTAAGCAATAACGCTAAAAAGGCTCAGAAACCATTCTCTTAGAGGGAAATTGCATGGTGATCTATGAGGAGCGCTGGGATCTCGGCAGGCTCGTAACATTCGTCCCGAACAAGAAGACCCCAGTTTATAACTGGTTTTTTCTTTAAGGAAGGTTTCTCCCGCGAGTTCGTCCACATGATGCTCCGGGAATTCAAGGTTGGCCCGGGATCGAGGGTCTTGGATCCGTTTCTCGGCTCTGGTACGACACTACTAGCCTGCAAGGAGCTTGGCGTGGATGGTGTGGGCGTGGATGTAGCACCACTAGCAGTCTTTGTGAGCAGGGTCAAAATAGCGGATTATAATCTGGATGAGCTTAGGAATACCGCGAGCTGGCTCCTAAGCCAGTCATTCCGAAAACCAGACCTCTCAGGGATAAGTGGATTCGTTAAGCAGTTCTTCTTAAAGCCGTCGCTCGAGGACATAATTTTCTTCAGGAATAAGATTCAAGAGATCAAGGATCCGGTCGTTAGAAACTTCTTTACCCTAGCGCTAATGAATGCCGCGATGAAGGTCTCACTCGCCTATAAAAATGGCGCTGTCCTAAAGGTCGTGAGGAATAAGCCCGTCCCGCCATTCAGAAAATTCTTCAAAAGAGTCGTCAAGAAGATGATGAAGGACCTCACAAGACTAAGCTTCAAGCCGTGCAGGCTCGAGGTATACTTAGGAGATGCAAGGAAGATGGACTTCCTCAAGGATGAAGCATTTGACGCGATAATAACCTCGCCACCCTACCTCAACAAAATCGAGTACACCAAAGTTTACAGGATCGAATATGAGCTCTTCTTCAGGGACGTAAAGATAGATCTCGTCAGATCTTATCTGGGATTGAATCCAAGGAATGTTGTGGACCAGTTTCCGGAGCTGAACTTACCCGAGGTTGCAAAGGCCTACTTCCACGATATGAGGCTCTGCCTCGAGGAGATGATTAGGGTTCTGAAGCCTGGTGGAAGGGTTGCGCTCGTCGTCGCAGGAGGGGTATTCCCCGATAGGATCGTCGAGTCGGATAAGATGATCCTCGAGCTCGCGGAGAGGGTTGGATTTGAGGCCGAGAGACTGATTGTCGTGAATAAGAGAGTTGCGACCGCGCGGAGGGTGATAAAGATCGGGGAGGCGAGGGAGAGTATCATAATATTCTCGAAGCCGAACGCCTAGGCCGCCTTAACAATTAAATCGTCTATTGTCCTCTAAGATGTCATGCGGATCGTGAGCTATGACCTCGGCGATGAGCAGGATTATGGCTTCCTCATCTCTAGGGACAGGGTTATACCAAGATACTTCGTGGAAAGCGCTATCGGCCTAAGCCTTCCCAAAGATATCAAGGCCCTAATGCCCGATAGGGAGCTCATAGAGCTCATCAACTCTGTTCTGGGAAAGATTCCCATGGAATCTATATCCTTAGAAGAGCTTCATTTAGGACCACCGATACCAAATCCTGGAAAGATAATCTGCCTAGGCTTAAATTATCAGGATCATGCGGAGGAGGCCGGCCTCGAGCCACCTGAGGGCATGCCGATATTCATGAAGCCCGCGACAGCACTCACGGGGCCGTTTGACTCAATCATAAAGCCGAAGCGTGTGGAGAAGCTTGACTACGAGGTCGAGCTCGCAGTAATAATCGCCAGCCGATGCAAAGATATTGAGTCGGAGGAGATATACGAGAATGTATTCGGATACATGATCCTAAACGACGTATCGGCTAGGGACGTACAATTCAAGGATGGACAATGGACTCGTGGGAAGATCATGGATACATTCGCGCCAACGGGTCCATGCGTGGTCTCTAAGGAGGAGATCGGCGACCCTCACAACCTCAGAATGCTCACGATGGTTAATGGCGAGATAAGGCAAAGCTCCTCTACCTCGAAAATGATTAGGAAGATACCAGAGATAATCTCAACACTCAGCCAGGGAATGACCCTAGAGCCGGGAGACATAATAGCCACCGGAACCCCGGCAGGGGTCGGGATATTCCAGAAGCCAGAGCCAAAGCTCCTGCAACCCGGAGATGTTGTCGAGATGTGGATCGAGAAAATCGGGGCTCTAAGAAATCACGTTATCTCGGCCGAGTAAATCCACCCCACATCATATGCCCGGGTTGCGGAAAAAACTATAAGCTCGAGTAAAAGCCGCCTCTAGGCGATTCTAGGATGAGCTCCCGAAGGTTTGATGTTATAGTTGTTGGCGGCGGGCCTGCTGGTGTGGCCGCCGCGAAAGCGTCCGCTAAAACTGGCGCCAAGACGCTTCTACTGGAGAAGAATCCGGCCATAATGGCCTTGAAGCCATGCGGCCAAGCTGTTAGCGTGCATACATTTGAGACCGCCGGGGTTAAACCTACCTCACCAATGATATTGAATCGAGTGAGTGCGAGGGTTTATGCACCAAATGGCAGGAGTGTTAAGATTCCGGAGACCGGATACCTGATAAACAAGACTCTACTTCTCCAAGAGATCGCGGCCCAGGCAGCGGAACACGGCGCCGAAATTCACGTCAACGAGCCTTTCTTCAACCTAGCGAAAAAGGAGAATGGGTTGATCGTGAGGACCCCTAAAGCCGAGTATGAGTGCTTGACTCTCATAGGGGCAGATGGATACAATTCTAGAGTCGTGAGGGCTCTCGGCGTTAATGAGCGGTCTGAGCCGATTCCGACGCTTCAATATCTCATGGCTGGATTGAAGCTCGAGAGTATTGACGAGATCAGAATCTATGTTGGAAACGAGATAGCGCCGAGGGGTTATGCCTGGCTCTTCCCTTTCAGTGATAAGGTGGCTGAGGTTGGCTTGGGAGTTAGAGGCGCGCCGCTTAAGCCATACATGGATAGGGTCTTGGAGATGCTCAAGAGCGAGTTCGGATCAGCCCAGGTGATAGATGATCGCGGCTCGCCGGTGCCGGTGGGCGGCGTGATAAGCAAATACATCTTCGATCACGCGATCCTGATAGGCGATGCCGCTGGAATGGTTATACCAATGACTGGCGGGGGAATACACTCCTCAATAGCGGCCGGGCTGGCCGCGGGAGAGGTAGCTGGAGAAGCTTCCCAAGAGGGAGACACCTCGGAGGAGAGGCTCAAAGCCTTCGATGAGAAGTATAAGCCTTGGCTTGAAAGGATAAGGAGAAGCCTCCGCGTATTAAGGGTTATCGAGGGCCTGAGCGACGCGGATCTAAACGAGCTCGCGGACATACTCGATGACGAGGACATAATAGATCTCGCGAACGGGCTTAACGTTGGAAGGGTTGCGAGAAAGCTCCTCAGTCACCCGAGGTTAGCCGTAAAGCTCGCAAAACAGCTTCTCAGCATCTAGCGATGAAACCCGAGAACCGAGGATGCTTGAAAGTCCATGTCGCCGCTCTTGGAGAGATAAAAGCCTCCCAGCTTCGATGTCGCGAGAGCGATTAGGATGCCAAGAAAAGGAGAATTCATCCTGCCAATGAGCCTTCGAAGAAACGCTATTCTCTCAAGCTCCCTGATCATCTCTCTAGCCTCCGCTATGAGCATGTCTGGCGAGCCTTTCTTGAGACTTATTGCCGCCGCCGACGCGATCCTCGCGGCGATCAGGCCGCCCATTATCACCCCACCACCCGTCGTCGCCTTAACATGTCCGGCGGCATCCCCAACAGGAATAAATCTCATCGGGAACAATGCCGTGCTATCTATCGGATGCCCTGTATAAATCACGTGGGAAAATGAGTCAAGGCAGCGCACGCCTGGAAACTCCTCTTCCAGAAACTTCTTCAGCAACTTTCTTAGGCCGGGATTCCTAGATGCTATGCCGAGCTTACCTACACTCTCATCAATCGGTATCAGATAAGCGAAGAAGTCGGGTAGATAGTTTTTCAGGTAAATGTAGACAAACCTCCTGTCAAGGCCATGATTCTCCACGAGCAGCTGAATTATTGGGATCCATCTTCTTGGCTCCGATCCGGCTCTAAGAAATCTTCCCAATAATGCTGCCCCAGCTCCCTCAGCATCTATTATCCAACGTGATCGGTAGCTGCCTCCACTAGTGTTGATTTGAAATGAATTTTCGTTCCTCTTAACATTCTCAACTCTAACCCCGCAGATTATCTCGGCTCCAGCCTGCTCCGCCTGCTTTGCAATCTCCTTATCAAATAACCTCCTGCTAACAACCGCCGCGATGGGTCTACCGGCATCAAGGATTCTCCATTTTCCCCTAACACTTTTTATCATCGCTCCTCTCACAATGTTCTGGAGATAGCTTCCATTTGCCGAGAATCCTAACTTCTCGAGACCCGAGAGGCTTAGGAGGCCAGCGCATCTCTCCGGTTCACCGATTCCCTCGTGTTCTTCGAATACCGTTACTTCGGCGGACATTCTAGCCGCTTCGCGCGCCGCGATTAAACCCGCTGCCCCTCCTCCAATCACTGCTATCTCGATCATTTTCCAGCAGCTCTCTCGGATACCATAAAATACCGCGTTGATTTAGAGTTTAACGCTATCCTGAGAGGTGAGCGTGAAGACTTTGAAGATGGCTCGTGCCCATGTGATAATAAGCGGGAAGGTTCAGGGAGTTTTCTACAGAGTTAACGCGAAGAAAATGGCTGAGAGGCTCGGCGTAAAAGGATGGATTAGGAATTTACCAGATGGAAGGGTTGAAGCAGTCTTCGAAGGCGAGGAAGATGCTGTCAAGCGCATGATCTCATGGTGCTGGGTCGGGCCTCCAGGAGCAAAAGTGATAAGCATAGATGTTGAGTGGGAGGAGTATCTTGGCGAATACAAGAATTTCCGGATATTTTATTAACATCATCAGTGAATACAAATAGTTATAAGATGGCATTGGGAAAGAATAGACGAGTAAGATTATGTCCTTAAACAAGAGAGAGGTTAAGGATGCTCAGCTCAGGGTTGCGGAAGCCCGGCAGAGAGATATTGGCAGGAAGATCGCGAGAGTTGATAGCCGGGCAATGAGGGATTTAAGCCTCAGCCCGGGAGATCTCATCGAAGTAATTGGAAAAAGATCCACGGTAGCTATTGTATGGCCCCCATACAAGGAAGATGATGGAATGGGGTTAATCAGAATAGATGGAGAGATCCGGAAAAATGCTGGAGTCTCGGTCGGAGACTATGTCACCATTAAGAAGGCGCGCGCTGAGCCTGCTAAGAAGATAGTCTTAGCGCCCTTTGAGAATCTCCCATTCGTCGGCGATTTATCAAGGATTGTGAGAAGCCAACTGCTCAATCTACCAGTCATGAGAGGAGATGTTATCGTGATCCCGGTCTTGGGAATGGGTATAGAGCTTAAGGTGGTAACGACAAGCCCCTCAAACGTGGTCATAGTCACGGAGAACACGATGATAGAAGTTAGCTCAACGCCGATTAAGAGGGTTGAGGAGGTTGGAGGCGTAACCTACGAGGATATAGGAGGACTACACGATGAGCTTCAGAGAATTAGGGAGATGGTCGAGCTGCCGCTTAAGCATCCTGAGCTCTTCCGCCACCTCGGAATAGAGCCTCCGAAGGGAGTGATACTGTGGGGCCCGCCAGGATGCGGCAAGACCCTCATAGCAAAGGCGATCGCGAATGAGACTGGAGCGCACTTCATCTCGATAAATGGTCCCGAGATAATGAGCAAGTTCTACGGCGAGAGCGAGGCGAGGCTAAGAGAGATCTTCAAAGAGGCTGAGGAAAACGCTCCGTCAATAATATTCATTGATGAACTCGACGCCATAGCCCCCAAGAGGAGTGAGGTAACAGGCGAGGTTGAGCGGAGAGTAGTCTCACAGCTACTAGCTCTTATGGATGGATTGAAGAGCAGGGGCCAGGTAATAGTCATAGGCGCGACGAACAGGATTGATGCCGTGGACCCGGCTCTGAGAAGGCCCGGGAGATTCGACCGCGAGATAAGAATAGGCGTGCCGGATAGAAATGGAAGGAAAGAGATACTCCAAATCCATACTAGGAGGATGCCGCTCGTGGATGATGTCGATCTCGACGAGCTGGCGAATATAACTCACGGATTTACCGGCGCCGACCTAGCAGCCCTCTGCAGGGAGGCTGCTATGAACGCGCTGAGGAGGTTTCTGCCGAAAATAGATCTCGAGAAAGAGACTATACCAGCTGAAGTATTGGAGGAGTTGAAGGTTACTCGCGATGATTTCATGAACGCCTTAAAGATTGTTCAGCCATCAGCCCTAAGAGAAGTGATCCTGGAGATACCGAATGTCCGGTGGGAGGATATCGGCGACCTCGAGCAGGTGAAGCAGGAGCTGAGAGAGGCCGTCGAGTGGCCACTCAAGTACCCCGACCTCTTCAAGAGGCTTGGAATAAAGCCGCCTAAGGGTATCCTGCTCTATGGTCCGCCCGGAACAGGTAAGACTCTCCTCGCAAAGGCAGTTGCGAATGAGAGCGAGGCTAACTTCATCTCGGTCAAGGGCCCGGAGGTTCTGAGCAAGTGGGTTGGAGAATCGGAGAAGGCTGTGAGGGAGATATTCCAGAGGGCTAGGGAGGCGGCTCCATGCATAATATTCTTCGACGAGCTCGACGCCATAGCACCTAGAAGAGGGCTTCACACGGACTCCGGCGTAACCGACAGGATAGTGAACCAGCTGCTAACGGAGATGGATGGAATACAGATTTTGAAGGATGTCGTCGTGATCGGCGCAACCAATAGGCCCGATATACTCGATCCAGCACTACTTAGACCTGGAAGATTTGATAGAGTGATCTTCGTTCCACCGCCTGATGTTGAGGGAAGATACCAGATATTCCAGATACACACGAGAGATATGCCGCTCGCGGATGACGTTGATCTGAGGAAGCTCGCGGAGATGACGGAGGGCTATACTGGAGCCGATATAGAGGCGTTATGCAGGGAGGCAGCATTAAACGCAGCTAGGGAAAATCTTAACATAGATAAGGTCTACATGAGGCACTTCATAGCAGCATTGGAGAAAGTGAAGCCGAGCATAGCTCCAGAGCAGAGGCGGGAATACGAGCGGATCCTGACGGAGTTCAAGAGATCATTAGCCTACATCTCCTAAACCGAGGCCGCCGACAATTCTAACTCCTTCAAAAGACTAATGAATCTAGTAGCATCATCAGCCATGTGAACATTATTGAAGAGGGCGTAAACTCTTCTCCCCTCCTCCACATATCTTTCGACAAGCTCGCCGAGCTCCCTCAAATCCGAATCAGTATACTTGTATCTGTAGTTATACTCTTTGCCACCTCTTCCATGAAGCCTGAAGTATACTAGCTGATGCGAGGACTGAGGCTGACACCTGAATGGATCAACAACGTGCACAAGCTCGAGGGCATCACATAACCTACCCACCACTCGGAGATTCTCCCTCCATGTCCCCCTCGGCTCCCATCCTAGAATCACGCCATTCCTCTTTATTGTCGAGAAGAACGTCTCGATATTCCTCACATTCTCCTCGCTATATCCGAAGGATGCTGGCGTCTGCAGAATGCAGACCTCCGCCTTCATCGCCTTGCACACCTTCAAGGTCTCCTCCCAAGCCCTAAGATTTTCCTCAGTCGGCTTCAGGAAGCCATATCTATCGTGCTTGGATTTTGGGATCTTTAACCCGCTTCTCTTCCATGTCGGGCTGCTCGGCGGATGAGTCATTACCTGCCAAGCCTTCATGCAGAACCTGAAGCTCTCGGGAGCAGCCTCAGCCCACTTGGAGACGGCCTCCAGCCTCGGAAGCTTGTAAAAAGTCTCCTGAACCTCTACTATTGAGAACCGGGCATAGTATGTGCTTTTACCGCCCTTAACACACCACCCACAACAGCCAACCCTAATATCCATGAGATATAGTGCTGATTGATGGCTGACAAATTTTTCTCCGATGGCGCCCCGGGGAGGATAATACTTAAAGCTAGCGCTTCAGAAGATATTTTCCTGGTGCTCATCTATGCCGCAGACTCCATTAGAGAGAGTAGATGAAGTGGTCTGGAGGATTCCGAAACACAGGCCGGATATGCGTGTCCAAGTCCTAGTCTTCGCCTCCGAGGAGCTTTTGGAAAAGATGATGCAGGATAGGACACTTATACAAGCCGCGAACGTCGCGACCCTACCCGGGATCTTGAAGCATGCAGTAGTTCTGCCAGATGCCCACGAGGGCTATGGATTCCCGATAGGCGGAGTAGGCGCAACAGACTACGAGGAGGGCGTAATCTCGCCAGGAGGGGTCGGATATGACATAAACTGTGGGGTCAGGTTGATGGTCACGAACTTGGATGAGAATGATGTGAGGCCGAGGATTCAGGAGCTAATTAACGCGATTTTCAGGAATGTTCCATCGGGCTTGGGATCTAGGAGGAGGGACTTCCAGGTTACTAGGAGCGAGCTTGATAGGATAGCGGTCGAGGGTGCGAGATACGTGATCGAGAGATTTGGCTTGGGATGGCCTGAGGATCTGAAGCATATTGAGGAGGAGGGTTGTCTAGAGTGGGCTGACCCGAGCTATGTGAGCGCGGCGGCGAAGGAGCGCGGCCTACCTCAGATAGGCACGCTGGGAAGCGGCAACCACTTCCTAGAAGTCCAAGTCGTCGACAAGATATTCGATGAGAGGGCTGCCGAGAGAATGGGCATAACCCATGAAGGCCAGGTAACAGTCCTCGTCCACACTGGGAGCAGGGGATACGGTCATCAGATCTGTAGCGACTACCTTAGAGTCATGGAGAGGGCTGCCCACAAGTATGGGATAAGGCTTCCGGATAGGGAGCTCGCGTGCGCGCCGGCAAAGAGCAAGGAGGCTGAGAGCTATCTGAAGGCGTTCGCGTGCGCGGTTAACTTCGCCTTCGCGAACAGGCAGGCGATAAGCCACTGGGTTAGGCAGAGCTTCATGGAGATCTTCAAGCAACCGGCTGAGGCCATTGGGCTAGAGCTAGTTTACGATGTCGCGCACAACATCGTAAAGCTTGAGGAGCACGTGGTTGATGGTGTGAGGAAGAATACCTGGGTTCATAGGAAGGGCGCTACGAGGAGCTTCCCAGCGGGCCACCCGCTCGTCCCGGAGGATTACAGGGATATTGGGCAGCCGGTTCTCTTACCAGGGTCGATGGGGACCGCGAGCTGGGTCCTTCTAGGAAATCCGAAGGCGATGGAGATGACGTTTGGAAGCACTGCCCATGGAGCTGGCAGGACAGCAAGTAGAGCCGAGGCTAAGAGGAGGCTCACCGCAAACCAAGTTATACAGTCTCTCAACAGGAAGGGAATCTACATCAGGAGTGATAGCATGGAAACCGTCGTCGAGGAGGCTGACCAGGCATACAAAAACGTCGACATAGTCGCGGAGGTAAGCCATCGAGCAGGCATAGGGACGAAGGTCGCGAGGCTTATACCGATAGGCGTTGTGAAGGGCTAAAGAAATGTTCGAAAAGGAAGCTCTAAATCCTCTCGCATTTTTCGGAATACTCCTGATAATCATCGGGGCGCTCCTACTGATTATGCCGTTGATCGCTAGAATTGGGGTAAAGCTTGAGGAAATCCATCCACTCATACTTTTCGGGAAAAGATTTGACGGGGTCTATATCGGAACCTCTCCCCTATTGATCATAATCTTCACCGTACTATACGCGATTCTTCTTCTATTGAAACGCGGCTAAACCAGCCTCTTAACCCTCGAAAGATAGTCTAGAACCTGCGCATCGCTGAGCTGATAGAAGTCATGGTAGAACTGGCCTATGGCGAAGAACGGACTAGGTGTCTCAACACACCTCACATCATCCACTTCTCTTGAGAGCTTTGGAAGCGTTTCGGGGGGAGCTACTGGAACCGCGATAATGAGCTTTTTCGGCTCGAGCTTCCGGAGAAATCTTGCGGTCGCAATGATCGTCGCGCCGGTCGCCACACCATCATCTACAAGAACCACGGTATATCCCTCGAGCCTTGGAAGAGGCTTGCCCCAGCGATAGGCCTCGATCCTCCGCCTCACCTCCCGAAGCTCCCTCTCGCCCTCGTTTCTTATCCATTCTCCGCTAACCCCGACGAGCCTAGCGACCTCCTCATCCACGTAGAGGGTCCCGTCTTCCGCGATGGCTCCTACCGCGAGCTCCGGATCCATTGGAGCCCCGATCTTCCTAGGCACTGTGACCTCCATCGGAGCGTCAAGCCTCACGGCTAGAATGTACCCGACCTCAACCCCTCCCCTTGGAATAGCTATGACTGCGAGTTTTCCACACTGATAATCTGATAGAAGTTCAGCCAGCTTCTCACCAGCATCAAGCCTATCCCTAAAGATCATCCCTCGAATCCGAGGGATGGAGAAATGACTTATCAAGTTTCCCTGCATCCCCGACAATACTTATTAATGGCTGGGCCGCCCTGCCTTGCAGCATGTCCTTCCAGCAGGAATCAGACGCCAACGTCGTCTACCAGTGCGTCTGGTGCGGTAAGAAGTTCGAGAGGAGGATGCTCTCAAAAATAGCTGAAACTAGATGTCCCTACTGTGGATTCAACGTGATAATGAAGGCGAAGTCCCCGACGGCGAAGCTGATAGTGTCCTCAAAGCTGACGGAGGAGCAGAGGCTCCTGACGGAAGACTAGCCTTTTACGCCCCTTATCTCGTTAATCTTCTTGATTACCTCATCCATGAAGTCCTTGGCATCCCCGGGCTCGATTATCGAGACGCTGCTAGCGCCTACCTGAAGGCCGGAGGCCTCCCCAAGTTCCCTCTTTGATGAAACGAAAGTGTATGGTATCTTTCGCTCATCACATAATATTGGCAAGAATGCAACTATCTCCGGTGGATCAACATCTGTGGCTATCACGACAAACTTTGCCTGACCACGCTCGATAGACTTAATGACCTCATTAACTCCCTTCCTGATCTTACCGGTCTCTCTAGCGAGCCTCACAACCTCGAGGGTGGCCCTCATCAACTCCTCAGGAACATCAAACGTTACATAACTGGGCTTCGGATTAGGCATACGCCCTCATCTCCCCACCACTTCGCAAGAGCCCAAGCTAAAAACCTTCTCTAGCCCCGGCATTCGGAGAACATTATAAGAGGGGCGCGCCGAGTCGACTACGGCGATGGATCTGGATAAGATCGCCTTGAAGTGGGCCTTGAAGAATGCCGTCGAGCATGATGGAAAGGCGATGGTAGGGCCCGTCATCGCGAAGATGCTCGGCGAAAGGCCAGAGCTTAAGATGGACATCGGAAGCCTTAGGAGAGCTGCTGAGGCCGCCATCGAGAAGGTGAACTCGATGAGCCTTGAGGAGCAGCGTGCGCTCCTCCGCGAGGTCGCGCCGGAGCTCCTTGAGACCAAGCGTGTTGAGGAGAAACGGCTTCCACCATTACCGGGGGCCGAGTTAGGCAAGGTCGTTACGAGGCTTCCACCAGAGCCAAGCGGCTACATGCATATAGGCCACGCGATGAGCGGCCTCCTAAACTATCTATACGCTAGGATGTATGAGGGCAAGGTCTGGCTGAGGTTTGAGGACACCGATCCGCGGAAGGCGAGGCTCGAGTACTATGATAGCTTCAGGAAAGGGTATAAGTGGCTCGGGATTGAATGGGATCACGAGAAGAATAACAGCGATGACATAGATCTATTCTATAAGTACGCTGAGCGGCTCATCAGGGCTGGGAAAGCATATGTCTGTGCATGTCCCACCGAGAGGATCAGGAGGCTGAGAGCGTTCGGAGGGGAATGTGAGCATAGGGGGCAGGGAGTCGATGAAAACCTTCGCCTGTGGAATGAGATGCTCGCTGGAAGCTTTGGCGAAGGTGAGGCGGTTCTCAGGCTCGTCGGGGACATGAGGCATGCGAACACGACGATGAGGGATCCGGCGCTATTCAGGATAATAGAGCACTCACACCCATTAACCGGCAACCGGTACAGGGTCTGGCCCCTCTACGACTTCGCTGTCTCTATCGAGGACTATCTATGCGGGGTAACACACGTCCTGAGAACCAGCGAGTTCGCCTTGAGGGATGAGTTGCAGAATTATATCAGGAGCCTGCTTGGCATGGAGCATCATCCAATATACATTGAGTACTCGAGGTTTGAGTTCAAGGGCACGCCGGTATCGAAGAGGAGGCTTAGGGCGATACTGGAAGCAGGTCTCGCGAGGAGCTGGGATGATCCACGATTCCCGACGATCGAGGGCGTTAGGAGGAGGGGGATACTCCCGGAGGCGATAAGGGAGTTCACAATAACTCAAACAGGCTTCTCCTATGCGAAGCGGGAGTATGACTGGTCGCTTCTCTTCGCGATAAACAGGAAGATGCTGGATCCAGTTGCGAGAAGGCTTTTCTTCACGCCAAACCCCGTTAAGCTTCTGGTTGATGATGCCCCGGAGATCTCCGTGGAGGCGCCATATCATCCCTCAAATAAAGATCTTGGATCAAGGATTCTCAAGGCTGGCGGCGAGTTCTACATATCTGGAGTGGATGCTGAGAGGATGAGGCCCGGTGAGGTCTATAGACTGAAGTACCTGCTGAACTTCAGTGTTTTGGAGGTTCATGACGACTTGATTCGAGCGGAGTTTCTGGGAAGGGGGCCGATTAAGAATATCCAGATAATCCAGTGGGTTCCTGCCGACGAATATCTAGAGGTCGAGGTTCTCGTCCCCAACGTGCTGTATTTCAATGGCGAGATTAACCCGGAGAGCCTGAGGATCATGAAGGGATTCGGCGAGAGGGCTGTCGAGACCGTGAAGCTTGACGAGGTAGTTCAATTCGAGAGGTTCGGGTTCTGCAGGAGGGATTCGTCGAGCGAGCTAAAGTTCATCTTCGCACACGACTAGTTTTCCAAACCCTTTGTAGAGCCCATTCGTAGAGCGGTCCTGAGAGGATGTACTTACATTTCTTGAGTTCGACTATCGTTCTTGAACCGGTCAGGAACATTGCGGCCTTAAGTTCCTCCACTATGCGCATGACCATTTTCTCAACGTTTTCCGGGCCCATTAAGGCAGGCCTAAGAAGTGGGCGGGCTATACCGATGAAGTCCGCTCCAAGGGCAATTACCTTCGCGGCTTGCAAACCATTCCTTATGCCTCCAGATGCTATTACCTCTAGGCCGCTGATTCCTGAGACCTCCAGTACCGAGGCTGCTGTCGGGATTCCCCAATTAAGGTAAAGTTCGGCAATGCGCGCCTTGACGGTGTCGATTCCCTTAACCCTTTCCCCCTCTATCCTAGCCCAGTTCGTGCCACCAGAGCCAGCGACATCGATGACTTTGACTCCGACCCCGGCGAGCTTTTCCGCGACCTCGCGGGAGATCCCGAATCCAACCTCCTTCACCACAACCGGGATGCCAAGCTTCTCGCATACCTCTCTAATCGCACGGAGTACCCCCCTAAATGTTGTGGATCCCTCGGGCTGGATAACTTCTTGGAGAGCGTTCAAGTGTATTGCTAAAGCATCCGCTTCGATCATCTCAACGGCTTTCTCAGCATAGTGGAAGCCGCGGCTTGCGAGCTCCACCCCACTCAAATTTCCGATAAGGAAGCAGTGTGGAGCCGCTTCCCTCGCAACCCTATAAGTCTCCACAAGAGCGGGGTTCTCGATTCCAGCACGCTGGCTTCCAACCTCCATGGGGAGATTAAGCCTCTCCGCGGCCTCGGCTAGGCTCCGATTAATCTCATAGGCTTCACGTGTTCCACCCGTCATCCCCTCGATCAGAATCGGATACTTGAATCTCCTCCCTAGAAGATTCGCCTCGAGGGAGATTTCATCCAAATTTAGCTCCGGTAAGGCATTATGAATGAGCTCGACATGCTCGAGCCAAGTCGTTTTCTCCGAGAACTCGGCCTCATCACCTAGGTCTAAGCATAAGCTGATATGGTCCCTCTTCCTCTCCTCGATATCTCCCATGCGCCCTAAGCCACGTGAACGAAATGATATATAGTTGATGCTGGAAATACTGTTTGCTGAGCCTTGGCTAGGAGGAAACCTGCGGTCTCGGGAATGTTCTATCCATCAACGCGTGAGAGCCTGCTGAGAGAGATAGAGTCCTCGTTCCTGCATAGGGTCGGGCCCGGAAAGCTTCCAAGGAGGCTTAAGGGTGATAAGAGGCCGAGCGCTCTGATCTCGCCCCACGCAGGCTACATGTACTCGGGACCTGTAGCAGCTCACGCCTACGCTCAGCTTGATGGATGCAGGGTCGAGACGGCCATAGTGCTCGGTCCAAACCATTATGGTGTCGGAACGCCCGTCTCCATCTATCCGGAGGGCATGTGGGTGACGCCGCTCGGCGAGATCCCAGTGGACACGGAGTTGGCCATGAAGCTCTCAAGGCTATCCGATGTCTTCTCGCTGGACGAGGTATCCCATGAGCAGGAGCATTCGATAGAGGTTCAGTTACCATTCCTCCAATACGTGGTCGGAAGCTTCAAGCTTGTTCCAATATGCATGCTCGACCAGAGCATCGAGACCGCGGTGAGGGTCGGCGAGGCCCTCGCAGAGTCCCTCAAGGGGAGAAATGATGTCGCCTTGATAGCCTCAAGCGATATGACGCATTATGAGCCCCATGAGCGCGCGAGCAAGAAGGATGCGATAGCCTTGCAAAAGATAAGTAGCTTAGACGCTGAGGGGCTCTATGAAGCGATTTTCGAGCATGATATATCCATGTGCGGCTATGGGCCCGTGGCGGCGGTGCTTCACGCGTACAGGAGGATTGGAGCCCGCCGAGCTGAGATCCTAAAGTATGCGACGAGTGGTGATGTGGCCGGCGACTATAGCGCCGTTGTCGGCTACGCGGCTGTCAAGATAGAGCCTCCGGAATAGCTTGGGAAAAGGGTTAAGAAGAGACTCTTTGCATGGGGGTAAAGGAGGCTGGCGATGAGCAAAAGGGTCGAGAAAGTCGAGGAGCCCGTTCCAGCGATCGTAGAGCAGATAGTGGGCAGGACAGGCGTAACCGGCGAGGTCACCCAAGTCAGAGTCAGAATACTGACAGGGAGGGATGCCGGTAGGGTCATCTCGAGGAATGTGAAGGGCCCCGTGAGGGTCGGAGACATTCTAATGCTCTTAGACACGGAGCGTGAGGCTGAGAAGATAAGATAGGCGAGGTGAGTAATTTTGCCCACGAAGCATAAGTGCGCCTTCTGCGGAAGGGAATTCCTTCATGGCAAGGGCATGTTATACGTCAAGAATGATGGGACGCAGCTATGGTTCTGCTCCCGGAAATGCAGGATCAGCATGATAGAGTTCAAGAGGGATCCACGGAAATTCAAGTGGACCGAGAAATATGCGCCAGAGGCCATTAGAGCCCGATAAATGTCTGCTTGAGGATCATCCCTATATTGCCGCTCATCAGGGCACACCGTATGAGCGAGAAAAGCGATATCGAAAGAACATTCGTAATGCTCAAGCCGAGCTGCATTCAGAGAGGGTTAATGGGCGAGGTCATCTCGAGATTCGAGAAGAAGGGGCTCAGGATACTCCAGGTAAAGGTCTTGAAGATGCCTAGGGAGAAGGCGGAGGAGCTTTACAAGGTCCATGAAGGCAAACCATTTTACCAAAGCCTAATAGATGCAATATCAGGCAAAACGGTGGCCCTAATTGTTCTCGAAGGCCGCAGAGCGATAAGCGTCGTCCGAAAGCTTATAGGGGCTACGGATCCTGTGCAGGCTGAAGCAGGTACGATCAGGGGTGACCTCGCGATAGATCTCACAGACAACCTGATCCACGCCTCGGATAGTCCCGAATCCTATGAGCGCGAGCACAGGATATTCTTCAGCGAGAAGGAGCTGGAGACAGCATCTTCCTGAGAAACCATAAATGTTAAGAGCTGGAAGCTCCAAGCCCTTTAAAGGAGGTTGTCGACGATTAAACCTCTCCCAGCCCAGCCGGAGGTAAATATTGGTACGCTCGGTCATGTTGATAACGGTAAGAGTACGATAGTCCAGGCCATAACCGGGCTATGGCCCGCGCGGCACTCCGAAGAGCTCAAGAGGGGGATCACAATCAAGATAGGATACGCTGATACAGCTATTTACAAGTGCCCCAGCTGCGAGGAGCCCCATAACTACACAACTCAGGAGAAGTGCCCTAGATGCGGTTCCAAGACGGAGTTCGTGAGAGCTATCTCCTTCATAGACTGCCCGGGCCACCACTCTCTCATGATCACCATGTTGTCAGGAGCGGCTTTCTTCGATGGAGCGATATTCGTCGCGGATGTCCGGCACAAATTCCCACAGCCTCAAGATCGGGAGCACCTTCAAGCAGCATTAATCCTTGGCGTCAAGAACATGATATTCGCCCAGAACAAGATTGATGTCTCCACAAGAGAGAGGGCGATAGAGAATTATGAAGAAATCAAGAGTTATATTAAGAACACGCCAGTAAAGGATGCGCCGATAATCCCCATCTCGGGCCAGCATTCTGTTGGAGTGGACGTGCTGCTCTGGGCCATGGAAAGATTCATTCCAACGCCCCCGCGGGAACTGGATAAGCCGTTCCGCATGCCGATCCTGAGATCCTTTGACATAAATCCTCCTGGAACTCCTGCTCAGAAGCTGAGGGGCGGAGTTATAGGCGGCTCAATAATTAGGGGCATGGTCAGAGCCGGCGATGAGGTCGAGATCGCCCCAGGCCTAATTATTGACAGAAAATGCGAGCCGATAATCACGGAGGTAGTAAATATCAGAGCTGGTGGGAGAAATGTTGAAGAAGCTAAGAGTGGAGGTCTAACGGGCATAGAGACGAAGCTTGATCCATCCCTAACGAAATCTGATGCGATGGCTGGGAACATGGCGGGGAAGCCGGGGACGCTCCCGCTCATCCGGACTCATCTCGAGATAGAGTACAAGCTCTTTGAGAAAGTTGTTGGGCTAAGCGAGGATGTAGCGGTAGTGCCCATAAGGGAAGGAGAGAATCTCGTGATAAACATCTATTCCGCGGTCACGAGCGGAGTAGTGAAGAAGCGGACGAGTGAAAAGATGGAACTTGAGCTAAGAAGACCGATAGTGGCTGATGATAGCGACAAAATCGCGATCTCTAGAATAATGGGGTCAGCATGGAGACTGATAGGATACGGGAAGATAGTCTAAGATGAAAGTCATAGTTGATGCAAGCTTCCTAATGCTTTGCGCTGAAATGGGGAGGGATCTCATGCAAATGGCTGAAGAAGTGATTGGGGAGCCAATCGAGCCATATGTCGCTGGAGAGGTCTTGGACGAGCTGAAGAATATTGCTAGGAAGAGGGGCAAGAGGGGGCGGTTTGCGTCCCTAGCACTCATGGCAGCTAGTAGGATGAAGCTCATCGTAGGTGAGAGAAACATGCCCACCGACCTGAGATTACTTCAAGAAGCTGGTCGGCTTAAAGCAGCTATAGCCACGGTAGATCTCAACTTGATGAGGCAAGCTAGATCCCTAGGAATACCGGTGATAAGTGTTGGATCGGATAAGCGAATAGTCTTTGAGGGGGCCAGGCTCTAGGCCATGGAGAGTAATCCTTAAATTTGAAGCAAATACCTAAATTTCGCTAATTTTCGAAGGGTTAAGAAAATGTTCTACCTCGTGGAGATAGAGGATGTTGTTGCGATTCTTCCAAAAGATTTTGCTAGGCCCCTCAAGAAGGTTGTATTAGAGAGAGTTAAGGAGACTTATGAGGGGAAGATCTTCGAAGATCTCGGATATGTGGTTATGGTTGTGGATGTTGAGGCTGATCCCGTTGGAGTGCTTCTTCCAAGGGATGGCGCAACCTATCATAGGGCTAGGGCGAAGCTACTATGCTTCTATCCGAGGATGCAGGAAGTTGGTGAGGGAGAGATCGTTGAGATCGCAGACTTCGGCGCTTTCATTAGAATCGGTCCACTTGACGCTCTTCTGCATATCTCCCAGATAATGGATGATTACATATCTTATGATGAGAGGCACTCGGTTCTTACGGGAAAAAAGACCGGTAACAAGCTTGAGGTCGGGGATGATGTGAGGTTCAGGGTCGTAGCCGTATCTCTGACTCATGGAACGACGGGCAAGATCGGCGTCACGACCAGGCAGCCATATCTGGGGAAGTTGGAGTGGATTAGAAAGAGCCTAGAGAGGCTCACGTCGGAGCCGAAGAAGGCGAAGGCCGTGGTGGGTGAGGAGTAATTGCCCGCAGTCCTTCGAGCATGCAGGGATTGTAAGTTTATAACAACTTCGAAGGATAGATGCAAGAATTGTGGCTCGACAAACCTTACTCAAGTATTCTCGGGTATCATAATAGTCTTGGATGAGGAGAAATCCGAGATAGCCCGTGATCTCGGGATAGGGAAGAAGGGGGCCTATGCGATCCGAGTCGCCTAAATGGCCTCCCAAGCATAGGCTTTTCTTTTCTGAAAACGTTAAGAAGCTTCTCAGAGAACCGGCTGGCAAGCTCATAACCGGAGAGCCGGATAAAGTAGTAAGGGAGATTAAGAGGTTGGTCGAGGAGGAGAACCCGCCACTAGTCATCGCTGTTGGAGACTATACCTCGGCGAAGCTTAGAGAGCATGGAGCACGAGTCAACTTATACATTATTGATGGGAGAATTGAGAGAAGGCCGTCCACAGCATTTGATACAGCCGGGCTGAAGGTTATCGAGTGCGTGAATGAGCCTGGAACAATAAACCCTGAAGCCGCCTCAAAGCTTCATGAGCTCCTCATGAAAACTCATCTCGAGAATACCGTTCTCCTTGTGAGGGGCGAGGAAGATCTACTTACCCTAGCGGCTATAATCTCCGCGCCGGAGGGCTCGGTAATAGTCTATGGCCAGCCAAGAACTGGAAGTGTTTACGTGAAAGTGAATAAGTCCCTCAAGGAGAGGGCTCTCAAGATAATTGATCTCACCGACTCTGGCACGTCATCTGAGGAGTGAAGTTTATTTAATGCCCATTCACCATGAGAACTGTCCCTCAAATCGGAGGGGGGAAGCTTGCCTCGGAGATTCCTTAGAACGAGGAGTAGGAAGAGGAAGCATGTGAGAACTCCGGGCGGCAGGACCGTGATTCATTACGTTGATGAGAAAAGGGGTTATCATCGCTGCGCTAGGTGCGGCGGCATAATACATGGGATACCGAGGGAGAAAGACTTCAAGCTCGCGCATAGTGAGAGGACTGTTAAGAGATACTATGGCGGAGTTCTCTGTCAGAACTGTTTAGAAGAGTTGCTCAGAGCGCGGGTCGCTAAGGAATGGGGGGCGGTTATTCAAATCTGAAAAACTCCTTGACGGCTGTGAGTGCTATCCTAAAAACAGACTCCTCATCAAGATTACTCGTGTCGAGAACTAGGTGAAATGGATCAAAGTCTCTTCCCAGATCTATCCCATAGATCCTCCGGTAGAGCTCGGAGCTTTCCCTATCCCGTTTCTCAAGCATTTTTAGGGCTTCGTTAAACGATACTCCACTGCGCTTTGATACTCTCGTAGCCCTGATTTCGAGTCTCGCCTTGAGCCATATATTGAAACCCCCTTTATAGAGCCATGGCAGAACCCAGCTATCAATAACTACATCGCCCTTCTCAGCGAGCTCTACTAGCTGCTGATCAACCTCTTTATCGAAATCCGGATTCCTGAGCCTCTCCTCTAAAAACCTCAGCCCGTCGGCCGTCTCCCACCATTCTGTGCCGCCTGGCTTGTATCCACGCTTCACTGCTAAAAGCTTCAATCCGTCTCCACCCGAGATGTAGCTGAGCCCCAGGGCCTCGGCGAGCTTTCTGCCAAGAGTGCTCTTCCCGGATCCCGCGAATCCGCTAATGCAGATCACTGTCTTCGACATCCGAGAATATTGGCTGGCTAGCATTAAATAAACCAAACCGTCATGGAATGTGGAAGAGGGGCTCTTTATGGAATTCTTCAACACTTGTGAGCTGCTCAAGCCTCTTCAGAACTCTCTCCCGAGTCTCAAGAGGCTTCATCATGCTTCTCACAATCTTTCCATTCTTTATCAGCGGCTTGAGTAGTGGCTCGACCTTCTCACCACATATGGGGCATTTTTCGAGCTCCGAGTTGAACGGCGTTATGGTGTCATGAAGCTTCCTGCATCTGTAAACTTGCTTCCTACCGGGAAGCTTCCCCTTCTTCGAGAATGGTTTTCCATTCACTTCCACTAGGTCCATGGCTAGGTCTATTGACGGCGGGAAGGCTATTGAAGTTCCGACTCCGAAGCCGTCAGCGATGTCAGCGAGCTCCTGTACCTGCTCCTCATCAAGCCCGCCGCTCACAAATATCTTCACATGCTTATAGCCAGCCAAGTCGAGAGCCCACCTCGCCTCCTCCACGATCTTTCTCATATCCCCCCTCCTAGACCCCGGCGTATCGAATCTAACCCCGTAAAGCCTCTCTCCAAGTGTCTCAGCCGCCATCAACGCCTCGAAGCGCTCATCGGAGAGCGTATCGCATAGGGTTATCCTGGGCACGTCGGGTGGCATGATATTATTGAAGGCCTTCCAAGCCTCCTGCTGGCTGCCGAATATCAGGATAAGGGCGTGAGGCATCGTTCCAATGGGCTTGACGCCCGCAAGCTCCGCTCCCAGTATATTCGAGACGGCGTCGCATCCGCCTATTAAGGCATAGACGTCGGCCATCGGCGCTATCGCCGGGTGAATAGATCTTATCCCGAAGAAGAGTAATGTCTTACCGTTTGCCGCCATCTTCAGCCTCGCGGCCTTGGTCGCTATGCTCGTCGCATGCCTCAGTATTCCGAGCAAACTTGATTCATATATCCCATACTCGATATATCGGCCATCTATCGCCATAACCGGCTCATAAACTCTGAAGAGTTCACCTTCCTCAACAGCATAGACATCAATACCCTTTCCCTCGAGAAGAACTGCGATCTCACCGATTCCGGCCGCTATGGCCCAATTATATCCCCTCGGGAAACTGTAGGCATGAATCTCCGCATAAGCCTTGACATCTGCTTTACCAGACTTCTCTAAAATCTCCTTCGTTCTCGCGAAGTACACGTCAGTGACTCTGCCCGCTAATATTTCCTCCTCCGAGGCTATGTAGAGTCTTCTTCCCATGCGTTACACCTCGAATCTGAGCCTATCCGATGTTGTTAGCTCCGCCTTAAGGATTGAGCTCATAAACCTAATGGCTGCCGTGTGATCGAATTCGTGGATAGTGAATATTGCATCAACTGGCATGATGAGCTTGTATCCCCTCATGGCCGCGCCGATGGCCGTGCAGAGAACGCACACGTTCCCAAGAAGCCCCGTCAGGATGAGCACTCTTATACTCCTCGACCTAAGAATATGGTCGAGCGGGGTCGAGTAGAATGCATCATAGCTCGGCTTCCTAATCGCTATCTCGCCCTCGGCCGGCTTGAGCTCATCAACTATCTCGACGCCCCATGTCCCCTCAACAGCATGCTCGCCCCAGATCTTGAACTCTGGATCACCTCTCACATGCCAGTCCTGCGTGTAGATCACCATAGCGCCGGCATTCCTCGCAGATGATAGGAGGCGCTTGATCGGCTGAATGACCTTCTCAGCGCCCTGAGCGTAAAGCCTTCCTGAAGGATTCGCGAAATCATTCTGAACATCGATTATTAATAGCGCCGAGCCGGCGGGCTCAACGACAGCGTCTCTAACCTCAAGCCTCTCGGGAAGTCTCAAGACCTCGGGAAAGCTCATAATAAGCCCTTCAACCAAGCTGCAGCCCGTAAGATAACCTTTACGGAATGGATCAGCTCAGCTCATTCTGAAAAGAGTCCTTATATTGAGGGTGGGGATGCATCCCCACAATGAGTAGCGGTGAAGAGATAGTACTGCCGCTCTGCACATCATGTAAGAAGCCCATCGAGCCCCATGAGCACGCAGTCAAGTTCCCATGCCCGAACTGCGGTAAAGTGACCATTTGGCGATGCGAGCTATGTAGGGAGCTCGCGAAGCCTTATACGTGCCCCTCATGCGGCTTCACGGGGCCATGAGGTGACCGAAAAATGGCTAAAGTGGCTGTTATAGCGGAGATAATGCCCGAGGATCCAGATATCGACCTAGATCGGTTAGTAGAGCGGATAAGAAGCAGTCTTCCCGAAGACTTTGAGCTGAAGCATGTGGAGACTAGACCTGTTGCTTTTGGACTCAAGCTCATAAGAGCAATGCTCATCCTGCCTGAGAAAGAAGGATCCTCCGAGATCCTCGAAAAAATCCTAAGCCATGTCGAAGGGGTCCAGGAAGTCAACATAGTTGCATCAACCAGAGTATAACTTAATGCGGTGTTGGGAACTTAAATAGTGGCTGAGCATCTATGAATAATGCGGAATAGATGAGTCCACGCGAGTTACGCTTGAGGGTTGTTGAGGCGCGTCAAAGAGATGTGGGTTATGGGATAGCAAGGATAGACCGGGAGGTTGGGGCCGCGGCGGGGTTCCAGACAGGTGATATGGTTGAGATCGTTGGGAGGAAGGTTGCCGCCGCGACCCTCTGGCTCGGCTACATGGAGGATGAGAAGGATGTGATAAGAATTGATGGCTACATCAGAAATAATGCTGGAGTATCTTTGAACGAATGGGTTACGATTCGCGAGGCTAAGGTCGGCGAGGCCCAGCTCGTCGTCCTCGCTCCGGTGAACTCGTCGATAAAGCCTGATGAGAACTTCACGAGACTCGTGAAGAGCAGGCTGATCGAGTACCCGATCGTCCAGAAGAACATAATCCCTGTGATGTTTTTCGGAAATCTCTTCACGTTCGTTGTCCTCCAGACGAAGCCCCAAGGGGTCGTCAAGATAACCCCGAGAACTAGGCTCATAATACATTCGAAGGCGATGCAGGAAAAGGTTCTGAAGACGACCGTAACCTACGAGGATATAGGAGGACTGCACGAGCAGATCCAGCGGATAAGGGAGATGATAGAGCTGCCACTCCGCTACCCGGAACTTTTCCAGAAGCTCGGGATAGAGCCCCCGAAGGGCGTCCTCCTCTACGGTCCCCCGGGATGCGGTAAGACTCTTCTGGCGAAGGCGGTTGCCACGGAAGCTGAGGCGAACTTCGTGCTCGTGAACGGCCCAGAGATTATGAACAAGTATTATGGTGAGAGCGAAGCTAGGCTCAGGGAGATCTTCAGGAGAGCGGAGGAAAACGCTCCATCAATAATATTCATCGATGAGATAGATGCGATCGCGCCTAAGAGGAGCGAGGTTACGGGCGAGGTTGAGAAAAGGGTTGTAGCCCAGCTGCTCGCCTTGATGGACGGCCTCGAGAGCAGGGGCCAGGTAATAGTCATAGGCGCGACAAATAGGCCTAATGCCCTAGATCCGGCTCTCAGGAGGCCTGGAAGATTCGACCGAGAGATCGAGATAGGGATACCTGATAGGAATGCGAGGAGGGAGATACTGCAGATACATACACGCGGCATGCCGCTCGTGGAGGACGTAGATCTCGACAAGCTCGCGGAGATGACGAAGGGGTATACTGGGGCTGATCTCGCCGCGCTTTGCAGAGAGGCCGCGATGAAGGCGATCAGGAGGATTCTGCCGAGCATAGACTTCTCGGAGGAGCGAATACCGCCGGAGATACTCGATAAGCTCGTGGTAACGATGAAGGACTTCTTGGACGCGTTCAAGGAGATAACGCCGACGGCCCTCAGGGAGATAGAGGTTGAAATCCCGAACGTGAGGTGGGAGGATATTGGAGGGCTCGAGGATGTTAAGCGCCAGCTCGTGGAGGCCATTGAATGGCCGTTGAAGTATCCGGAGAAGTTCGATAGGATGGGGATAAAGCCTCCTAAGGGGATCTTACTCTATGGCCCGCCCGGCTGCGGCAAGACAATGCTCGCAAAGGCTGTTGCAACCGAGGCTGAGGCTAACTTCATCTCGGTCAAGGGGCCTGAGATCTTCAACAAGTGGGTTGGAGAATCGGAGAAGGCTGTGAGGGAGATATTCAGAAAGGCCAGACAGGCTGCTCCATGCATAATATTCTTCGACGAGATAGAGTCCGTCGTCACGAGAAAGGACCTCATAGAGGATTCATCCGGCGTCTCGAGCAGAGTGACGAGCCAGATCCTCGCGGAGATGGATGGAATCGAGGAGTTAACAGACGTAATAGTCATAGGGGCGACGAATAGGCCTGACTTACTCGACCCGGGGATACTTAGACCTGGAAGATTTGATAAGTTGATCTATGTGCCTCCTCCGGATGAGAAGTCGAGATACCAGATCCTGAAGATATACACGAAGAGAATGCCGCTTGCTCCAGACGTCTCGCTTAAGGAGCTGGCCATAAATGCTGAAATGTATAGTGGAGCGGATCTGGCGGCTCTGTGCAGGGAGGCGGCGATGAACGCTCTCAGGAGAAATCTCGACGCGGAATATGTTACGAGGCAGGACTTCGAGCAGGCCCTAGAGGTGGTTAAGCCGAGCATAACGCCTCAGCTCCTGAAGGAGTATGAGCGGATGAGCGAGATGATAAGATATAGGAAGGAGCAGCTAACAATGATAGGTTGATGAGCATGTCTGGGAGAGAATATAGCAGAAAGCTGACTAGGCCTGGAAGCGAGATCTATTCGAGGGTCATAGAGGTTCTAGAGAAGCTTGGAGGAAAGGCGATGGAATTGAATCTGCTGGATGAGCTTAGGAAGAGGGGATTTGACGTAAGCCTACCTGAGCTGAGAAGCATGCTGATGAGACTCGAGGTAAGGGATAAAGTTAGAGTCCTCAGCCTTGATGAGGAGAGACGGGTCGTCGAGCTCATAAGGCTCAGAAGCCCGGAGAAGGGCTAGAACCACTGGTCAAGGCTCGTGACCCCCTTCGTCTTCTTGATAGACTCCTCAAGCTCCTTCAAGGCCTTCTCAACTCTCTCCTCTGAGAAGTCGTGTTCATCGCAGAGCATCCTTTTAACGCCTTCCTGATCCATCTCCCTCCACTCAATCTTGTAATTCGCCGTGACCTCAGGATTCAGAAAGATGTACCTGATCTCGGCCGGCTCGACCTCCAATGTCTTTCCAAGAGCCTTTAGAGCTTTCTCGGCGGACCCGTGCGTCTTGATCAACTTCAGCGCGGTCTTGGGGCCGACGCCCTTAACGCCTTCGCAGTAATCCGTTCCAATAAGTATCGCGATATCTATCAGTTGTTCTCGGCTCAACTCCAAGCTCTGAAGTAAATTATTCAAATGTATTAACTCCGGCTCAACCTCCACATACTCCTTTCTCCCGGGAAGCTTTCTCCGCCCAACAATCGAGAGGTTCCTGACAAGCCTCGGTGACCCGAAGAGTAGAGAGTCGAAGTCCTGTGAGCCCGAGGCATATGCATCTCCCCTCATCGCTACGTATGCCGCTTGAGCCTCGCCCTCGCTCGGAGCCTGCACAACAGGTATGCCCATCAGGCTTAGAAGCTTCTTCGAGCTCTCAACTATGAACTCGTTGAGGGTCGCGGCTTGCTTGGCGTACTTCTGGGCCTCCTCGATCCTCCCTTCGGCCAGGGCTTGCTCATAGAGCTTCTGGGCCTCCTGCCTCCTCTCGCTCCTCTCCTCAACCGTCGCCTTCTTCAGCTCTGGGGGCCTCCCATCGTATACAAAGAGAGGCTTTATCCCGATCTTGAGGAGATTTATTGTCCTGAAGAATAGTCCGCTCAGGTGGCTCGTGATCCTCCCACGCCTATCCATCAGGGGCCTCCCATCCTGCCCCCGGATGATCGTGATGAACTGGTAGAGCGCGTTATACGCGTCGAGGGCAATCGCTTTCCCACCCAGCGACTCCAAGGTAACCTTCTCAACCGCGTTCTCAGGGATTATCTCTCTTATCTTGACCCCCATCCCAGCCCTCCGAGAGAGAAGCGCTCGCGAGGCCGTATAAAGGTTAGGATAACTTCCTGAGATCTAGGGCAAAGATGCTTTTCTTTGGAGCAACCTCCATGACTTCTCTCCCGAACCCCATCTCGATAACGTGGCCGAGCTCCGCCGCCTTCTCCATCGCAAGCCTCGAAGCCTCTTCAAGCGAGCTAGAGACGGTGTAAAGGTGAATGATTCTGCCGCGCCCGCAAGCCATGAGCCCGACGTTAAGGAACTCAAGGGATCGGTATGGCAAATCCATTATCACGCGATCATATTCCTCGTGAGTGCTTTCGAGAATGCTTCTCGCGTCGCCGAGAATGGGCTTCACCCGATCCTCAACCTTGTTCAATCTAAGGTTCTCGAGAAGGTAATCGTAGGCGTCTGGGTTGATCTCTATCGCGACAACCTTCGCCGATGGCTGGAGCCTCGCTATCAGTATGGAGAATGGGCCGATACCCGCGAACATGTCCAGCACCCTTTCCCCGGGCGAGACCTGCCGGGCGACCCGGAGCCTCTCGCCTGAGAGCCTCGGGTTGAAGAACGCCTTCCTTAAGTCAAGCTTATAGACGCATCCGTGCTCCTTGTGAATCGTCTCTGTGCCGCCCGATCCCGCGATCACTTCTACCCTCCTAATTCTATAGTCTCCGGTCGTCTCGCCCTTAACCAAAACCGCCTTAACTCTTGGGTGAATACGCATGAGAGTTTCACCAATCTCGTGAGCATAATCCTCGAGCTCCTCACCTAGATCGATAAGTATCAGGTCTCCGATGATATCGTAGGATGAAGGAAGTTTATCGAGAAGGTTGCTTGGAAGTCTTTCGGCAAGAGACTCTTTGAGTGATCTGGACTTCCTAACCTTTGCCTCAAACAGTGTCTGAGCAAGTTCTCCGCCAAGTTCATTCATGATATCACGAACATCCTCAAGCCTCTTCAGCGGAAAGAACACATATCCATTCTTTTCGAACGGCTTCAGAGATTCATCCAAAACACCCAGCGCGATAAGCTTCCTCCTGAGCTCCTCAGCCCTATCTCTTGGTATCTTAACAGCGTTTTGGAGAACTACCCTGGAATTGTTCAAAACCTATTCTTCCCCTTCCTTAAGCGCCATTCTAAGCAGCCTCTCAACTTTCTCTACGACGTCAATCGCGTCTCTGCCGAAGATCATTATCATGGGCTCCTTGCCCCAATCCCCCTCATGATACACGATATCCGGAACTCTCCCACCAGCCCCCTTAATCGCCTCGCCGACGCCCCATGGTATCGTGCCACCCTCAGCCTTCTTAACCTCCTCGGGCTCCAGCCTCCTATCATATGATCCGATTATCCAGCCGAGTCTCCTCGCCGCCTCGATGAACCTCGGGTCGTACCTTATGTTCATCGCCGCTTTCATCTCGGGATTGTGCTCCAGCGCCTTCAGTACTGCTCTCGCGACGTGCCACGAAACGGAGAACCATGGATGATCGGATGCCCTCGGCCCCTCCGGGTGCCTCACAATCCTCCCAGGAATCCCAGCCACCTCGTCCAAGCTCCTCGCGCCCGGGATCGCCATGCACAAGTTCATCTGGCACTCGGGAATAGCTTTGGCGAGAAGATCACTCCGCTCAACTCTTCTAACAGCCTCCCTCATCACCTCTAGGGCCCGGAACCTCTCAGCATCCTTCAAGAGCCTTCCAACGGGGTTCACGGGCCCGCTTCCACCTCCAACTTGGAATCCATACCTTATCGCGTCCGTGACGAACCTCTTCGCTCTCTCAACCGCCTCGAATATGCTCCTCTTCTTCGCAAGTTCTGCGGCGATTGCTGAGGCGAAGGTGCAGCCGGTACCATGGGTCGTCCGCGCCTCGATCCTCTCGGCCTCATAGACCCTGAACTCACCATCGAAGTAGAGGATGTCGGCAGCCTTCGCGCCCTCAATGTGCCCTCCCTTCACCACAACACCCCTAGCTCCAAGCTCAGAGACGATTTTGGCAGCCCTCTTCTGCGACTCAAGATCCCTTATCCTCACCCCGGATAATGCCTCGGCCTCAAGCGCATTTGGTGTTACGACGTATGCGAGCGGTATGAGCTCCTCGATCAGAGTCTTGACGGCATCCTCCTTCAAAAGCCTGGCACCACTCTTAGCTATCATAACGGGATCCACAACGACCGGCGCGTCGATTTGCCTCAGCTCAGATACTACAGCCCCGATGATTTCTGAGGTGTGCAGCATCCCCGTCTTCACGGCGTCTACGCCGATATCCTTGACGACGACCCTGATCTGCTCCCTGATCAGCTCCACGGGCAGATCGTAGACCATTGTAACCTCCATCGTGTTCTGAGCAGTTATCGAGGTTATCGCGCTCACTCCATGAACACCGAGGGCGGCGAATGTCTTAAGATCTGCCTGAATCCCGGCACCGCCGCCGGAATCCGAGCCCGCAATAGTCAGCGCTCGCGGGATCATCGAGGATAAGCCCCGCGAGTCGAGGCTTTAAGCTTTAGAGATTCACTATGATGTCCACGTGTTCCTTGATTTTTGAGAGGCCCTTCCTCTCCCGCAGAGTTATCCCCGAGCCCTTATCATCCTCGAGTACCTCACCTTCATATGCTGTAGCTACGAAAGTCTCGCAGAGGTCAAGAAGCTTCAGCACATCATCTGGGTCGCCAGCATGAAGATAGATCGTCAAGTCGTTGATCAGAAGTATTCTCGAGGGGTTTCGAAAGTAGTTCTCGAGAAGCTTCTTTGCCTCAATGAGATTCATCTCCGCATAACGGAGAACCTCATTATCGCTTCTGCCGAGAAGCCTGGGCGGATAAATCCTACTGGGCCTCATATATCTCAGCCTCCGGACTCCGGGATAATACGACTCCACGGATTTACCGATATCGCCATACTCGGGCGCGAGGTCGATCACCGTAACCTCCCCTTCCAGTCCCTTGCTCACTGAGAATTTGATGAAGTCTGTTAGCAGCCTCGTCTTGCCGGCGCCAATCTCCCCGCATATGAGGACCCGCCTACCGAGGAACTTCTCAAAGTTCATATTCGCTCCCTTCCAAGGACTAAGCGACAGCAATCATTATAACCGCGCCTTTTACGATAACGAGCTGGGATCTAGCCGTGAGCGTGTCAAAGACCAAACAAGTCTCACTTTTCGTAGTGCTCACCGCCCTCGGGATCATAATAGCACCCTTCCTCTGGTTCCCATTCTTCACGACAAAGGCTTATCCGGGCCAGCACCTGATAAATGCTCTCGCCGGAGTAATGCTTGGCCCCTGGTGGGCGGCCGCCGCGGCCACTCTTATAGGGATTATACGTAACGCCCTCGGGATCGGGACGATCTACGCGTTTCCGGGAGGAATTCCAGGAGGAATAGTGGTTGGTCTCGTATACCTCCTAACGCGCAGGGCTAGGAGACCCGTAATAAGGTATCTCGCCGCGCTGGCAGAGCCGATCGGAACCGTGCTAATAGGCGGAACATTGTCTCTGGCCGTGATAGCGCCGATAATAGGAGACCCGCGGCTTCTAGGCGCAATAGCGCAATACGGGCTTCATCAGTTTCTCCCGATCTTCTGGTCCGGCTGGGCCCTCAGCTCGATCCCGGGCTCCATCAGCGGCTACTTCATACTGCTAGCATTGGATAGGCTCGGAGTCATGAGCCAGCTTTTCGGGCTTCAAGCCCCCGCTCAGGCCAGACAAAGAGATCGCTAGTGAAGAAGTTCGTCAGCGTCCCAACTCCTATCGCTAGTATGTAGGAAATCTCAACCATTATGCCGAGGAGGTATGCGAAGAGATAGTGCGAAGCTAAAGTCGCGAAGAACCCCAATAGTCTCGATGCGTGAAAGTAGAGTAATCTGAAATGGAGCTTTAAGGTTCTCCTATGCTTGAACGTCCAGAGATCATTCCAGATGAAGTTGCTGATTATGGCCGCCTCAACACCTATGGCGAGCGAGGGGATATCGCTTAACCCGGCGATATAGCACGCGTATGAAATCACATAATTGACGACCACGCCGCTGGCCCCGACGATCCCGAACTTCAGGAAGATCGTTGAAAAAATTTTCCTTCTAACCCAGCTCAAGATCTTCCAGACTACGCTCATTATTCTTAGAGCCTCTCCCTCAAGTATAGCTCCTTGAGCTTGGCCATGTTAGTAGCGAAGTTCCCGCGAGAATCGACGGGCGTCTCAAGTATCAGCGGGAGAGGCCTGATCACCGGGTGATGGAAGAGCTCGAAAAGCCCCCTCTCACCAATCTTCCCCATCCCGAGGTGCTCATGCCGATCTATCCCGCTCCCCAAGTCTCCCTTCGAGTCATTTACGTGAACGACCTTCAACTTATCGAGACCAATTATTTTATCGAACTCCTTTAAGGTCTCATCTATCGCCTTCCTAGTCCTGAAATCATATCCCGCGGCGAAAGCGTGGCATGTATCAAGGCATACTCCAACCCTATCCTCATCCTCCTTGATCAAGTCGAGTATGCTCTTTATGTTCTCGAGCCTCGATCCAACGCTATTCCTCTGACCCGCCATATTCTCCAACAGCAGCATAACGCCATTCTCGGCCTGGGAGAGAGCCGTGTTCACGGCCTCCGCCGCCTGCCTTATTCCAACCTCAACGCCCTTACCCATGTGGCTCCCAATATGAACAACGAGATACTGAAGACCAAGCTCGCCAGACCTCTTAAGCTCCTGGATAAGGGACTTAGTAGATTTCTTATGAGCAGTCTTTTCGGGGGACGAGATATTCGGGAGATAAGGCATGTGAGCAACCGCAACTCTAAACCCCTTCTCTTCAAACTTCCTCCTAAAAGCCTCAACCTCCTTCTTCGCGAGAGGTTTAGCCTCCCAGCCCCTCGGATTCCTCGTAAAAATCTGAAACGTTGTGCACTCCAGCTCAACAGCCCTGTCAATGGCCTTATCAATTGAGCCTGAGATCGAGACGTGAGCACCCAGAAGCATCCATTGAAAAACCCCCTAATCCAAGCTTAAACTTTTATGAGCCCTCAATCAGCCTCAGAGGCCCTCCTAAACTTGGCATCCTCACCACGCTTCAACCTCAAAAGAAAACTCCTAGCCTTCTCAGAATCCGGGCTCGAGAATAGTATTAAATCCGGCTCCAAGCTCCAGGAGAAGCCGCAACCAAAACACCTAACATTCCTCGACGCAGTCGTAATCTGGATAAAACCACATCTAGGACACTTAACAACCTTGAAGGTCCTCAATCCAAGAAGAACCTTAGAAGGCGATATATCAACCATCGCGATCCCTCTGCATCTCGATCCTAGCTATACTTTACGAAAATTTCATGAAGCAGATACGTTGACGGCTACACCCCCTTCCTTCAAAACATAGGATGGCAAGCATTTCCCTAAGTCAGTAAGCTAAGCAAGCCCGCCACCTCCTCCAAGCCCACGCAGTGAAGGCGCCGGATTATGTTTAAAACAAACCTCTAAGCACATCTTACCTGAAGCCCGGTCGTCTAGCGGCCAAACCCAGCTGGT
>CALJVH010000023.1 GCA_937974645.1 uncultured archaeon | reverse complement strand
CACTCCCATTAGCCCAGTATGAGTGGTTCCTGCTCATGATTGGAGGCCTCTTCGTGCCATTGCTCGGCGTCCTGGTAACCGATTATCTCTTCAGCATGAGACACGGAGGCCTCGAGATCAGCGCATTCTATGAGGGGGCTCCCAAGATAAGGCCCTCGAGCATGATCGCTTGGATCGCGGGCATAATATTCTACTTCCTTATCGTTAATCTTTACCCGAGTATCGGCGCGAGCCTTCCATCCTTCGCACTCTCAGCAGGCCTCCTAGCCTTAATGAGAATATTCAAGAGCTGATGAATCATTATCGTATTCGTGGTCCCGGAGAAGTTCAAGGTAGCGGAGATAATTAATAGGGCGTATGACATCTTCGCCGGAGAGCCCCAGCTAATTGAGCTCGACCCCGGCAGATGTCTCGTCGTCGGCGATACTCATGGCGACCTAGATACGAGCCTGAAAGCGATAAGATATGCGGAGGAGAATGATCTCGGCCTAGTATTCTTGGGGGATTACGTGGATCGCGGGCCGAGGCAGCTGGATAACATCGTAACGCTCTTAGAGCACAAGCTCAGCTGGGGTGGGAGGCTCATCATGCTGAGGGGAAATCATGAGTCGCAGATGATGAACAAGTGGTATGGGTTCTTCGGCGTTGTGGCCGCTGTCTATGGCTCTGAATTCTATCAGGAGTTCGCGAGGCTATTCTCCCAGTTGCCCTATGCTGTCCTCATCGGGGGAAAAGTGCTATGCGTTCACGGCGGCATACCGGATAACATGCAGAGCATTAATGAGGTAAGAGATCTTCCAAAGGGCGAGCTGGATCCGGAGGATCCAAAAGCGCTTCAGCTGGTCTGGAATGATCCATGCGAGGACATTGAAGAGTTTGCTCCAAGCTGGAGAGGCGGTGGGGCCATGCTCTTCGGGAGGCTGGCCTTCGAGAGGTTCATGGCGCACAATGGGCTCGAGCTGATGGTAAGAGGGCATGAGCCGCAGGACAAGGGCTATGGATACCTTTTCAACAATAGGTTACTAACCATCTTCTCATGCAGATATTATGGAATAATACCGGCTGGCGCCATGCTCGATGATCTGGAGATCAAGATAATTTACCTAGACTAGGCCTAAGGTGGGAAGGCTCCAAGCGTGAGTGGGATGTTCACGAGCTGGCCATCCCTGTAAACCGTCAGGATTATCTGGTCGCCCGGCTTCTTATGCTCCTCAAGGTAGGCTAGGAGATCGGCGATCCCGAGTATCTTGAAGCCGTCCACCGCCAAGATTACGTCCCCGCCAACATTGATTCTTTTATTAGAGTATAATGTGAAGCCGCATACGCTTCCCTCGGAGATTGTTGCTGCGCTCGTACCTGCTCTCAGCCCAGCCTGCTCAGCAGGACTATTCTTCGCAACCCCCGTTATCAGGAATCCTCGCGCCTCAGGCAAACTCATGAGCCTAGCAATCTCCATATTGACATCAACACCATCTATCCCCATCCATGGATGCTGGTACTTCCCAGCCTCTATCAGCGATTTAATAACCCTCGAGACTATGTTTGATGGAATGGCAAATCCTATGCCAGAGAACTCGCCAGTCTCGGCATAGATCGCCGTCGTAACCCCTATTACCTTACCTGAATAATCTAGGAGTGGGCCTCCGCTGCTCCCGGGATTCACTGCCGCGTCGAATTGTATCACGTTTGGGACGAGCCTCATGCCTGGCGAGATGAGGCATCTCCCGAGCTGGCTTACAACTCCCGTCGTTAAGGTCGCCTCGAACCCGTAGGGATTTCCTATCGCTATCACGGGCTGACCAACCCGGAGAAGGGACGAGTTCGCCAGCTCGAGTGGATAGAGCACCTTGCCTCCGGGATCTATCTTCAGAACCGCGAGGTCTGCGTATGGATCCGACCCGACAGGCGCGGCCTTGTAAATGCTCTTATCCGGGAAAAATACCTCCACCTCGATGGCGTTCTCTACTACGTGGTAATTCGTGATTATGTAGCCCGCGACGTCATAGACAAAGCCTGATCCTTGGCTCGACGCGTATCTCTTCCCAAGAATCGTCTCGACGACCACTCTCGCCTTAATCATCACCACCGAATCCTTCACCCTCTCGTAGACGAGCTCCGGCGATGTCAGGTTCTGCTGGACGAGTACAATCTGCTGAGCCTGCTGGGATAGATTCGCCCTCAGCATCCTAAGATCGGCCCGAATTCTAGCCAGCTCCTCTTCAAGAATAGTGATCTTTGACCCAAGATCGGAGATCTGCTGACTTATCTTGGACTCGTAGATCGTGAACTGGTAAATTGCTACTATGCCTACTAGGGATAAGATGGATAAGGAAAGAGCTAAAGCGGCAGCAACATAGACTCCCTTCATTAAACCCGGGATATACGGCGATCACCCAATAAATAAATATCTTGCAACATCTAGATTGTAACCGGCTTCTTTCGCTCTTCTCTGGCCCTGACTTTCAGGATGCCGTAATGTATCGCGCAGGAGATGCAGAGGTTCTTTGTGACCACGCTCTCTGCTATGTAAGCACCCTGTTTCTTGAGCTCTCTAGCCAAGTCTCCGCTGACGGGCGAGACCCGGCGAGTAACCTTAGTTATCTTGCTTCTCGGCACAAGAGCACCGCAGTTATCGCATTGGACCAGCCCCTCTGAGCCCTTGTCGCCCTTCTTCCTTCCACGGTTCTTTCTCTTCACCGGCAAAACTCTCGGGTATACTACGATCACTTGATAGATAAATATCTTACGACCTCTACATAGTATGTCTATTAGACCTCTCAGCCTCTCTAGATCTCAATACCGCGGCTTCTGACTCGGCATATCTCTCGAGCTCATTTTCATAAGTCTCCAGGGTTTGCGTAGGTGAGGAGACGTTATGATGATGAAGATCCCGCGAGGGCGCCCCGGAGGAGAAGCAACTCCAAGAGCTATAAGCCCGCGAAAGACTTATATAACTCAGACCCGAGTTAAATAACTATTTTCCTCGAAAAGATTCGTGAAGAATCTTAAGTATATTCTCGAATATGCTAAAGATTCTTTTAATTTTAGTAGTCTATGTGAAAGGTTTTATAGTAACTGCGGGCAAAAGTTTCAGAGTCCTTGGGTATGGCGGCAGATGTTGAGCTCATCGTTGACGTCCCTAGGCTCGAGGAGAAGATCATACTGGAGGAGATTGGAAGATCCGGGCTGAGATTCAAGCTCACAAACGCGAAGTATACGCCTCTTCTTTGGGAGGAAAATCCGGCAGAGATATCGCTTATCAGGACTATCTCGATGCAACGAGCCGCCTACTGCGCCGCGATTCGGGAGGCTTCAGGAGCTAAGGCAATAAACCCCCTCGATGCTATCCTGACTGCCGGCGACAAGATACTTACCCTCAGCAGGTTTTGGAGGGCCGGGATACCTTTCCCTGAGACCGTGATCGCGCTTAATGGTGAGGCTGCTGAGAGGGCGGAGAAGCTTGTGAAATTCCCGGTGATCGATAAGCCGCCCATAGGGAGTTGGGGCAGGCTCGTCACGCTGGTGAAGGACTCGCAGTCATTCAAGAGCATCGTCGAGCACCGGGAGCTCTATCAGAGCCAAGCCCTGAAAACTCATCTAATCCAGCGGTACGTCGACGGCGGCAGAGATCTCAGGATTCTCGTCTTGGGCGAGGAGGTGCTGGGAGCGATCTGGAGATCTGCGTCGAGTGGTGATTGGAGGAGCAATGTGGCTAGGGGCGGCCTAGTTAAGATGGCCGAGCTGGATGAGGAGCTCCGGGAGCTCGCTCTGAAGGTCTCATCGGTCATAGGTGGCGAGTTCATCGCGATAGACATCTTCAAGGAGAATGAAAGATACCTCGTCAACGAGGTTAACGGCGTCCCAGAGTTCAAGGGCTTCATGGAGGCCACGAGAATAAATGTCCCCAGAAAGCTCATCGAATACGTTAAAGAGCTTCTCAGGAGGTGAATCTTTTAATAAATGGATGCCGCGGAGCCCGACGTCTCCAGTTAGGGTGTTTCTAGTATGGTGGTTAAGGTTTCAATAATAGGCGCGAGCGGCTATACCGGTGGAGAGCTGCTGAGAATACTCGCTCTTCACAGGGAGGTTGAAGTAGTTGCCGCTACTTCGAGAGAATATGCTGGAAAGCCCATCGCTCACGTTCACCCGCATCTCAGGGGATTCTATGGAAACATGCGATTCGTGGAAGTGAACCTCGACAAGATACTTGAGGCTGATGTCATCTTCCTGAGCCTCCCGGCAGGAGTCTCGATAAACTACGTCCCGAGGACGCTCGAGTCGGGGCTGAAGGTGATAGACCTCGGGCCGGATTACAGGCTGAAGAAGCCAGAGGACTATGTGAGGTGGTATGGCTTCGAGCACCCCCAGCCCGACCTGCTCGAGAAGGCTGTCTACGGAATGCCGGAGCTCCATAGGGAGAAGATAGCCGGAGCAAGCCTAGTCGCCTCTCCCGGATGCAACTCGACAGCAGCGATTCTCTCGCTCATACCCGCAGTTAAGGAGAGGTTGATAGAACTCGACCACATCGCGGTTGACGTGAAGGTTGGGAGTAGCGAGGCTGGGAGAAGCCCGACCCCTGGAACACATCATCCGGAGAGGGAGAACGTTATCAGGCCATATGAGGCGGCGGGGCACAGGCATGTAGCCGAGGTAGAGCAGGAGCTCTCAAAGCTCGCCGGGAGGGAGCTGAGGATCGCCTTCGTCCCCCACGCGGTCAGCTCGATCAGGGGAGCGCTCGCCACGTCACACGCTTGGCTCAGCAGCGGCGTGGACGAAATCAGGATAGTCAGGGCCTATGCATCTTGCTACGGCAAGGAGCCCTTCATCAGGATAATCCGGGGCCCACCGGTCGGCTACCCGGACCCCAAGTACGTTATCGGAAGCAACTTCGCCGACGTCGGATTCGCATATGATGGCAGGGTTGGCAGGGCGGCATTCATGGCCGCGATAGACAACCTCATGAAGGGCGCAGCAGGACAAGCAGTCCAAGCATTCAACATAATGATGGGCTTCGACGAAAGAGAAGCACTAATGATACCGCCGCTCAAGCCAGCTTAAGGAGGCGGGTGAAAGCATGATCGTGGTGAAGGCCGGTGGTAGGGCTCTGGCACAGAATCTCGATAACATTGCCCGGAGCATCGCTAGGAGGGCTTCCGTGGGGATGAAGGTGATCTTCGTTCATGGTGGCGGTGATTTAGTCTCCGAGTATGAGAGGAGGATGAATATTGAGCCAAGGTTCGTGATCTCGCCGCAGGGCATCAGGAGCAGGTATACGGATGAGGCAGAGCTCGAGGTCTTCGTCATGGTCATGGCCGGGAAGCTAAATAAAGAGATAGTCTCGAGGCTTCAGAAATACGGTACGGGCGCGATCGGCATCTCCGGTGCGGATGGCGGATTCTTGAGAGCTGAGAGAAAAAAGAAGATTGTGATCATGGATGAACGGGGACGGCCTCGAGCAATACCCGGAGGATACACGGGAAGGATCATCGATGTGAACACCGGTGTTGCGGAGAAGCTTCTCGACAGCTTCCACGTTCTCGTCGTCGCGCCGATAGCCCTTGGAACGGAATGCGAATTACTGAATGTTGATGCGGATCAAGCGGCGGCCAAGATCTCCATGAGCCTTAGAGCTGAAAAGTTGCTCGTATTAACGGATGTCGAAGGGGTGGTTGTCGGTGGGAAGATCCTAGACAAGATGAGTGCGGGCGATGCTGAAAAGCTTCAGTCTAAGATCGGTGTTGGCATGAACAGGAAGGTCATGATGTGCTGTGAGGCTGTGAAGTCGGGCGTTGGCGAGGCGATAATCTCGACGGGGTTAATTGATGACCCGCTGGAGGCCTTGGAGCGGGAGATAGGGACAAGGATTAAGTCCTAGACCAGCCTCGAAATAACTTAATATTTGGCTCTTCCGACCTACGAACTACCAGGGTGTTGGTGGAATGCCTGTTTTAAAGTGCCCGATTTGCGGGGGAGATGTAGAGGTTCCTGACGACGCATTACCAGGAGAATTTTTCGAGCATGATGAATGTGGATCTCAGCTGGAGCTCGAGATTAACGAGAATGGCGAGATGAGGCTGAAGCAAGCTGAAGAGATCTCAGAAGACTGGGGAGAGTAACTTGACTTCAAAGTCTCAATCCAACCTTATTTCTGAGCCAAGAGAGAAGTTCTTTCACGTGTGCATTCGATAATAAATATGCAGAGCTTTCCCAGTTAGCGTATCTGCATCTCTATACTAACATCCTCGGGTATCTGAATTCTCATTATCTCCCTCATGACCCTCTGATCCGTTATCTCGAGGCCTATGATCCTTCTATGGATCCTGAGCTCATGCTTTCTCCAAGTCTTGGATCCCTCACCGCATGGAGACTTCCGGACCGGTAGGGTGAGCCTCCTCTTGGGCAGCGGGATTGGGCCGCTTATCTTCGTCCCCGTTCTCAGCGCTATATCCTTGATGTCAGAGCATACCCTCTCAATCTTCTCGAGATCCGTGCTCGTTAGCTTGATCCGCACGTTCGTCGGCATCCCAGGGCTCGCCCCTCCAGCCAACCAAGCATCCAGAGCCACCTTATTAACCTAGGGGGAAGCATATGCCCCCTGCGCCCCATTTATTTTTTTAGAGGGTGATCAGGCATTCTTGTCGCAGGCCTTGCTTAGGATCTCGCTGGATGTTGATGGGGTTCTGGCCGATACTATGAGGCTATGGATAAGGCTATGGAACAGAAGATCCGGGCAGAAGCTGGAGTATGAAGATCTCGTCGAATGGGATTTCTGGAGGAGACTAGGAATAACCGGGGAAGAGTTCATGGAGCTCATGAAGATGGCTTGGAGGATGTGGAGAATGCTTCCACCAACCGAACCAAACCTCTCGGAGAAGGTAGCAAGGCTTAGAACCATAGGTAAAGTAGATGTCGTCACGGCCAGGCCCCGGGATGTCGAAAAGTATACTCTCCTATGGCTTGAGGTACATCGGATACCCTTCGACGACATAATCTGGATAAGGAGTAGCGGGATGAAGGCGAGACTGGACTATGAGGTCTTCATTGACGACTCGCCGCTCCTCGTGGATGGCTGCACGTTGAGGACGAGGTTTCTCCTCCTCTACGATAGGCCATGGAATAGGAATATAGTCTATGAGGGTGGACTAATCAAGAGAATAAGGAGCTTGGATGAGGCCTACCAAGTGATTAAGGAGAGACTTGCGAGATGAGGGCGAGATATCTCAGTAAACGGGATTCAATGAAATTCTTAGAGAGACTCAGTAAGCTCAACTGGGCCTCCGAGATCATGGGCAAGAGGATCAAGAACGTATTCCAGCTCGCCGGAGAGGATTTCAAGATCTACAAGGTTGGAGAATATCTCCTAGCCGAGGTCGGGGAAATAATCTTCCCAACCCTCCACGAAGAATACAATCGCGAGCTGCTCGATAGTTTTCCATCCCTGGTAGTCGATATGGGAGCAGTACCACATATAGCGAGGGGAGCTGACATCATGAGACCTGGCGTGAGAGGATTCCGAGGATTCTTCAGCGAGGGCAACCTACTACTCATCAGAGATGAAAAGAATCTAAGGCCGATCTCGATATCGCTGGCACTTAAGAATCTCGAGGAGTGTCAGGCGATGGAGAAAGGCAAGATCGCGAAGAACATACATCACGTTAATGACAAGATCTGGGAACTCGTCCTAGAAGCTAAGCGTCTCTTAGAACGAGGTTAAGAGAATTTCTACCTCCTATAAGTTAAAGCAACTTTATCGAAATCTTCCATGAGAATAGCATGGACCTTAATCTCGAGGAGAAACTGAGTACTGATAAAGTTTGTGATAAAGAGGTAAAGCTCTCTGCTTAACCTTTAAGCTTCTTAAAGGTTAAGATCCTTTACACAGTAGTTTAAATATCCCTTTGAGAACAATTTGTCGTTGAGCGGGAAGAAGGATAAGAAGATAAGGATCATAAATCATAGGCATTGCCGGATTTGTGGTAAGGCTATTCCCCCGGATAAGGAGTTATGCTCGGCGGAGTGTGAAGGGGTTCAGGCGAAGATTGAGGCGCGACAAAAGCGCATGAAAAACGTAATGCTTGTGATGTATGCTGTAATCTTTCTAGTCTTCCTAATCATGCTCCTCATTGGAGGGAGTCGTTAGTAGGGTTCAGACTTTAAGCCCAGAATATATGCGAGATAGTTTGTTCCAAGATGAAGTGCAGCTGTTATTGCCGCTAAGAAGATTAGTGTTAGAGTGTTTAGCCACCTGGGTGGGCCGAATGCGAGCGTGGAGAAGAGGAGGGCGAAGGCGAGGAAGCCGAGCTGGTCAAGGCCGGGGGCTGGGCGCCCTCTCTCAAGTCCAAGCCTCCTCTTGATGAATGATCCGAAGATATCTCCAGTCATCGTGCCCGCGCTTAGGATGAGGGGTTCGAGTGGGCTCCTATAGAGGCTGGAGATGAATGCGTTGAATATCAGCCCTGTAAGCGTACCTGCTGTTATACCTATTAATAGACCCTCCAAGGTCTTTCCATTCCCTAGAATTCTCCGCCCATCCCAGGCCTTAGCGCCTCGATCTAATGGTGTTGAGCGGCCGATCAACCTCACCCCAACCGCTGGGGAGGCATTCGCGAAATATGCTGGAAGAATGAACAATATTGCTTGTATAAGCTCCTCCAACAAGGCTCGTCAAGCACCTTCTCAAGCCTCCCTTAAAAACCGGATGGTCGTGTTCTGCGAGTACTCTCAGGAAATCCTCCAGTTGCATACTTGCTAAAACTCATTCCGGGAAGTTATTTCTAGGCGGCCTAGATCATTTGAGAAGAGATGCGCCTAACCTTCTGGAAGCGAAGGGGGGTTGAGCGGAAGGAGATCAGCACCAATAATATTCTTGAGATTGTGAGCCTTATCAGGGCGAGGTTATCGAGGAGGGTTAGGGATGTTGAGGCGAGGGAGAGGGAGCTATTCGAGCAGGTCGTGAGAGCGCATGTGGAGAGGGATCAGGAGAGGGCGGCGATGTATGCGGAGGAGCTTGTCGAGCTCAGGAAATCTCTTAGGAAACTCGTCCACGCCAACCTACTTCTTGAGGGTGTGCTTTACAGGGTTGAGGCCGTTAAGGACCTGCAAGATGCTAGTAAAGTTGTCCTACCGCTGAGAGAGGTACTAGCTATCGCGAGCCGAGAGATCCGCGGGATCGCGCCAACCGCATCCGACGAGCTGAATAAACTCGTTAACATGATGGAGGACCTATCGGCTGAGGTCGGAAACTTTAGCGGGGCCATTATCACGGAGACGCGTCTGAGTGATGAGGCTAGGAAGATACTTGAGGAGGCTAGCGCGATCGCCGCTCGGAGAAGGAATGAGAAGGGGATGGACTAGGATCACGGGGTAAGTTCCTAATTAGCTTCTTCGAGAGCTCATCAACATATGCGAGGGGCTTCGGATAATCTAGCCCGAAGATTTCGATGATTTTTGGAACCTGCTCCACGTGTATCATGTAACCTGGGCTCGCATAGAACTTTCTACCTCCTCTAAGCTTGAACCAGTAGCCTAGGATCTCGCCTGAGAACCAGACTGGCCCCCAATTCTCGCCGGGCCCCTCAACTCCTACTAAGAGTGATTTCGCAATTCCGAGCGCCGGCTTATTGAGCATGAAGCCCAAGAAGACCGCGAGCCCCATTCTTCTTGGATGAAGAAGGCCATGGCCATCTACGAGGAGGAGGCTCCAGTCGTGCTCTAGGAGCTTGATTGCCCTCAGCATTGGCGGCGCCTCTCTGAGGAAAAGCAAACCCGGGATGTAAGGGTACGGTGCCTCGCAGGCCAGCCATTTCTCCTCGACGGGCTCATTCTGCTCAAGGTCCCAGCATACTGCGACCGCTAGTGCCAGATCCTCTTTATAGGCGATATCGACTGCCGCGACTTCCCTGAGGCCCTTGAGATCAGCTTTCTCCCAGCATCTCGAGATAAGCTTCCAGATTGCCTCTTGGAGAGCCGTGAAAAATTCCTCTAAAACCTCGCTTCCACCGCGCATCTAGAGAAAGAAGTCTCAACGGCGATTTAAAGGGACGAGGTGCATTCTAGGAGCCCTTGAGAAAGTGAGCGGCATCTGCAAGCTGCCTCGGCCACACATGCTCATCGCCCACGCCCTCAAAGACTTCCAGCAGTATATGCCGGGGACTTATAATATTGAGCCAGCTCTTCAGAAGCCGTAGATACTTGTCGGAGCTGTCCGTCAACTGGTGATCTCTAGCGTATTTCCCGTTAAACCTGACGCCACTATAGTGTATCACCGTTATACTGTCTTTTAGCGATGTTAACCATTTTTCGAGTTCCTCGCCTAAGCTCTCCCTCCCGAGTCTCTTGATTGTGGAGATTATCACATGGCCGATATCAAGGCAGACTCCCCCAGACTTGGACGTCATCCTCTCGAACATCTCCAAATCCTCATGTACATTCTCTACCAGGAGCTTAATGCCGAGGTCTTTGCAGATCTTGGTTAGGGTCTCAGCGGACTTCACCGCCGCCTCCACCACATCACCCCTGACCTCATTGATTCTATCCACAGCCTGATCGGTCGAGAGGTGGATTACGAGATAATCGCACTCGTAGATTGAGAGAATCGAGATAATTCTCTCAGAGACCTTAATCGATGCATCCCGGATTTCATTAAATGGTGAGGAGAGCCTGAGATCCCTCCATGGAGCATGGAAGCCTAGGGATAAGCCCGTATCCCTGATCAACTTAACAACCTTATCTAAGCCCGGCTCACCACCTCGTGGCCATGGATGGTCTATGCTAACCTCAATGTAGTCGAAGCCCGTCTCGCGAGCCTCCTCCACAATCTTCCTGATCTCCGAACCGTATCCATACCATATTGGGAAACCCAGTTTATGCATCGCGCTGGAGCCTCAAGCCCGAGCCGAAATATAGCTATATCACTGAGAACGGAAAAGTTATCTTCTCGCATGGGGCTGGAAAATATCTTGAAAATGGGTTATCCAGTCGGTAAGTCAACCATGAAGATGAGCCGAAACCTCACCCAGGCTAAGGCTGGGAAGAAAGTTGAGCATAAGAGAAAACGGGTTAAAGCCTCCTAGGATTCGCTTCCATCTCTTCCAGCTCTCTCAGCTTGATCCAGTATGCTTGGAGCTGAAGCTCCAGATCGCCGTGATCGGGAAATTTTTCCCTCACCAGCTTCTCGAACTCCTTATCATGCCTCCATCTAACGAGGTGACAGACCTCATGATATGCGATGTACCTTATTAGCCTCTCAGGAAGCCTCTGAGCAATCGCGCTTATTGTTATGTTTCTCCTGCCACTGCAGCTTCCCCAAGATGACTTAACCCTCCTCACGAATATCTTGTCCACCTCCACCCCCAGCTCTCTAGCATATTCTCGCACCACATTCTCGACGAGAGACCTGAACTTTTTCCTCGTTCTCTGCACGAACTCGATCCTCCTCGAGATCTTCGATGCCCTCCTCGCCAGCTCAATCTGCTTGGCAAGCCACCTCCTATTCTCCCTCATCACTCTCCAAGGATCCATGTTTCTCGGTACGATGATCCTGATCTCATTACCCCAGACCTCAAGCCTTGGGCACTTCACCTGCCTCCTAATTATTCTGTACATGATTTTGCTACACTAACCAAATGGAACGGGATTTATCCCTATTCTCAGCGCATGCGGGAATGCTAAACGCGTGGATCAAGCCTCCTAATAATTCCACTAGGGCCTAACCGTCAGGGTCTCCAGACCTCAACCTTTTTCAACTTCAAGCTCGTGCTCTTAATCCCGGGCTTCTAGCGAGGGGGTTAGGATGCTTATCGGCGGCTACAAGATCGAGGTGGAGCAGGCCAAGAGCTGGATTAAGGAGAATAATATCCGGAGGGTGCTTATTCAGGCTCCACCGGGGCTTCGCGAAATCGCTAGAAGGCTTGCTGAGGAGCTCTCATCAAGTTTAGAAGAGATCATGCTACATGGAGGGGGATGCTGGGGCGGATGCGATCTGGCAGTAGCACATGCCAGCGCTGTGAGCGCTGATGGAATACTACATCTAGGCCATGCTAAATTCTTAGACGAAGACCCGCTACCAACATTATATCTCGAATGTAGGAGAGCAGATCCTGGACCACTCCTAAAGACCCTCAAGAAAAATATAAGACTCCTAGAGGGATGCGGGAGGATTGGGCTGGGCGCGATTGTTCAATGGCTTGATCATCTCGATCTAGTTAAGCAATTCCTAGGGGAGCATGATGTAAGTGCGCTCACGGGCCCACCGGCCTCTCCTCTCCGTTATGAGGGCCAAGTTCTAGGCTGCGCCTACGCCCCCCTCCTAAAACTCTCCGAGAAGGTTAATGGTTATCTGATTATCGGTAGCAGATTTCATGGTCTAGGTCTCGGGCTCCAGACCGAAAAACCCATTTATTTCCTAGATCCGGAGCTGGAAACCCTAGGCCCCCTAGATGCTGAGATAGAGAGGCTGTTAAGATCAAGATATGGATATATTGAGATGGCTCGAAGAGCCAATAAGATTGGAATTCTCGTAAGCGTTAAGCCGGGGCAGTTTAGGGCGCGATGCGCCATGAGTCTTAAGAAACTTTTAGAGAGGGCTGGCAGGAGGGCAGAGATACTCATAATGGACGATGTGGAGACCGATTTACTGAGAGATAGCGGGTTCGAAGCCTTCATTAACACCGCATGCCCCAGACTCTCAATAGAGGATCAGGGGAGCGTTAAGTTGCCCTTACTACTCCCCACTGAGGCACTCATAATGATTGGGGAAGCCAGGTGGGAGGAAGTGATTAGAGGTCCAAGATACCTCATGATGGGGGTGTAATGGTATGGTCTTCGTCAAGGATGGTGAGACAGTAGTTCCGGGGGAGCCCCTCTGCATTCAAGAAGAGTTCAGCCCGGGCGAGAATGCCGCCCTAGATAGTCGGGGGAGGGTTATCGCGAAGGTGCTAGGTACAGTCTCCTACGACAAGTCTAAGAGGATCGTCGATGTAAGGCCGTTAAAAACCCCGCAGCTCATTAAGGTCGGCGATCAAGTTCTAGCTCAAGTAAGAAGCATTCAAGATAAGATAGTTGTCGTGACAATATTATCTGTTGGAGACCGCGCACTTAAGCATCCGAAAGCAGCAATAATAGTCCCAGGAAGGGGGATGAAGGAAGAGATGAAAGATGTAGTCGGAGTAGGGGATCTAGTCGTAGCTCAAGTAATAACCCAGTTCATGGGAATAATAGGTCTCTCCATCTGGAAACCAAACCTAGGAGTCGTGCTAGGCATATGTGATAAGTGCTTAAACGCGCTGACCAGGACAAGAGCGGGCTTGATTTGCCCCAAATGCGGGGAGAAGCATAAACGTAAAATCGTCCCATTCTACGGAAATATGGAGCGAATAGCCTCGATGCTAGAGGTGATGCCGAGCTGAAGCTCAGGATCCTCAAAAGCAGAGATGATTACTTAGAGCTTGAAATGCTCGAGGAAGACGTAAGCGTGCTCGACTCTCTAAGTGAAGTCTTACAAAGAATGGATGGCGTAGAGTACTCTGGCGCGATAATGGATCACCCACTAACCAGAAAAACGATACTCAGAGTTAAGACGAATGCAAACAAGCTGAAAGCCGTAGATGCCGTTAAAAAAGCAGTCCAAGAATTAAAGGAGATTTCAATAGAGCTTCGAAGAGAGCTCGGGGAGCTCTAGTAGGGGGAAACTTAATTAGCAGAGGATTGGACCGCATGGAAGGTGCGGGGGACATGGAGCTCTGCCCTAAATGCGGTAAGATAATGGTTCTAAGGAAGACGAATAAGCCCGCATGGGTTTGCCCCAAATGCGGGTATGAGAAGCCTGTCCAAGGAGGAGTCGTTTATACCAAGGTGAGGAAGAGGTCTGGCGCCACCATAATGGTTGTTGAGAAGGGGGAGGAAGAGAGAGTGCTACCCGTCACAACGGAGGTAGTCTGTCCTAGCTGCGGAGCAAGAGAAGCCTACTACTGGTCGATTCAGACCAGATCCGCGGACGAGCCGATGACACAGTTCTTCCGATGTAGGAAATGCGGCCACACTTGGAGAGAATATGCCTAGGGGTTTTCGGACTACATAAACCTTTCGTAAGGCTTAGCCTATATCATGAATAAGTAGGATCGCTTAATCCCAGGTGGAACTCTCAGATCACTCAAAATGTTTTCCTTAGCCGCCACTACAAAGAATCCCCCAACCTCTATCTTCTCATTCATTAAGAACTCAATAAGGCTATTAAAGAAGCGCGGCTCCGGAGTCTTACTGCTCAGAAGCAAGACGCTCTCTTTATTACAATTCTTCTCAAGGAGGAGCCAGTAAGCTCTAGCATCATCCCTATCCTCATCCGAGAAGACTAGGGGTGTTAAATGATCCGGAGATGAGATCGGGGAGGGAGACACTAGGTATAAGGGTCTCGAGGTAGTTATAGAAAGATAACTAGCTAGAGGAAGGCTCAAAATATCTAATGGCATTATGGATGTTATCTTCATTCCGGCGAACTCTTCAAGAACATAAGCCCCAATTATCTTCACCAAATTTGGATTCAACATTATTCTTGTTAGATCTAGGCGGCCGCCATTAAAGCCGGAGTATTCAGCAATGAAGGCGGGAAGATTAATATTGCTTAAGATATTTCTGAGAAGTCTCTCAGCCTTAGCTCCTCGAGGAGCAGTCTTCCCGGTAACATACCGTGTGAGAGTTGAGACCGGAAATCCCGTAATCTTGGATAATGTCCTGTAATCATACTTTATTTTAATAACCTTGAGAATATCAACAATTATCGATTCCGTGTCCGTCGATAAGTTGATTAACATGCTGCTGGATTTCCTGAATGCCTTACTCATGGACTCATCTGATATTTGCCGGCGAGCGGAAATTAAAATTACATCGTCGAATTCTTCTGAAGTTATACCTAAAAAATTCGGCAAGACATATTCGGGCTTAGGAAAGTTAATAGGGATGTGTTGGGGGATTGTTTGAGACCCATGAACTCCTTCCCGAGTTATTTTTAACGATATGCGCGGCGTAGCCATTCTCATTCGCTCTCGACACTATAGACGGCGGATATATTAACGGCCGGCTACTCCTTCATGAACGCACTCCCTTCAGCAACTTCAAGAACTATGTTATGTTACGATATGAACGAATATAACCGGGTAATATGCGCTACAAAACTTCTCGAGCTATGGTGTTAAGGAAAACCGGCCTCCTGCTAGTATATAAAATTCATAGGGTAATTTCTGACGCCTTAAAATCCGGGAATTCCGGCCTTCCAAGGAGATGAAATGATGTTTGAAAAATTGAGTTTATCCCGGGGAGTTTTCAGCTTTCTTTATCGATAGCGAGCCAACTTCAGAAAATCGTTACAGCTTATCGAGCTCTTAAGCGAGGAGATGAAGACAGGTTTTTGAAGTTGCTGAACTGGCCCGAAGCACTATGGCTTTTCTAAGTCGCATGGACTATGTGGAAAATTCAAAACCTCGAGAGTTTTTTACGTGGTGCTCGAATATCTGAAATAAGAGCTCATTCGAAGAAGACACGTAGCGGAATTGTGAAGGAATGACGCTAAAAATGCAAAGCCGAAAGCCGTGCAGCTCAAGGGCTCAAACTGGAAGAGATTTTCCTATTAAGGCCGGGCAATAAGGGCGTCAATGAGCACTTGCTCGATTCCGCGGGTAGCGTTAGTCGTCAGGCTGGCGGCCACCAACCATCTTCTCTCTTTTTCACCATCTTCAAAGTCATCGTTTAGGCTTATATACAGAGTACTGCATAAAAAGCTCCGGGCCCGTAGCTTAGCTTGGATAGAGAGAGTTTATCCAAACAAGAAAAACTCCTAGACCGTCGGCCTTCGGAGCCGATACGTGAAGAGAGCCGAAGGTCCCCGGTTCGAATCCGGGCGGGCCCGTCACCCCTCCTTTTAGCCTCCCGGGAGTCTTTAGACTACGACTGGTTCACTTATCGGGAAGAGTGGGAGAAATACTTCCAAGAACTCCAACAACAGCCAAACAGGTGGTTCTACGCAAAACATAAGATCGAAGGTGGGATTCTCCCACTTCGAACAGCAGAAGTTTCACCAGCTTATGAGGGGTTTGGATTGGATAGGGAGAGCTTTGAAGAACTAATGAGAGAAGTCGTTTTTGGCAGGAAATATCTTTTAGAGAGAAAACCTAAAGAGGTTAAGGAGGCTGTTGAAAGGCCCCTTCCAAGAGAGGAAGAAAAGCCGAGAAACCTTGAAGAGATAGTCGCCACGATGACTCCTTTCGATAAAGCCGTCCTAGGGCTATTGGAACAGGAAACTACTTAGCCTCGGAGATCTATGAAGATGTAAAGATGTAAATAAGAAGCTTAAGGAGTGGAGGAGCTCGACAAGGAAATACTCGAAGCTCGAAAAGAAATTATATGAGTTTGCAAAACTACCAAAAGAGGGGGCAAGGGTTTGATAGAGTTCACAAAGCTTGGGAGGAGCTTCTACTACTGGCTTTCAAGATGGGGGGAGATAGCTTTCGCCGAAAAATTTGGCATGCCATCTGACAGAGCTATAAACGAGCTTGGCGGAGGAGGAAAAACATCTAGAGCCATAGCCCTAGAAGTGGTTAAAGAATGGCTCGAACCAGAAGGATACAAAGTGAAAACTGAGGAGGAGATAGAGACCGATTTAACCGAGAGCGGAAGAGGCTATACAGACTTAGTGGCTGAGAAGAACGGGAAAGTACTAAGGATTGAGATCGAGCACCGCTCACCAAAAGAACAAGTGGAGAAGAACATAAGGAAGAACTTAGAGTATTCAGATACACTTTATATTATAGCCAGTGATGAAGCGGCGAAAAGGAAAGTGATACAAGTTGCTTTAAAAATAATGTTTAGATTAAGAAAAGGAAAACCTGATAAAGAATCAAAAGTCAACGTAGCTAGTATAGATGAATTAAAGAAAAGTGGATTTAAAAAGTGGTTTGAGGTAAAACGAATTGGAAAAAGCGGAGAAGTAGGTTAAAATAAAGAGGTAAAAGAATGGAGACTTCATTGAGGGAAATAGATACCGCAAAACTATCTCAGGAGATAAAACAGAAAGCGCAAGAGGCAATTAGTGAAGAAGATCTGAGAATCGGGTTTGCTATAACTTTCGACCCGATTTTAAGATCATGGAACATTAAACCTGCCTATGAAAGGCATGCTGCGGGCGCAAGGTGCGTAGTATCTGGTGTCAGGAAAGACGCTTTATATGGAACCGTTATTTTAGAATTTAAGGCTCCCGGAAAATTAAGGAATAAAAGGGAATTTGAAGCAGCTAAAGAGCAGGTTAAAAAATACATAAAAGCTGAAGCAGTCAGCGCAGAGTATTATGGGAGGTATTTTGGCGTCATACTCGATGGTTTTCAAATAGCCTTTCTGAGGTTTAGGAAGAACGAATGGGAGGAAACCGAGGCTTTAGAGGTTAACGCTCAGACGATCTTAAGGTTATTGGAAGCCATAAGGGGTTTAAAGAGGAAGCCGTTAGAGGCTAGATTTTTATTAGAAGACTTCGGCCCTCAAAGCACTATAAGCAGAGATGCAATTTTAACTCTCTATAAAACCTTGCTCAATTCTAAGTCTCCAAGGACGAGAATGCTTTTCGAGGATTGGAAGAGAGTCTTCTCACAGGTTTGCGCATATTCAAAGGAAAAGCTAGAGGGATTAATAGATTATTACGGGCTGAAAGGCCATAAGATAATTGATGTTGAAAAGCTGATGTTCTCTATCCATACCTACTATACGATCTTAATGAAGCTACTGACTTCCGAGGTCGTGACGCTGTTCGCGGACAGCCTGATCGAGTCTTACCTCAAGCGATTAGAAGAGGCTTATTTAAGAAATAATTTGGATATGCTGAATGAGCTTAGAGAGCTTGAAGAAGGAGGGATTTTCGCCCAGCTTGGGATAAAGAACTTCCTAGAGGCTGACTACTTCGCCTGGTATCTGGATGAGTGGAACGACGAAGTTGCCCGTGTAATCTACATTATAGTCAAAAAGCTGTTAGATTATGAACCCGCCACCGTAGAACTATCTCCTGAAAGAGTCAAAGACCTCTTCAAGAGGCTATATCAGAACTTAGTCCCCAGAGATATAAGGCATAAGCTTGGAGAGTATTTCACACCCGATTGGCTCGCCGAACTCGTTCTAGAAGAAGTTGGTTATGATGGGGATCCAGATAAGAGAGTGTTAGACCCCGCATGCGGTTCAGGGACTTTCCTAGTATTAGCAATTAAGAAGATTAAGGAGTACGCTGAAGAACACTTCCTCGATAAAAGGACATTACTGGAAAAGATAGTGAAGAATGTGCAGGGAATAGACTTAAACCCGCTAGCCGTGCTCGCATCA